>JBKDUV010000035.1:0-11018 GCA_046339335.1 Planctomycetia bacterium | reverse complement strand
CGCCCGGACCGCGCGGAGATCGACCGGGCCCTCGCGGCCCGCCAGCTGCACGAGCAGATTGCCGATTGCCGTGGCTTCCACCGGGCCGGCCACCACCGGTCGGCCGGTGGCGTCGGCGATCATCTGGCAGAGGAGCCGGTTGCGGACGCCGCCGCCGACGACGTGCACGGTGCCGACGCGGCGGCCGAGAAGTTCGTCGAGCCGGCCGAGCGTGCGCTGGATGGCGGCGGCCACGCTTTCCATCGCGGTCCGTACGACGGCGGCCGTGGTCTCGGGCACCGGCTCCCCCGCCTCACGGGCCAGGCCGCGAATCGCGGCCGGCATGTCGGCCGGGGCGACGAGGGAAGGATGGTCGGGATCGATGATCGTGCGCAGCGCGGGAGCCTCCGCCACCAGCGCCGTGAGCTGGTCCCACGACCAGCCCTTCCCCTCGCGCTGCCAGGCGGCCCGGCATTGCTGCACGAGCCAAAGCCCGCAGACGTTCTTGAGCAGCCGCGTGGTGCCGCCGACGCCGGCCTCGTTGGTGCAGTTGTGGGCCAGGCAGGCCGGCGTGACCAGGGGCCGATCGAGTTCGGCGCCCACCAACGCCCACGTGCCGAGGCTGACGTAGCACCAGTCCGGCCGGCTGCTCGGCGGGTCGAGTGCCGGCACCGCGGCCACGGCGCTGGCCGTGTCGTGCGTGCCGGGGACGATGACCCGCACGCCGGCGAGGCCCGTCTCCTCGGCCACCTCCGGCCGCAGGCCGCCGAGATCCGTGCCCGGCACCGTGATCGGCCCGAAGATGTGCCGCGGCAGGCCGAACCTTTCGAGCAGCGGAAAGGCCCAGTCGCCGGTCCGCGGGTCGAAGCACTGCGTGGTCGACGCGTTGGTCCGCTCGTTCGAGACTGTGCCGGAAAGCAGCCAGTGGACCAGGTCGGGGATCATCAACAGCCGAGCGGCCGACGCGAGCGCCGTCGAGCCCCGGGCCTGCATCGCCAGCAATTGGTAGAGCGAGTTGATCTCCATGAACTGCAGGCCGGTCGCGGCGAAGATGTCGGATCGCGGCACGGTGCCCTCGGCCGCGGCGAGCAGGCCCCGGGTCTGCGGGTCGCGCTCGCAGATCGGGTTGGCGAGCAGGTCGCCGTCGGCACCGAGGAAGGCGAAGTCCACGCCCCAGGTGTCGACGCCGACGCTGGCGACGGCGCGGCCGTGCCGCTGCGCGGCCAGCCGCAGGCCGGCCACGACCTCGCGCCAGAGAAGGGGCAGATCCCAGACGAGGCGGCCGCCGAACGACAGCGGGGCGTTCTCGAAGCGGTGGACTTCATCGAGTTCGAGGATGCGGCCGTCGAAAGCCCCTGAGAGCACACGGCCTCCGGACGCCCCGAGATCGACCGCCAATGCAACGCTGCGTGCCATCCTCAAGCGCTCCCGTCGGACAGGTCAGGCGCCCACAGGGGCGCGAATCCGGGGCATGATGCGGCAAAGGGGACAAAAGAGGGAGAGACTGCCGGTTTCTCCGGCCGCCCCTGTGTCGAAAACCCGCCGGCTGTCGATGAACCAGCCGGCGAAGTATACTTCATATACCTGACCAACTTGATGAGGATTCGATCGTGGCCGATGCCACAGCGGCCGTTTCGGACGGCGAACAGCAGCCCGTCGAGCAAGCTTCGGCGGAAGTGCGCGCCGAACTGGCCGACGCCAGCCGGAGGCTCGAGTCGGCGGAGCCGACCGAGATCATCCGCTGGGCGTTCGAACGGTTCGGCACCAGACTCACCATGGCCACGGCCTTCGGGCCCGAAGGCTGCCTGATGCTGCACTGGATCGCGGCCGTCGCCCCCGGAATGCACGTCTTCAATCTCGACACCGGGTACCAGTTTCGGGAAACGCTCGAACTCCGCGACCGGATCGCCGCCCGCTACGGGATCGAGGTGACTCTCGAGCGCCCCGCGGCCTCGGTTGCCGAGTACGAGCGGCACCACGGCGGGCCGCTGTACCGCACCGATCCCGATCGCTGCTGTGCCGATCGCAAGCTCGCCGTCGTCCGCCGGGTGCTCGCCAACTTCGACGCCTGGATGACCGCCATCCGGCGCGACCAGAGCCCGGATCGCGCCACGGCCCCGATCGTCGGCTGGGACCACAAGTTCGGAGTCGTCAAGGTCTCGCCGCTCGCCACCTGGACGAAGGCGAAGGTCTGGGAAGCGATCGTGCGCCACGACGTGCCCTACAACCCGCTCCACGACCAGGGCTACGTGAGCATCGGGTGCGCGCCCTGCACCCGGTCGATCGCGTTCGGGGAGGATGAGCGGGCCGGCCGGTGGAGCGGAACTGCCAAGACGGAATGCGGACTGCACACGGCGGGCCATTGAAGCCCCCGCGACGAGGTTTCCATGCGACTCTCCGCCCGCACCGAGTATGCCGCAATCGCCGCGGTCGAGCTGGCGCGTCACTGGCAGGCCGAGGAGCCTGTGCGGATTCGGGAGATCAGCGCGACGCAGGGCGTTCCCGCCCGCTTTCTCGTCCACATCCTCCTGCAGCTCAAGCAGGCGGGACTCGTGGCCAGCACGCGGGGCGCGGCCGGGGGCTACCGGCTCGCCCGGCCACCGGAGGAGATCACGCTCGACGACCTGCGGGCGGCGATCGAAGGGCCGGGAACGGACGTCGCCCCGGTGACTGCGGCGCTCGCCTCCCGGTCGCGGCTGGCGGGCGCTCTGGCGGACTCGTGGGGCGCGGCGGCGCGGGCGGAGGCCGACGCCCTGCGCGGCACGACGCTGGCGGACCTCGTGGCCCGCTGCCGGTCCGGCGAGGCGATGTATTACATCTGAAGATCGCGCCTGTCGGGCCATCCATGGCCCCGACAGGCTTACGCTCGGCGGGGCGAAGCCGAGGTTCGCCGCGCCGAGCCGCCCGGCCTCCAGCCGGGCGTCGGTGGTGCGCGGGGCGGGCACGCGGCGCGGCCAATGGCCGCTGCGTGCAGGGGGACACCGCGCCCAACAGCGTGCGTCGTTCAGCAGGCACGCGGCGCGGCCAATGGCCGCTGCGTGCAGGGGGACGCCGCGCCCAACAGCGTGCGTCGTTCAGCGGGCTCGCGGCGCGGCCAGAGGCCGCTGCGTGCAGAGGGACACCGCGCCCAACGACGAACATCTGACGTCGATGCATCCGTGAGGGGTTGCCCATGTCCCGAGAGACGGCGTTGCTGGCAAGTGAAGGCAGGAAGCCGAAAACGCAGCCAGCATCGAGTGAACGAAGGCCCGGAGGACCGAAGTCAACGTCCGACGAGCGGGGCATGGGCTACCCCGAATCGTCGGGGCGTTCTGTCAACTCTTGGATGCTCCCGGTAGTAAGGCACGCGGCGCGGGCAATGGCCGCTGCGTGCCGGGGACGCCGCGCCCAACTGACGATGACGACAGATGATGCCGTCACCCGCCACGCACACCGGTCAGCAATTCCTCGAGCAGCCGGGCGAACTCCCGCTTCCGAATCGGCAGCCGCGTGATCCGCCGCAACGCATCCCCCCGCGCCATGCCGTCCACCGCAGTCTGCGTCTCCCCTGCCACCAGCACCGCGGGCAGGCCGGCATATGCCGGATCGTTCGTCAACGCGTTGAAGGCGTCGATCGCCTCCTTCCCCAGCGTGTGACTGCTGATGACCAGACAATCGGCCGTCCGATTCACCCCCGCGCACATCGTCAACGCCCGCCGCGGATTTCCCGTGACGAGCACGCGGTAGCCGATGGCGGCGAAAAACTCGCGAAACGCCCGCTGGGCGGCCTCGTTCGACTCGACCAGCATGAGCGTCCCCTTGGTCGGTGCAGGACCGCCGGCCGGAACCGACGCGGACGCCGCACCGGCATCCGCACCGGAATGCGTCTCCAGCAACTGCTCGACGGCCCGACGCACGTCTGCCACCGTCTGCCAGCGCTCAAGCGGGTCGAGCGCCGTCATCCGCCCGATCTTCTCGATGACGTCGCGCGGCAGATGCGGCGCCCGCGCAGACAACGGAACGAACTTCTCGAACCGGCTCGGATCGCTCCGCAGGGTGCGGTCGCGGGTTTCGGCGAGGGCCGGCTGGCCGGTGAGCATCAACTGGGCCAGCGTGCCGAAAAAGAAGATGTCGCTGCGGACGCTGTCGTCCCGCATGTCGGTGAGTTTCTCCAGCGTCGCATATTCGATGGTCCGCGGCTGGTCCATGCGGCCCAGCGAACTGTCCCCCGTCTCGTCGGTGCCGGCGAGGCCGAAATCGACGAGCTTGGCCTGGCCCGCCGCGGAGACGAGCACGTTGGAGGCCTTGAGATCGCGGTGCGTGACGCCGCGCCGGTGCGCGTATTCGAGACCGGCCGCCATCTGCCGGGTCAGGTCGAGCGCGCACGGCAGGTCGAGTGCGCCGCGCAACTTGACCAGTTCGCGCAGCGTCTGTCCCTCGACGAATTCCATCGTCAGGTAACTGCTGCCGTGCTCCTCGCCCACCTCCTCGATGGCGACGATGTTGGCATGCCGCAGCAGCCGCCCCATCTCCCCCTCGCGGCGAAAGGCCTGCTGCCTCTCGCGGTCGTCCGCATGCCGACCGCGCAGCACCTTGACGGCGCTGATCTGCCCCGTGTCACGATCGACGGCGCGAAAAACGCGGGCGAACGACCCGGCCCCCACCTGGTAGAGGATCTTGCTCCGACCGTAAAAGAAGCCGCGCCGGTCGCCGCGCAGGAGCCGTTCGAGCTGGTAGCCCGTGATGATTTCGCGGCGCACGAGCGTCGCCCGCAGGGCGTCGATCGACAGGCCGCGGCCGCCGGCTTCGCGAACCGCGGCCTCGACCGCGGCCGGTGCGGCGAGTTCGAGCTCGACGATCGTCTGGGCGAGTTGCTCCGGCGTCGGTTGGTACATGCTTCCCTTGACTGTCCCTGCCCCGGCGGCCCGTCGTGCGGCACCACTGCCGAACCCCGCTTCATAATCGCGGCCGCGGCCACCACTGCAAGCCCGCCTCCTTCGCCGGCGCGCGGAAACCGGGAAAAATGCGGGCAATTCACCCGGTCCCAGCTGGTCTGGAACCGGCCATGACGGGGCTGCTACAAGTCTTTCCCGGCTCCCGCCCGGGCCGGCGTCGACCCGGCCTGACCACATTTCGTCGCCACGACCTGCGCCTTCCAGGCGCGACCCGCGCCTCCCTTGCGCGACCCGCGCCCGCCATGAACACCCGGCCATTCCACCGACGCAGAGCCGGGCCGGCGTCGGAGCCGGGAAGACGGACTGACGGCGACCGTCTCCGGACAGCGGTCCTGACGCTGGCGACGGCCGTGGCACATGTCGCCACCACGTCCTTGGCAGCGCCGTCGCCGCCGGCCAGGGGGACCTGGCAGCTCGTCGCCGCCGATGCGCCGGTGCGGGGCACGCACGCCGTCGTGGAGGATGGAGGCCGCCTGCAGCAGCCGGTCGATCGGTTCGTCGTCGACGCCGCCCCCGGCACGCGGCCCCGGATCGAGATGCCCGTCGGCCCGGCGGCGGTCATCGACGAGTTTCAGGCCTCCGTCTGGATCCGGGCAAATCGTCCCGACATCCGGCTCGTGGCCCGGGTCGTGCTGCCGCGATTCATCTCCCGGAAGACGGGGCGACCGCTCGACCTGCTCATCCCCGGCCCGGGATCGCGGGAGGTCGGCCGCTGGGAGCAGCTCGCGATCGACCGCCTGCCCACGGCACTCGCCCGCCGCCTCCCCGCCCTGCTGCTCGAGCACGGCACGGGCGGCGACCTCGCCGGCGCGGCGATCACGCACCTGCTCCTCGACCTGCAGCCACAACCCGGCCGGCACGAAATCGACGTCGAGGCCGCCGTTATCGAAGGCAACGTCACGCTCCCGGCCGGGCCGGAACAGCTCGGTTCCCACACCCGGGACCCACGTGTCGTGCCCGCCTCGGCAGAGCTGCCCGTCGCCGACGCGACGGACCCGCCGGCAGGGCTGTCGAGCGGGGTGATCGACGTGGCGGGCGTTCCCTTCTTTCCGCGGGCGATCGAGCACCGTGGCGAACCGCTGGCGACGCTTGCCGGCCTCGGCTTCAACTGCGTCAGGCTCTTCGAGCCGGCGACGCGAGAGCTTCTCGTCGAGGCGCGGCAGGCGGGCATGTGGGTGATCTGTCCGCCGCTGCCGCTGCCCGATGTCGATGTCCGCGATCCGACCCCGGCGCCCGTGCTCCGCAACTGGGACCGGGTGCTGATGTGGGATCTGGGCAGCGGCCTCGCCGAGGCCGACGTCGAACCGCTCGCCGAACGGTCGCGGCGGGTCAAGGAGTGCGACCTGCTGCGGCCGAACCGGCCGGTGATCGCCGCCGCCGATTCGGCGGCCCGCGGCGTGTCGCGCCACGTCGACATGCTGGTGGCGCGGCGGGCAGTGCTCGGCACCAGCCTGGAACTCGGCGACTACCTCGGCTGGCTCCGCGAACGGCCCCGGCTCGCCCGCCCGGGCACGCCGCTGCTCGCCACGCTCGCCACCGAGATCGACGCCAAAGCAGCCCGTCAGGCCGCGCTGCTCGCGGGCGTGGGGAGCAACGGTCTCGCGGTCGATCCCGAAAGCCTCTCCCTCGCGTCGCTCACCGCCGTGGCCGCAGGCGTCCGCGGAATCTTCTATTCGTCGTCGCGGCGGATCGACGGCAGCGACACCGAGTCGCGGGCGCGGGCGGCCGCCGTGCGCGAAACCAACCTCCGGCTCGCCATGCTCGAACCCTGGGGTGCGGCAGGCCGGTTCTCCGCGCCCGCCCAGACGAGCAGCCCCGACGTGCAGGCCTTCGTGTTGGAGGCGGCCCGGGCGCGCATGGTTCTCGTCTGGCGGGCCGCGCCGGGAGCGCAGATCTGCGCCCGGCGGTACGACGGCGCGGTGCCGCTCCCCAACGCCGCCCTGACCGTGCTCGTGCCGGGGGTGCCCGAGGCGCATCAGGCCTGGGAGGTCGCGCCGGGCGGACTGCGGCCACTCGCCCAGCGACGCGGCACCGGCGGCGTGATCGTGACGCTCGACGACTTTGCCACGCACGCCTTGATCCTCATCAGCGGCGAGCCGGCGGTGACGGCCCATGTTCAGGCCAAACTGCGCGAGACGTTGCCCGCGGAGGTTGCAGCGACGCGGACGACTACCGCGCTCGTCCTCGCCGCCGCCGCCCGCGTGCTCGAGCAGGCGCCGGCGCGGGCGCTGGGCAACCTTCCCGTCGCGGAGATGCTCGGCGCGGCACGGCAGGCCGCGGTCGATGCCGAGGCGGTCCTCGCCGCGGACCCGGCTGCGGCCGCCACCCGGTATCGCCGGGCGGCGGCGATCGCCGGCCAGTTCGAGCGGCTTGTTTGGGAGCGCGGCGTGCAGGGCACGGGATCGATCATCGCGCTGACGGCCAGTCCGCTGGCGGTTTCCGACGCGACGCTCGTCGAGCAGTGGCGGTTCACGGAGGCGATCGCCGCGGCCACGCCCGGCGCCGGGCTGCTTGCCGGCGGCGGCATGGAGCGGGTCGAAGACCTCGCCGCCGAAGGCTGGCGGCACTTCGCCCAGCCCGGCCCCGACATCCGCACGAAGGTCGAGGTCGTGCGCGACGGCGCGTTCGCCGGCATCGGCAGCCTGCTCCTCGCGGCGACGCCCACCGCGGCCGATGCCGCGCCCATCGTCGTCGAGACGCCACCGGTCTGGGTGACGACGCCGCCGCTTCGCGCACCGGCGGGCAAACTTCTGGAGATCTCGGCCCGCGTCTGGGTGCCGGAGCCGATCCGTGGAAGCGTCGACGGCCTGCTCGTGTTCGATTCGCTCGGCGGACCGGCGCTCGCTGATCGCGTCCGCGCGACCCGCGACTGGAGGCAGGTGACGCTCTACCGGATCGTGCCTCCGGAGACAGAGGAGCCGCTCGTCGTGACCTTCGCCCTCACCGGCCTGGGTCGGGCGCTCGTCGACGAGGTTTCGGTGCGCGTGGTGGAGCCGGGAGGGTCGGGCGTGCCGGCACAATCCGTCGCACTGCCGCAGGGCGGCTTCCCGGCGCCGTCCGATCTCCTCTCGCCGCCCAGTCCGGGAGCAGGTGGTCCGGTACCGGGTGGACCGAAAACGGGCGACACGTCCCCGGCCGCACCCGCGCAGGCCGGCAGGGCACCGCTGGCCTGGCCCGGCATGAACCTGGGCTGGCCGGCGTTGCCCGGATTTCGCCCGACGAACACGCCGCCCGTCGGCGATGATGGCGGCTCCATCGACCCGTTCCGCAGAGCGCGGGGCGACGATCCCGCACCCGAGTGACTCCCCGACGACCCGCGGCACGGAGACGATTGCATCGACCGAATCCGCATGGCTGATCGCCTGCCCGGCCCACGGTCGTTACCCATCTCAGGGTGGTTCCCGTCTCCGCTCCGCGACACCTCGGGTTACGGAGTGGCTCCCGCCAAAGTCCCGCCGGTGTTCCAGCGCCTGGGTGGTCGGTTCCGCTCGACGCGGTCGAAATGGGTCTGCCTCGCCGCGGCCTCATGTCCGGGGTTCACGAGCCAGCCGCCGGCATCGCGCTGGCGACCTATGGCCTCGGAGTTGCGGCCGACATCGACATCGAGCGGTTCCTGCGTCTGGAGCCGTTCCCGGTCCCGGCCGACCAGCGGGCCGCAAACGGCGGGCCGAGCGCGACCCGGCCGCGGGCGTCGAGGTCCGCGAGCCGGCGAGTGCACTCGGCGACGAGCGCCGCGTCGTCGAGCGCCGCCACCTCGGCGGGCGTGATCAGGCTGCCGAACTCGAGCCTGATCCGGCCCGGCCGGGGAAAGCGGGCGGTCCGCGGCCAGCACTCGTGGGCGCCGACGATCGCCACCGGCACGATTGGCACACCGGCCCGGCGGGCGATGATCGCGAAGCCGCTCTTGATCTCGCCGAGCCTGCCGTCGCGGGTGCGCGTCCCCTCGGGAAAGAGAATCACGGCCGCTCCGCCCTGGAGCCGCCGGATCACCGTCTTCATCCCGGCCAGGGCCGACGCCTCGCGGTCGATCGGCACCGCATCCAGCGCCGTGATCACCGCCCCGAACGGCTTGAACGCATAGAGCGTGCTCCGGGCGAGGCTCGACAGGCGGCGGTCGGTCGCCAGCCCGAGCAGCAGCGGATCGAGATGACTCTGGTGGCTGGAGAGGACGAGCAGCCCGCCCGTGGCGGGCAGCGGATGCGCGAACCGCATCCGAAATCCGAACACCGACACCGCCAGCGTGCGGCAGAGCACCCAGAGCACGGAGTAGAGCCAGCGGCCGAACCGGGAGTGGCCCCCGCCGGTCGCCGGCCGGCCGGCCGGCAGGGCGGTCGTCGCTCCACCCGCCGCGTCGCTCATGGCTCCGCGTCCCCGCGCCGGCGGCCCTCGACGAGCGCCACCAGCCGCTCCACCACCTCGTCGCGGGTCAGTCCGTCGGTCTCGAGGACCACGGCATCGTCCGCCGCCCGCATCGGCCCCACGGCCCGCGACCGATCCCCCTCGTCGCGCACTCCCTGCGCCTCGAGTACCTCGGCGAACGTCACCCCGTTGCCGCGGGCGGTCTCCTCGGCATGCCGCCGGCGGGCCCGCTCCTCCGCCGAGGCCGTCACGAACACCTTGACCTCGGCCTGCGGAAACACCACCGAGCCCTGGTCGCGGCCCTCGGTGACGACGTCGATTCCCCGGGCCATCCGGCGCTGGATCCGCTTCATCGCCTCACGGACCGGCGCCGCGTCGGCCACCGGCCGGGTGGCGCGGGTGATTCGCTCGGTGCGGATCTCGACCGACACGTCACGGCCGTCCACCAGCACGCGGCCGTCGCGAAACTCGATCACGACCGCCTCCGCGAGGGCCGCGACGGCGCCGGCGTCCTCGAGCGGGATGCCCCGGTCCAGAGCCTCGAGCGCGATCGCCCGGTACATCGCACCGGTATCCATGTAGCACCAGCCGAGCCGGGCGGCGAGCGCACGTGCGGCCGAACTCTTCCCGGCGCCGGCGGGTCCGTCGAGCGTGACGATCATCGGCGAAACTCCAGATCGAGATGCAGCCACTGATGGGGGGCGAGGGCGACCGTCGTGGCCCGTCCCTCCACGCGCACGACAGGCTCCGCGCGGCTGCCGCCGTCGGGATCGCAGACGGCCGCCCGCAGCGGCTCAGCTGCCCAGACGACTCGCACCTCCCCTGCCCGACCGGCCGATTCGAGCAGCCCCACGCGCAAACGGGTCGCACCGGTGCCGCCTGGTTCGACCGTGGCGGCGGTGAGCCGCACGTTGTCGGGAAGCCCCGCGGGCATGTGCCAGCCCCGACCGGCGAGCAGATCGAGGGCGGCATCCCAGGGCCGTGGCAGATCCAGTCCGACGGCCAGCCGGCGGCTGGCGGACGTGCCGCCGGGCAGGAGCAGGACCGCATCCAGGACGTGCCCCTCGGCGAGGGTGTGCCAGGGCAGCCCCCCCGTCAGGATCGTCACGGCGTCGTCCGGCCCGCGAACCGCCTCGCGGTGCACAGTCACGAAGTGCGGTGCGGTGAACCAGCCGCGGGACGTCTCGACCGCCTGCCCGTGCAGGCTGCGGCTAATCCGCACGTCGTCATTCTCGTTCCAGGCGAACCGGCAGGCGACGTGGGTGTCGAGGGGCGGTCCGGCCAACGCCGCCGGCAGCCGGACCTCGATGTCGAAGATCGCGACCGGCAGGCCCGCGGCCAGCGACACCCGCTGCACGAACGCCCCACCCTCGACGCCCGACGCCCAGGCGAGGCGGCCGCGGCTCTCGATGCCTTCGGCACCGCTGCCGGTCTTCACGCGGACCACCGACTCGGCCCGCATCGTCGTGTACTCGGCGACGTCCTCTGGCATGGCCCAGGGCCGCGCCGCGTCGGTCCTGCGCACGGTGGACCGCACGGCGATCTGCTGCGACACGCGATTGCCACGATCGCTCAGCCGCCGGAACGACAGCATGCCCCCTGACTCGCGATGGGCCCGCAGCTGCACGATCCCGTTGTCGAGCAGCAGGTCGTCCCGACCGGCACGGCTGCCGCCGACGACCCGGCTCCACAGCCCCTTCCGCCTGTCGCCGGCCGGCGCGGCGGCTGCCGCCGCTCCGGCCGCTG
>JBKDUV010000034.1:0-4908 GCA_046339335.1 Planctomycetia bacterium | reverse complement strand
CTACCTCGTCACGCGACCAGCTAGCCCGCCGGCCGTGCTCCGGGGATGCCTTTCACGAATTCCTCGACTATCGTCCCGTCGAGGGCCGAGGCGGTTTCGGCCTCTGGGTGAGCCGGCACGCCGAGCGCCGTCCAGTTCTCGACCCTGCTCTCGATCGCCTCGATGACCCCGTCGGGCGCCCGGGCGGTCACGCGAAACGACGGGGCGACGTCATCGATCGCCATGTGGTGCATGCTGTTGACGCGGATTTCACCGTCGCCGTAGACCCGCTCCATGGCCGAGCCCGGCTCGACCACGAGCGCGTGGCGGTGGGCGAGGTCGGTCGGGTCCTTGTGCGGGATTGCCTTGGGGAGGTCCTCGGGGATGTGCAGGAACAGGGTCCCCCCCTCGGTAATGTTGATGAGCTGCATACCGGCGCCTATGCCGAGGACCGGCATGTGGCGGGCGCAGATGTGCTTTGCGAGGAGGCGGTCGAAGTCCTCGCGTCGGGCGTCCATCGGCCGGACGGACGGGTGGGGCATGTAGCCGTCGCGGCGCGGGTCGAGGTCGGCACCGCCGACGAGCACTACGCCGTCGAGCAGGTCGAGGAGGCGGACGACGTCGTCCTCATCTGCCAGGGGGGGGAGGATGACCGGAATCCCGCCGGCGGCCGTGATGCAGTCGTAGTAGCCTGCGGCGACGAACGAGAGGGCGGCGTGTTCCTTGCGGGTGGCGCGGTAGTCGGTGTTGATTCCGATGAGGGGTTTGGCTGCCATGAGTCCTCCTGACGGGGCGTTTCCGAGATCCATGACCGGCGTCCCATCCATGAGATGCCGGGTCGCTGCGTCGCGACGCGGGCAGAACGTAGCGAGGGTCAAGGCCGTTCCAAGCATTTTTTCGATTTTGTGGTGGGGTTGGGCGACGAACCACAACATCCGGTGCTAGCACGCCCGATGCTGTCGTCTGCCCCATCCCGCTCGGGGAAACGCGTTCTGCGAAAGGACAGGCATAGTCGGTGAAAGGACAGGCATGGTCGGTGGTTCTCTCGCCCAACCGCCGGACGGACGGAGGCATGCTCGTCGCCGGGGGACTTTGCCGGTGCGGGCTCGTGCGTGATGGTGCGTCTTGCGGTGCAGGCAAAGCACCCCGGACTCCTGCGCGTGCCCCCGACCGGCCGGCGAAAAGTCCACGAAACCGAGGGAAAACCGCCACTGTCGGTGGCCGAAGCGAGGAGAGAAGGGGGGAAAAGACAGAAGGGGCGAAAAGAACAGGCACTCGCGGGCTGGACGGGATGAGGCCTGGCCCGCCCTTGTGCGGCGGCTCAGGCGGCAATCCAGATGGCGGTCCGGAAACTGCGGAGCCACGTGGACTGCCGCTTCGCCAACTGCCGGGTCCGCTGCTGCGTCCGCAGGATCGCGGCCGCACGGTCGATCCGACCCGCCAGGTAATCGACCGCCTCCGCATAGCCCGCCGCCTGGATCGCCGTCGGGCCGATGCCGCCGGGGGCGGCCAGGGCGGCCGAGGTTTCCTCGACGATCCCCGCGGCAAACATCCGCTCCACCCGCCGGTCGATCCGGTCGTGAAGCACGCTCCGCGGCACGTCGAGCACGAGCAACTGCCGGTCGAACACCGGGTGCGGCGCGGGGGCAAATGTCCGCGACAGGGGAATGCCCGTGACCCGCTCGACCTCCAGTGCCCGGATGATCCGCTTGGCGTCGTGGGGGTGAATCCGGGCCGCGGCCTCGGGATCAACGGCCGCCAGTCGGGCATGCAGCCGAACGGAGCCGTGCGCGGCCGCTTCCTCCGCTGCCACCTTGCGAAACTCGGGATCCTCGCCCGGCACCACCGCCAGGCCGTCGCGCAACGCCCGGAGGTAAAGCGGGGTGCCACCGACGAACAGAATGCGCCGGTCACGGCCGCGAGCCGCCTCGACCGCCTCCGCGGCGCCCGCCAGCCAGCGGGCCACGCTGTAGGACTCCCCTGGTTCGACGACGTCCACGAGGTGATGGGGAACCGCCTCCCGTTGCTCGGGAGTCGGTTTTGCCGTGCCGACATCGAGCCCGCGGTAGACCGCCATGGAGTCGACACTCACGATCTCGGCCCGCAGATCCAGGGCCAGCTTGACCCCCAGGGCCGACTTGCCGGAGGCCGTCGGGCCGGCCAAAAACCAGCAGTCTTCGGCAAGGCGGGGGCCGGGTGCCGACGATGCGCCCTCCGCCCGTGCTATGGTTGGAGGCCCGGCGGGAGAGTCGCGCAGCGGATCCGCGGCCACCGGCGGGAAACTCGTGTCGGCAGGTGCAGGTCGTGTCGGATCCCGATTCATCGTCGCGCCGCGTGGGCGAGGTTCTGGAGGCCCTGGAAGAGGTGATTGCCTCCCGTCGGGGTGATTCCCCGGACCGATCCTACACCAGCCGGCTGCTCGCCGGAGGGGTGCCGCAGGCCGGTGCGAAGGTCACCGAAGAGGCGGAGGAACTCGTTCGGGCGGCCGCCGCAGAGCCGACCGACCGCGTCGTCGCCGAAGCCGCCGACCTGATCTATCACGCCCTCGTCCTCCTCGCCTGTCGCGATGTGCCGCTGGCAAGCGTCGGAGCCGAACTGGCCCGCCGGTTCGGTGTCTCCGGCCTCGCCGAGAAGGCCGCTCGGACGTCGGCACCGCCGCAGGCCGCTCCCGCGACCGCCGGAGGCAATCCATGAGCGACAGCCAGATCAGACCGCTCCTGCGGATCGGCGTCCCCAGCAAGGGCCGCCTCGCCGACCTCGCCTGCCAACTGCTCGCCGATGCCGGGCTCTCATTCCGGCGCAGTGAACGGAGCCTGTTCGCCCGCTGCAAGGAAATGCCGGTCGAGGTCACGTTCCTGCGCACCGACGACATCCCCGTGCTCGTCGCGGAGGGGGCGATCGACCTCGGCATCACCGGTGCCGACCTCGTCGCCGAAAGTGGTGCGGAGGTCATCCATCGGCTCGACCTCGGCGTCGGCTCGTGCCGGCTGGCGCTGTGCGTGGCCGATGACTCCCCCGTCACCGATCCGCGGCAGCTCGACGGCCGGCGGATCGCCACCAGTTTTCCCCGGATCACCCGGGGCTGGCTCGCCGACCGCGGCGCGAACGTGCATTTCGTGGAACTCTCGGGAAGCGTGGAGGTGATGATCGCCCTCGGCGTCGCCGACGGGATCGTGGACTTGGTCGAAACGGGAAGCACGCTGGCCGCCAACCGGCTCCGGGTCCTCGCCGAGATCGGCCGCTACGAGACCGTCCTCGTGCAGAACCCGCGGCTCGCCGACCCGGCCCTCGCCGACCGGATCGTCCGCCGGCTGGAAGGGATCGTCATCGCGCGCAGCTGGTCGCTGCTCGAATACAACGTCCCCCGGTCGCGGCTCGCAGAAGCTGAAAAGATCACGCCGGGCTTCAATTCGCCGACCGTGATGCAGCTCGAGGACCCCGAGTGGGCCGCCGTGCGGGCGATGGTGCGCCGGGGCGAGGCCCACGCGATCATGGAGCGGCTGGAGGCGATCGGCGCCTCGGCGATCATCGAGACGCAGATCAGCAACTGCCGACTGTAGGCGGCCCGGGAAACAGGCCAAAATCCTCGACAAGGAACGCGTCCTTGCTAACGTAAGGACATGGCAAAGGTCACCAGTAAACTGCAGGTCACGATCCCCAAGGCAATTGCGGATGCGTATGGAATCCGACCCGGGGCGAGTCTCGACTGGGTGCCGCCGGGGATTCGATCCGGGTGACTGCCGCCCGGCCGGAGGCGGATCGGAGGCCACTCGCCGCCGCCTCGAGGCTTTCGATGAGGCGACGGCGCGGCAGGCTGCCCGGCAACATCCGGTCTGGCGCCGACGCCGTCAGCTGATCGCTGCTGGACGCGGGAGGATCTCTACGAGCGTGGCCGCGCTGGTTGACACCAACGAACTGGTGTATCGCGTCGATCCGCGATTTCCGGAGAAGCAGTCTCGAGCCACCGAGGTGCTCCGGCACGAACTTGCAGCTGGAACGATCCTTGTCCCACATCAGGCCGTGATCGAGTTTTTGCCGCCGTCGCGCGGCCAATCCTTGGGCCCGATTCCCTTCTCAGTCGGGCCGACGCGATCCAGGAGACGGAGTCACTGCTGGAGCAGTTTCCGATTGTCTATCCTGACGATCAGGTCATCCGCACTGCCATCCGCGGCATGGCCACCTATGGACTGCCATGGTTCGACGCCCACCTCTGGGCCTATGCCGACTCACGGGGCATCGCCGAGATTCTCAGCGAGGACTTTCAGCATGGACGAAAGTACGGCGCAGTCCGCATCATCAACCCGTTTTCTGACTGACTGCGGCCGCCGGGAACTCTTTTGGGCGGGAACGCATCCAAGGCTTCGGTGACAGACGTTCTGGTGGCGGTTGCCGGCCCCGCCCGCGCCGGACCAAGGAGAGCAGCCCCCGATGCCACATTCACGATTCGCGTTTGCCCAAGGATAGCCCGGTCAATGGCACTACCGCAACGGACTTCCGGCTGATGAGCGACTCGTGAGCCTCGGGAGGAGCGGCCCGGGCGTCCGGGGCGGGTTTCTCGAAACGCCCCGCGCCCGCTTCGGTGGCGTTTTTCTGCCGTCTGCGCAGACCGCGTCCCAATTCGCAGTTTCCCGACATGCGTGGGTCGCGTCCGGCACCGGTCAGAGGCTGTGAATGTCGATCCCGGGCAGCTCGTCTATCCGTCCCTGGAAGATGTCCCGGTCATCGTGTATTTGCACGAGCTCGGCCCAGTCGGTTGGCGGGCCGCGAGCGGGTGACACCGGTGGTGGCTCGAGTGGTTCGCCAAGATGCGTGAGGATTTTCCGGATCGGGCCCGGCTCCGTGATGAATGCAATCAGCCGGATGTCGCCGCCACATTTCGGGCACTCAAGCGGAAACTCCTCCCCCACCCGGGCCATGAGTTTCGCCCAG
>JBKDUV010000033.1:0-3177 GCA_046339335.1 Planctomycetia bacterium | reverse complement strand
TCTTTTCGGCACTCATGCCCTCGATTTCCATGCGCCGAATCGACTGGTTCATGAAGACCGTGAGGTGCGGCACAGGCCCGCCCTCGGCGGGCAGGTCGTCGCCTGGAGCCCGCGCCCACCAGAACAACGCGGCGAAATCGGCTACAGCGGCGATCAAAAGTACGGGCGGTCCGAAACGCTTCATGACCAACGATTATAGTGGCCGTCGAGCAGTCACTTCGTGGAAGAAGTTTCGCTGGGCGGCGGCTACAGCCGCGTGGCGAAACAGTCAGTTACCCTCGCTTTCTTCTGCACCATCGAGCAGGCTGATGCGATCGCGGAATCGGTTTTGATAACTGACGTAGCGCCAGGTGCCCTCGGAGTCCGAATTGGAAACGCGAGACTTGTCGATCTCGATCCCGATGGCCGAAAAGTCGCCCTTGGCCGCGACAACCTTGTTCCAGTCATCAAGAGTAAAGCGATGCTCACGGCGCCAGTTCACATGGGTTGGCTTGTTGATCACACCGGTTCCGGGCCCGAACTCCCGGAGGATGAAAATCGGCTCTCCACGGAGCCGCGTGACGGTCCTGTTCTCTTTATCGAGTTCGACATCACACCGCATCATCAACTGATACCGTTCCCCAAAGTAGGCCTCAGTGACGAACGTCTTTTGAAAGTCACTCTCTTTGCCCGTGAAGACGAAAGCGTCGAAGAAGTGATACGTGGAAGGAAACGGCCCCTCTTTGTCGGCGGTGGGAAACATCCGCTCGATCTCCACGGCCGCAGGGAAAAAGGGCTTGGCTGATTTGACGGCCCGCTCGCGGGCCTCGCGCAGCACGCTGAATTGGCGGGTCTCAAAGCGCCAATGCCGGATGTAGTCGGCCGCTCGTGGAACGGGCGTGGGATCGATGTCGATACCGATCACCGAGAAGTCACCGTGGGCTGCAACCACCTTGTTCCAGGCGGCGAGATCGAATCGCCGCTCGCTACGCCACACAGGATCGAGTTGCCCAGCAAACGAGTCGTCTCCGGTAATTTCTTCAAGTTCCTGAAGCACGAACGTCGGTTCGCCGCGCAACCGCGTCACGGTCTCGAGGCTGCTGTCGCGCTCGATCGGTACCTGCAGCGTCAGGTGATACCGGTCGCCGAACCAGGCTTCCGCGATCAAGAGATCATTGAGATCGCTCCCCTCGCCCTTGGGGCGCGACCTGCCAAAGTGATGGCTCGTGACCGGAAACATCTCCTCGACCTGCACCGCGGCCGGCACGAGGGGCTGTGCGGATAGCACTGACCGGGCGAAACGCCGGTCGTAAAACTCCTGCTCTTCCCGCCTCCGAATGGCGGACGGCCAGAAGTCAGAGTTCGAGTTGATAGTGTAAAGAACGAACCATCCTCGCTCCGCGTCCGCCCTTACCTCGCAGTGCACCCTGGTGCGCGTCCGCTCTTTGCCGATAAGCACTGCCTTCGCGTTGATGGGTGCACGAGGAGAGCCTGAAGCCGCTTCACCCCCGGGGATGTCACCCCGTTCTGTCAAGGCGAGCATGTCGTGATGCGGTTCCGCTCCCATGGCACGAATGGTTGCCAGCATGTCCGCCACGACCTCCTGAAACCGTCCCGGTTTGACGGGGCGGCGGACGAGCAGGGTGGTCACGATTTCGTCGCGGCTCGCATCATGCTCGAGACCGTCGAGGCGAACGAGCGTGCTTCGTGAGGTCAGCTCGATGCGTCGGCTGTCCGGCAGCGTCAGCACGAGCAGATGGGGCTGCAGGAAGTTTCCCGATCGATCAAAGCCCGCCTGATCAGCCGCGGACATTCCCGCGGTTGTCACGAGCTTTCGAGACGCACCCAGCGTGACGCGAAGTTCCGGCAGACGGCGATCAGCATCTGCTTCAGGCGTCGGGGCGCCCGAAAACGACTGCCACGCCAGAACTGCAGCACCAAGTCCCAGCGCAAGACCGATCGAAAGGCGATGGACGATTACTCGCATCATCATTGATGGTAGCCACCACGCAGCAGACGGGAAACAACGATCTCGCCGGGATTGGCGACCCGCCATGCCTTCCAGGCCGGGAACAGCTTGGCATCAAACCACGCCAGCCGGGCGTTCACGTCGCTGAAACTCGCGTCATCTGGGACCGTCGGATCTTCTGAACGATAGGCCTGGAAGCTTGAGTAGTTGCCTGGGAGGGGTGAAATCATCAGAAAAAGCCGCCATTGCCAGCCAATGCGGGCGGCATTGTTCTCGAACCAAGTCCCCAGGTTGTCTGTGGCGGCTTTCCACAAGGGAAGGTCTTTGTTGAGGACTTCTTGCAGAGTCGTGTCTTGCTCCACTTGGACCAAGAGTCGCACGCCCTTGTCTACGTCGTCTTGACTGGGAAGGATATTGTTCGCGGGGTCACCAAACACTCCAAGGTGAATGTCTCTCCAGGCGCGAAGTTGTCGTTCATCACGCAACTCGCCGGCCTTCAGCATGCGGTCGAGTTCCTCGAGGCCTGTGCTGCGTTTGTTGTAGGCCAACGCTTGTTTGTACACATCGACAAAAATTGCGAGGTTGCCGTCGGCCAGGCCGTCGACCACTTTGCGAGAATCGACACCTACCGCATCGGGCGCGGCGTCAAGGTTCATCGACGTCGTCATGCCTACACCCACGCCGGTCGAGACAAACGCCGCGATGCCGAACCAGCCGTATGGGTTTGGTCGGTCTTGGCTGATGCCCGAATTGTACATCTCGGCGTAGCGGGTATTGATCTGGCGGTTGCGGTTGATCGGATCGCCGGGAACGAAGCCGTCAACCTTCAGGGCATCCCATGTTTTCGCTTCCCATTTGGGGAGTGTTCCATCGGCCGTGATGCGGACGAGGATGCTGGACAGAACCTGGGGTTGTTGCATTCCATTCGGGGCTGCCGTGGAAAACGTCAGGCGAAGGTAGCCCTCCTTCTGCGCCTTGAATTCGAAAGCGGTAGAACGTGCCTGATGCGCAAATATCGCGCGGGTGCTTTGCGGGGCATCTTCGTACGTCTGAACATAAAGAACAGGAGAAACCGGCGTCATTAAAAATGGTTCCTCAGCAGAATTTGTGGGTAAAAACGCTTACCGAATAGGCCTCGGCGTTGCGGGTCCGAGTTGCGTGCCGCCATGACACATGCGTTGGCCGTGGCGATCCTCCGGTTGCAGAGTCACGCGATCGCTGGCGCGAGA
>JBKDUV010000032.1:0-3244 GCA_046339335.1 Planctomycetia bacterium | reverse complement strand
CATCAGCGACGTGTCGAGCCCGCGGTTGAGGTTGCTCATATCCCGTCGTCGCGTTTCGTCGCTCGACTTGCGGCCGTGCGGGTCGTCGATCCGCGGCGGCCACCCGGCCGCCTCGAAGGCCCGCAGGATCTTCACGATGTTGTGGGCCTGCCTAGGCCGCTTCACGACCCGCACGACCTTGCCTTGGAACCGAACTTCCCGCGCGTCCTCATCCCAGTGCGGTACAACCGCCGACCGCGACTTGGAAGTTTTTCCGGCTCGAGGTTTCGCGCCGAGGGCGTCGAGCAGCGAATCGCGTCGTGAGTTATTGAGAAGTCCGACGGCATAGGCCACCTCGACTATGCACTGGTTGGGCGTCGGCGTGCCGCGGGCGATGTGCCACAGCTCGATTGTGTGGTGCTGTTTGAGCACCTCCTTCTCAGGCCCGGAAAACTTGCGCCGATCGGCAGCCGTGAATCGGTTGCCCCACAGCTCGCGCTTCACCGTATCGCTACGGATCAGATCGCGCAGTCGTTGGAGCTCTTCGTAGACAGCGTCCGGAAGTTCCAATGTGTCGTTGCTTGCGGGGCTTTTTGCCATGGGTCGCCGTTTGCTCCTGCTCGTTCGCAGTCGCGTTTTGCTCCACGCTCGCCAGCACACGCCTTGCCAGCAGGTCGATCAACTCGGCCTGTGCCCTCGCAGCGCCTGCGGATGATGCGTTGGCGTGAGTGTCCATCGTACCGCCATCAGTGGCGGAAGCCGTCGTTCGTTTCGTGGTCATTGTGATCACCTCACGGGGAATGAAAACACCGCTGGCGTGGGCGGCTGGTATGGCCAACCAACTCCACGCCAGCGGTGCGGATACTTCCGGAATAAAGTCACGCGGCCGATCGGCGGCGGCGGGCGATCATTCGGCGGGGCCGCCGGTGCAGACGTGAATCGTCGGTGGCGTCCCAATCGATGCCGTGGGCCGACAGATCAAGAACGTCGTCATCCTCGACGTGTCGGTGCCGCGAGCATGAGTCAGCGGCCCGCGGATCGCCGTTGGCGGCCGCCGGCTCGAGGTGAAAACCGCGGCGCCGCACCAAGGCGATCGTTTCGCCCAGGGCTGCCGCCACGGCGGCAAGAAACTGTTCGTCAGCATGGAGAGACATGGAAAACTCCTTCCCCAACAGGGGATCGAGAGAAACGCTGGCCACGAGAGTGTTGCCAGCGGAAGAAAAAGGCCCGGATCGGCAACGTGCCAACCGGGCCGGGGATAAGTGCCGAGCCGCTATGCGGCGGCGCGACGAATTGGCGACTGGCCTGGGATCACCGGGTCAGCACGCTGAAACTCTGCAGTAGTTGCACCAGCAACTTCGGTGCATGGGCGGGAAGCGTTGCTCGCACGATCGCGGGAAGGCGATCGTAGGGCGCAAACCGCTCCCGTAGATCAGGGGGCTCGTGGCCCGATTCCCCATAGCGCTCGGCGTACTCTTCGGCACCCCAGATGGTGCACCCGAGCCCGCCTGGCATCACGAGCGTCGCGGCGAACACCACCCGCGCGTCATCGAAGGTGGGCGAGCAGCTCGCCGCGCGTGAATAGACGAGCGGCCCCTCGAGCTCGAGATTGTCGAGCCCCATCGCGGCGAGTTCGTCGAGCTGTGCGTTGATCGTGGGTATCGACGAGTCAGCCAGTGAAAGGCTGGTCCGTATCAGATCCGTGAGGCGGCCGAGTTCCTCGGCCCGCCCCGAAAGCGTGTCATGCATGGGCATATTCCTGGTTGAGACAGAGCAGCCGATACCACACGGCTACTCACCAGATATGCCAGGGTTTTTCAGATTATTTAGGGGCCCAGTTGGCAGCGCAGATAATGACCCAGTGCCTGGGCAGCACGTAGCGGGCTTTGGTTGCACGGCCGCTCGCGTCACGAGTAACAGAGAGCCGCTCCAGCGCGTGGGTGAGTGAGGCTGAACCAGCGGATCACGCGCCAACGCATCAAGACAGAACGATTCCGGTTTCTCGGGCGTGAGCACCGGAAGCGGCAGCGGTCTGGATCGCTGCGCTCCGAGGGGCCTGCTGGCGGGGGGCGGCATCCCGCAAGTAGTGTACGGGCGATCACTACCCCCGTCCACTCGCCGCTCTGCCCATGGTCGCTGCACTCTGCGGATTTCCCGCGCGGCCCCGCCTCCGGCCGCATGCCGGCCCGGCACCACGCCGCCGCTACGAGCGTCGCCGCCCCGAGAAGACTCCGCTCCACAAGATCATCTCCGAGAACCTCGCGAGCTGGCTCGAGTGGCGTGACGTGGCGGAGCGTCCCGTGCCGGGCTACGTCGAGGAGGAACTCCGCGGGTATCTCGAGTGCGGCATCCTCTGCTTTGGGTTCGGCCGTGCCCTCTGCACGGGCTGCGGCCAGGGGTTTGTCATCGCGTTCTCGTGCAAGGGGCGCGGGGTTTGCCCGTCCTGCAATGGCAGGCACATGGCGCAGACCGCCGCGCACCTTGTCGATCATGTGATTCCACCGGTGCCCGTGCGACAGTGGGTGATCTCCGTGCCGAAGCGATTACGGGGTTTTCTCGCCGATCGGCCTGCGGCCGTCGCCGCTCTCACGAGAATCTTCATTGAGGAGATCGAGAGGCTGCTGGGCGCTGCCGCAGGCGTGACGAGTGACGCCAGCGGCCCCGCAGCCGCTCGCCCACGGCTCGGCGCCGTCTCCTTCCTGCACCGCTTCGGCTCGGCGCTCAACCACCACATGCACCTGCACGTGTGCGCAACCGAAGGCGTCTTCGTGCCGGCTGCTGACGGAGCAGGGTGCGACGCCTCACCGGCGTTCCTGCCCGCCCGCCCGATCAACCAGGCCGATCTGGCCGCGCTCACCGAGCGGGTCCGCCGCCGCGTGATCCACTGGTTCAGGCTCACTCGCCTGCTCGACACCGCTGCCGCCGCCGACATGCTCACGTGGGAGAACAGCGGGTTTTCAGTCGACGCCAGTGTTCGGATCACGCTCATCGACCGCGACGTGCCGAGCTATTTTCGGAGCTTGGAGCACCTGCTGCGGTATTGCGCCCGGCCACCCTTCGCGCTCGAGCGGCTCTCCGTGAGCCGCGGTGCAGACGGCCAGATCGCTCGCATCCGCTACGTGCTGCCGAGACATAAGGCGGCGAACTGGGTCGGACCCAGTCGCAGCCGCAAGTCTACGCGACCGGGAGCGAACGGCGTCGTCGAGCTCTCGCCGTTTGAGTTCCTGGACCGGCTCGCCGATCTCGTCCCGCCGCCGCGCAAGCA
>JBKDUV010000031.1:0-8736 GCA_046339335.1 Planctomycetia bacterium | reverse complement strand
TGGCGGCGGCTCGAGCGGTTCGCCAAGGAGTGTGAGAATCTTCCGGATCGGGCCCGGCGCCGTGATGAAGGCAACGAGCCGGATGTCACCGCCGCAGTTCGGGCACTCGAGCGGAAACTCCTCCCCCACCCGCGCCATGAGTTTCGCCCAGGCAATCCGTGACGTGTCGTGCGAGCGGGGCTTTTGATTCGCGTCGCAGCAGCCTCCCGTGGCGTGACCGTCACTCGCATGCCCACCGGTCACAGCCTCGCGACGCTTGCCGAAATTCCCGATCGCCAGCGAGGTGACGGCGGTCCTGAGCTTGTGATTCGGGGCGAATACCCCGTGATAGCGATGCCGGTGCTTCCGCGGCGGCGGGACGAGATCGGCCAGGCGGTCCAAAAACTCAAATGGCGTGAGTTCGACGACGCCCTTGGCCCCCGGTCGCGTGGACTTGCGGCTGCGGCCAGGCCCGACCCAGTTGGCCGCCTTATGTCTCGGCAGCACGTAACAGATGCGGGCGATCCGGCTGCCTGGGCCGCGGATCACGGAGAGTCGTTCGAGCGCGAAGGGGGGCCGGGCGCAATACCGCAGGAGATGGTCGAGACTCTGAAAATAGCTCGGCACGTCGCGGTCGACGAGCGTGATCCTGACACTCGCATCGACCGAAAACCCGCTGTTCTCCCAGGCGAGCATGTCGGCGGCCGCAGCGGCGTCGAGGAGGCGGGCAAGCGTGAACCAGCGGATCACACGGCGACGCACCCGCTCGGTGAGCACGGCCAGATCGGCCGGGGTGATCGGCAGCACCGGCAGGAACATCGGCGCGGCGTCGCACCCTGCGTCGGCAGCAGGCGGCAGGAAGACGCCGTCGGTCACTCGAGTGCCGCAGGTGGACATGATGGTTGAGCGCCGAGCCGAAGCGGTGCAGGAAGGAGATGCCGCCGAGCCGCGGGCGGGCGAATTCGGGTGCGTTGGCGTCTCGCGTGACGCCCGAAGCAGCGCACAGCAGCCGCTCGATCTCAGCAAGAAAGATCTTCGTGAGAGCGGCGACGGCTCGGGGCCGGTCGGCCAGCATGCCCACGGAGATCACCCACTGTCGCACGGGCACCGGTGGGATGACGTGATCGGCGAGATGCGCCGCCGTCTGGGCCATGTGCCTGCCGTTGCAGGATGGGCAGACGCCGCGGCCCTTGCAGGAGAAGGCCACGACGAATCCCGTGCGGCACTTCATGCAGACCGCGCGGGCGAAGCCGAAGCAGAGGAGCCCGCCAAATCGGTACCGTTTTCCGCCTTTTGGGCGGTGAAGCTGGCAGCGCTGGCGAAATCGGACATGATCTCGGAAGTCGTTGTCCGGCAACGACTACAGGTCTAATTCGTGGTTTGTTCTGGACCTGCGAAATCGTCTCGCCTCACATTTCGCGTCCCACGCAGGCTGCGGTATGGTAACGATGCAGCGGGGCGACCGCGACGGGCTTGCGACCGGCTTCGGGAACGACGACATGCGCCGATCAACGCCGCGGGAACGGCCCGGCTGGCCCGTCGTCGTGGCGGGCACGATCGCCGTCGCCGTCGTCCTCGGCCCGCCGCTGCTGCTGCTCCGGTATCGCGAGGCCCGAATGGCCAAAGTCTCGACGCCCGAAGCCCGGGCCGTGTGGGACGCGTTTCGCGCGGAAATGAGTCGGCAGTCGGGCGACACCGGCCCTGTCAAGCACAAGGTGCCGAAGAGCGCCGAGCCGCCGGAACTCGTGTGGCTGCGGGATTACACCCCGCTCGCCATCGGCGCCTGGATGCTTTTGAGCGGCGTTCTCGCGGCGGCTGTCGTGTGGTTCATATGGGGCGCCAGTTGCGGATCGGCCCGTCGCTGGGGCGATCCGTCGGACGGCGGCGATTCGGCTTCCGCAGGCGCCGGTCCGTGTGGGGACGCCACTGTCAGCGGCCGAGAATTGCCCGGCCCGTGACGGCCACGACGAGGAACAGAATCAGGGAAATCGCCAGGACGCCGACAAAAGAAAACACGCTCGGTACCCGCTGTGCTGGAAGGTGATGCGCCGGTCCGCCCGGCCCGGGAAATGGTAGCAGGCGGGGGAACGCATGCCGGCGCCGATTTTTTCGGTCCGTCAGCTCAGGAACCGTTTCGCCTGAAGACATCTTCGGAGACAGCCATGCGGGCGGCCCGGCCGAGGTCGTCCAGCGGCCGCCGCTGTCCCACCGAGTGCCACGGGCCGACGTCCGCCAGTTCGGGCATGATCTCCAGGATCTGCTCGATGAGCATGGTCACCATGCGGCCCACGGGCGTGCCGTCTGTCCGTTCGCGAATCGCGGCCGCCGTCTTCATCAGTTTCACCATCCGCGACCGCTCCAGCACGGGGCCGGACAGTTGCCCTTCCCCCTCGACGAGGAGTTCGGCGACCGGCACCTCGAGGACCTCCTGCCAACGCTGCAGGTCGGAAACCCGCAGGTCGCAATCTGCGCACTCTTGCCGTCTCACCACCGGCAGCGGCAGGCCGAGCCGGCGGGCCACGTTCCGCAAGGTCACGCCCTGCCGGCGGCGCACCTCGGAGATTCGATGATATGCGGCCCGACGCAGCGGCCGGCCGGCCGGCGCGACCGTTGCGTCGCGGGCGGCGCGGGAGACGTCGGAGTGCTCGACGTCCGCGACGGCGAGCGGATCGCCGAAATCGTCGTCATCGTCTTCGCGATCCTCGCGGCAGTCACGGTCACAATGCACGGTCGCCATGGTCGACTCCTCGCTCGCGGCGCTGGGGGGAGAAACGGATCGGGCCTCACGCTGACGGAACCTGGCCGGCGCGCACGGGGAGCGCGGAAGGCCGAACGGGAAAACGGGAACCAGGAAGCGCCCCGCACGTCTTGCGACCGTCGGCGGCCGGCAGGGTGCCGACCGCACGACGGATCGCGTCGCGCCGGATCCGGCCTGCCGCAGCGACATGGCCGGTTCCTGTCGCGGTGCATGCATTACGCAGGCCGTGCGACGTTCGTTCGCCGGCGACGAAAAAATTTTCGTCGCCCCGCGTTTCGCGGTAGCCTCTGGAGCCTGGCGGCCGGCCGCGGCCGCTTCTCCCGAGGGCTGTCTGACCATGACGAGCCGATGTTCAGCGACTGTTCCGGCGTCGCCCCCTGCTGGCTATCAAGCCCTCCGGCAGACGGTCGCCTGGGTCGCGCGTCCCGGCCGGGGGCGGGTGGCCGTCCGCGGAGCCGATGCACCGACGTTCGTCGATCACTTCACGACGGCGGCAGTCGTGCGGCTGGCGGAAGGGGCCGGCTGCGAGGGGTTTTTCCCCGACGCGCGGGGGCACGTCCTGGCCCTGGCGAACATGCTCCGCACCGCCGCCGGCATCGTGATCGATGCGGGAGCCGGCGGCGGTCCTCCGCTCGCCGCACACCTCGAGCATTACCACATCCGCGAGGCGGTCGAGATCGTTGACGAATCGGCGGCCTGGACCACGGCGTTCGTGACCGGGCCGATGGCCAGCGGCTGGCTCGCCGGCCGCGGCGTCGCCGTCCCGGCCGAATTGCTCGGCCATCGGGAAGCGAACCTCGGGCCCGTGCCGGCGCTGGTCGTGCGCTGCGATCTCTGCGGTCCCGCCGGGTATCTGGTGCAGGTTGCCGCGGCGGACATGTCCCGCCTCGAGGCCTGGTTCGCCGAGCAGCGGCTCCCGGCGGCATCGACGGCGGCATTCGAGGCGGCGCGTATCGAGGAGGGCACGCCGGAACCTGCCGACCTGCCGGAGAAGACGCTGCCGCAGGAAGCCGGCCGCGACGACCGCGCGATCTGCTTCACGAAGGGCTGTTATCTCGGCCAGGAGACCGTCGCCCGCATCGACGCGCTCGGCCACGTGAACCGCCGCCTCGTCGCGGTCGCCACGGAGCCGGTGGCTGACGGCGGTGCCGTGCCGTCGATCGGTGCCGAGGTCCGGTGCGGTGCCGACGTCGTGGGCCGCGTCAGTTCGGCCGCTTACTCGCCGCTCCTCGGCGCCGGCCTGGCGTTGGCGATGGTGCACAACCGGGCGGCCGCGGGGCCGCTCACGATCGCCGGGGCGCCCGCCCGGATCGTGCCCCTTCCCGTCCGGGCCGCCGTCGGGGCCGCTCCCGACGCGGCCGCGGGGGAGACGCTGCTCGAGACACGCAGGTTTCGCGTTGTCAGGGTCGAGGAAAACTGCCGCGATGGCACGCGGCGGGACCGCGAGGTGGTGCTGCATCCGGGAAGCGTGGTGATCCTCCCCTTCGTGACCGCCGACAGCATCTGCCTCGTCGAGGTGGTGCGGACGGCCGTCGGCGAGACGCTCCTGGAACTTCCCGCCGGGACGCTTGACCGGGTCGAGTCACTCGCCGCCGCCGCGGCCCGCGAGCTCGCCGAGGAAACCGGCTACCGTGCCGGCAGGATCAGTGCCGCGGGAGAGTTCTGGATGTCGCCCGGCATCCTCCGGGAACGGATGCATCTGTTCCTGGCGGAGGACCTGACGGCGGGGCCGCAGGCCCTCGAGCCGGGAGAGCAGATCACGACCCGGATCGTCCGCTGGGACGACGCCGTCTCGATGTGCCTCGACGGGCGGATCGCGGACGCCAAGACGATCGCGGCCATCCTGCAGTTCGCAGCCCGGCGCGGCCTCCGGCCGCACGACTGACTGCGGCCGCACGCGTCAGGCCGGGTCGACGTGGATGGCGGTCGCCTTCCTGTCGGCGACGAACAACAGCCCGCCCACCAGCCCGATGACGACGCCGCTCAGGCTCCACAGCAGCGCCACTGCGATCGCCTTTTCCTCCGCTACGCCGTAGTGGGCGAGGAGTGACTTCATGGCGTTTTCGCGGACGCCGAAGCCCCCGATGCTCACCGGCAGAACCGTCATCAGGGCGACGAGCGGCACCACCGAGAACCAGGCGACGGGGCCGAGATCGACTCCCAAGGTTCGGGCCATGACTCCCACCACGAGCGCGCCCCCCATCTGCACGATGAAACTCCAGCCGACCGCAGTGACGAGGAGCATCGGCCGCTCCTGATAGGGAAGCAGCTGGGCGATGAACCGGCGGGCGGCATGCTCCGGCGGGAGCAGGCAGAGGATCCGGTCGAGGCAGCGGGTGCCGATCCAGAAGCCCCCGAGCACTGCTGCCAGGACGGCCGTGCCGATCGCCGTCACCGCGATCCACGACAGCGCTGTGCGGCTGGCTGCAAGCGCCGTGCAGGCGAGCACGCCGAGCGCCGCCAGGCCGGTGAGCCGATCGGCCAGGATCGAGCAGCCCGCCAGCAGCCGGCGTGACGTCGAGTCGCCGACGCGGTAGGCCTTGATGACGTCGCCGCCGATCGACGAGGGGAGGCAGAGGTTGAAAAACATCCCTTCGAAGAACCGCCAGATGAAGAACCGTCGCGGCCGGTCGAAGCCGAGCGGCCGCGCCAACGCCGCCCAGCGCATGCCGGCGACCACCTGCACCGCCGCGCTGCCGACGAGTCCGGCGAGCCACCAGCCCCAGGTGCCGGCGGCAAGCTGCCCCCCGATCTCGCTCCATTTCACGTCGCGGACGGCATAGGCCATCAGGCCGACGGTGATCGCGGTTCGGACGACGAGCGACAGCCAGGGGGGCACTCCACGCCGCGGGGGATCGCAAGCGACGGCGTCGTGCTGAGGTGCATTTCTCGTCATGCGTTTTTGTCTGTTCGATCCCGTGCGGCCGTCCGATCCCGTGACGCGTGTCCGTGCCGTCTCCCGCCCCGCATGCCGCGGCCGTGTCCGGGAACCGGTGGAGCGGCGGTCGAAACCGGCTACCCTACAAGAAATCGCCGCGCTGCTCCCAGGCCGCGCTGCCCCCAGACCGTTTGCTCCAGCCTTCGAACGCCACTCGACGATGTGGACTGCCGACTTCTCCTGGGCCGATGCGGCCGCCGTGGCCAGCGCGTGCGTCCTGGGGGGGATGCTGGGAAGTTTCCTGAACGTCGTCGCGCATCGCGTGCCCGCCGGTGAATCGGTCGTGTTCGGACGGAGCCGTTGCCCGCATTGCCGCGCGCCGGTTCGGCCGCTGGACAACATCCCGATCGCCTCCTGGTTCCTCTTGCGGGGCCGGTGCCGGGATTGTGGCGGGGCGATAGCGGCCCGGTACGCGGCTGTCGAAGCCGCTTGTGCGGCAGTCGTGGCCGCTGTCACGGCCGCCGACATCGTGCGGGGCGGGGGCATGGACGAGATCGTCTCCGGGACCGATTGGCGGACGACGTGCCTCATCGTCCTCCACGTCGGGCTCGTGACCACGCTGCTGGCCTGGGGCCTGCTCGCGTCCGACGGCCGCCCTGTCGGGCGTGGCACGTTCGTCGTCACGGCAGCGATCGCCGCTGCCGGGTTCTTCGTCGTGTCACTGCCGGACGGGACGTGGGGGCATGCAGCCTCGATACTGGAGGCAGCGTCCGTCGCGTTGCGAGCCCCGGGGCCGATCGTCGTGCGGCTGCTGGGAAGCGGACTGGCCTGGGCCGCCGGCCGCTGCTGCGGGTCTGCCGGAACCGGCCCGGCATTGGCACTGGCAGCAGGCATCTGCGGGTGGCAAAGCGTTCCGATCCTGACGGTCGTGACACTGCTGATTCAGTGGAGTGTCCGCTGGCTTCGTGGGCCGGACGACGGGGCGGCGCGCGGCTGGTTCGTCGAGTGCGTGCGGGCCACGTCCGTGCCGTTCGCCGTCGTCGTGGCGCTGGCAGCCGCTGGTCGGGCGGGCTGAAGCCGATCTGGCCCCGGGGAAATCGCCGTCCCAAAGCCAACGCGGCGGGGGCCGGCCGGAATTTGCCGGAAAGCGTTCCGCCCTTGTCACGCGCGTTATGATTATCTGGCAGCGGATGTTCCGTCGTAACTTCCAACTGGTCACGTGTCGTGAGTTTCCCCGTCCTCCAACCTTCCGGAATTCCCCCCTCGCGACTGCCGGTCGCGGCCGCTGCGGTCAGGGAACCCGCGGTCGACGTCGATGGCGAGGGGCTCATCGAGGGTCTTCGGCGGCGCGGAGAGGAGTTTGTCGCAGAACTGCGTCGGCCGGCCGGACGACTCGCGTGGGGCGTCATCGGCGGGCTGACAATCTTGCTCTTGTACAGCTACTGGCCCGGCCTGCTCAGGGCCCAGTGGAGTTGGGCCGATCCACAGTACTCGCACGGGTGGCTCGTGCCGGTGTTCGCCGTCCTGCTGCTGTTCTGGTGGCGCGAACCGGTGGAGACCGTGGCGCTCTCGGCCCGCCTCGCGGGACTGGGCCTGCTCGTCGCCACGTTCGCCCTCCGGCTTGTGGTCGCCCGCTACAAGATCGTGACGATCGACATGTACACGTTCGTCCCCGCACTGGCCGGCGTTTTCCTGTTCGCCGGCGGCTGGAAGACGTTCCGCTGGTCGTGGGCGCCGATCGCGTTCCTGATCCTCATGTTTCCGCTCCCTGACGAGGCGACTCGGTACCTGCTCAGCCCGCTGCAGACGTTGGCGACGATCGTGAGCACGTACGCCCTGCAGACGATGGGCTTCGATGCCTGGCGGTCGGGCAACATCATCGACGTCGGGGGGCATCGGCTGAACGTGGTCGATGCTTGCGCGGGCCTCCGCATGCTCACGATCTTCGTCGCGCTCTCGGTTGCGTTGGTCCTGGTGGGCGGACGAGACTGGTGGGAAAACGCGGTCGTCATCATGAGCGCCGTTCCCATCGCCCTGCTCGTCAACGCCATTCGGATCACGACGGCAGGCGTGCTGCACGTGTACGCCGATCCGGAGTTCGCGAATTCGTACCACGAGAGCACGCTGGCGGGCGTGCAGATGATGGTCTTGGCCATGGCCATGCTGTTCGGGGTCCAGCAGTTGCTGGCCAGGCTGTTCGTCGCCGAGGAACAGGGCGTGGCCGTTTTGCCCGCCGCACGACGCACCGGCGGGACCGGCCCGGAGCGCGTGGTTTCCCCGGCAAAATCGGCATTATCCCCCATGCCGATGCCGCCGGGAAGCGGCGTTCAAAATGGGCTAGACTGAAGTTGAGCTGGTGCCCGGGTTTCGGAGCGGTTGGCGGACGGTCCACGACGTGCGTGGGATTGCGAACGGCGGGTGAGTGACAGGAAGGTGAGATGAGCGACGTCGTGACCGGCACCGTTTCGGCGCCGGCGGCTGCCATGCCGCCGGCCGCTGCTGGCGGCATGCTGGCGCCGCTGCGCGAATCGACTGCGCTGGCGCCCTCCTTTGGTCCCGGTCCGACTGAATTGAGCGGCGGCAGCGACCCGCTCGCCGGCGGCCTCGACATGCGCCGCGTGTGGCATGCGTTCCGCAGGTGTTGGCTGCTGGCGTTCGCGCTCGGTCTTCTGGTCGCCGGCCCGGTCGCGGTAGCCGTCTGGTTTCTGATGCCGCAAGGGCACGAGGCGGTGGCCTGGTTGCGGGTCCGGGACAAGTCCGGGCTGCTGAATGCGGGAGGCCGCGACACGAACGAATATGACGCGTACCGTCGAACGCAGGTGCAGCTCATCAAGAGCCCGCTGGTCATGACGGCGGCACTTCGGCAGCCGGGGATCAACGACCTGAAGACAATCCAGGAGATCCAGGCTGCCAAGGATGATCCGGTCGGTTGGCTCCAGTCGAATATCCAGGTCACGACGCCGATGGAGGCGGACATTCTTCAGGTCCGGCTTCGGGCCGGCCAGCCCGACGACGTCGCTCCCCTCGTCAACGCCGTCACGAAGTCTTACCACAACGACGTGGTGAACAAGGAAAAGACGGCAATGCTCAGCCGTCGAGACTTGCTCGATCGCCAGTACAA
>JBKDUV010000030.1:0-11421 GCA_046339335.1 Planctomycetia bacterium | reverse complement strand
CGATCAGCCGGCGTTGATCGACGGCCGGCTCGAAGAGCTGACCGAGCGTGGCCGGGGGCGTGGTCACGCTCGCCGCGCGGACGCGTGCCGAGGCGATGTCGTACAGCGTCTCGCCCGACCAGTCGAGCGAGGGCACGAGGTTCTGCTTGTCGAGCCGTGCCCGCTGGTTGAATGCCTCCGTCTCACGCTCGATGAATCGGTACAGTTCTCCGGGGAGGAGGAGCTTGCAGCCCAGGCCCGGCAGCTTGAGGAACTTGTTGTCGAAGATCGGCCAGATCACCTGCCGCATCCGTTCGGCGGAACCGTTGATCACGTGCGGCTCGTCGAGGCGGTCGACGATCACCACGAGGCCGGCGTAGCCGAGCGTTGCCAGCGCGCCCTGCAGCTTGGCCAGCAGTTCGTAGCGGTCGTCGCTCCGCGCCAGGGCGGGGAGCGGCTGGCCGGCGAGATCGACCTCCGGCATCCGGGCCAGCGCCGGGACGAGCTGGCCGAGCGTGCGGTTGCCGGTCCGCATCGAGCGGACGATCCGCCAGCCGCGCCACCAGGCCCGGCCGCGGCGCACGCACTCCGGCAGCCAGGCGGCCCCCACGACCAGCCACGGCCACCACTGCCGCAGCCAGTCGGGCGATCCTCCCGCCAAGAGGCCGCGGACGACCGCGGCGACGAAGACGGCGGTGACGGCGCAGCCCAGCGCTCGCGGCCAGAGGCCGCGCCAGGCCCGGTAGCCGACCCGGTACCTGAGCCGGCGCCAGCGGGCGGGGACCGGCTCGGCCGGCGACTGGTGGTAGCAGGGGGCCAGCACCGCCAGGTCGCGGGCCTGGGGCGCCGGCAGGCGGGTGATCGCGTATGCTCCGCTGTTGATCCGCGTCACGAGTTGCGTCACCGCGAGGGCCAGGATCGCATCGATGTGATCCCAGAGCTTCCACTGGGCGAGCAGCTTTTCCACGGGCCGCCCCGGCCCCACCCGGCTGATGAACCGGTCGAGGAACGGATTGAAGTCGTCGTAGACGACGACGAAGGCACGACGGTCCGGATGCTCGGCGGCGTGCCGCTCGTAGTGGCGGACCATCTGCAGCTTGAGCGCCGTCTTGCCGGCCCCCTTCTCCCCGAAGACGACGGCCGTGCCGGGGTCGGCGGGGTCCCCGCAGATCTTGGCCCAGGCCGGATGAAACGTCGTCTCCAGGCAGGTCCGCTTGAAGACGGCGTCGTTTTGGGCGTCCTCTTCCGCGAACGGATTGCCCGCGATGCCGTGGTGGTCGAGGAACTCGGTGACTTTCATCGCGGCCGACGGACGGGCAGGATCACTTGCCCGCCTTCACCATGCCCTCCACCATCTTCTGGAAGCCGGCGGCGTACTTCTCGACCGTGGCGGCGGGGCCGTAGAACTTGAGGAAGTGGTTTCCCTGGTCGCCGGTCTCGACGATTGCGGCCAGCATCCGGTAGTTGGGCCTGTCCACCGCCTGGCCGCCGGCGAACGGGCCGGCGGGGGCGTCCTTGTACGTACCGGGTATGTCGACGAGCGTCACCGTACAGCCGGCGACGTCTATCTTCTTCGTGGTCGCCTTCTCCTTCGTGGGCTTGCCATCGGGCTGGGTGAACTGGCCGTGCCAGCGGTCGATGTTGGCCTCGACCGTGCCGCCGGCACCCATGACCGTCATCCGGCCGGCCGGGAGTGCCGCGCCATCGGCCCCCTTGCCTTCCGACGGGATCGAAAACTCGGTCTCGACGATGCCCGACTTGGGCTGGACCCGCTGCCATCCCTCGGGCGCCTCGAGCGAGAAGCCGCCGCGGGCGACCGTGAAGACGCGACCTTCCGCGGGAGCCGCGACACCCGCCTGCCCGTGGGCGGAGGACGCGGCCGCAAACAACAGCCCGAGGCACAGGCAGGCCGCCGAAATCCGCACCGCCGAGTTCACCGTCGCCATCGTCGTTTCTCCTTCGCGTGAAGCAAGTCCGAGCCGCACTGTACCAGAACCGCGGACGGCCCACGCGGCACGGGCTACGCCGGTCGTATTCGCGATCCCCGGATCACGTTTTCCCGGCCGGCACCGCGTCCGGAAAAACCTCCTCCAGCGGCCGCCAGTCCTGCCAATCGGCCCGCCAGACCAGTTCGTTCCCCGCGACCGTCCCGGAATCGAGCCATGTCCGCATCGCCGCGGCCGACATCGGTGCCGACGCGAGGCCACCGGCTACGGCCGTGCTCCAGGCCAGGTCCGGCCGGTCGTCGAGCAGGGGGTGACGCGGGGCCGACGCTGCGGCCGCGGCGGGCACGGCGACCGGCTTCTGCACGCGGCCGGCGTCGGGCGCCGGCGCAGCGACGAGCGCCCGCGGCAGCGTCGCGATCGACGCGGCGTCGAGCGGCACGATCCGCGCGACGGGCAAGGGAGGCGGCGGATCGACGACCGATTCGAGCGGGATCCGGAATCGTGCCCCGCAGGACGGGCAGACGCCCTTTCTGCCGGCGAGATGATCCTTGACCTTGACCCGATGCCCCTGCGGGCAGAACGCCACGATGCCCACGCGATCGCCCTCCGTCTCCGCGCCGATCGCCGCCACGACCGCCGACCCTCCATCATCCTGCCGCGATTCCCCGCCGACAAGGCTTTCGCGGGATTCAGCAGCCATCCTTGTTTCCTGTCGTGACCGCTTTTACGATCCGCAACCGGCGGCTGCGGCGCACGTTCGCGACTCCCCGGAAAGCGATCGACCGATGGCACGACGAACCGAGCCCCAACCCGCGGATCGCGACGGTTCCGCCGAGGATCAGGGGCCGCTGGAGATCGCCCTCGTCGGCGATCTCACGGACAGCGAATCGGAACTGACCGATCGCCTGCTCGGCGTCGCCCCCGGCGGCGAGTGCATTCTCTACATCGATTCACCCGGCGGCAGCCCGTACTGCGCGATGTCGCTCCTGGGCCTGCTGCGGCTGCGGGACATCAAGGCCACCGCCGTCGTGACCGGGGAATGTTCGTCGGCGGCGCTCTGGCCGTTCGCCGCCTGCCAGCGGCGGCTCGTCACGCCCTACAGCGTGTTCCTCTTTCATCCGATGAAGTGGCAGAGCGAGGAGCATATCGGCATCCGTGAGGCCGCCGAGTGGTCGCGGCACTTCGCCGAACTGGAGAAGGAGATGGACGTGCTGCTGGCCGACTTGTTCGGCCGAGCGGCCGACCTGATCCACCACTGGATCGCCACGCATCGCTACGTCACCGGCCGGGAGATGGCCGACGCCGGACTGGCGGAACTGGTGCCGCTGAGCCCGCTCCGCGACCTGCTCGCGGCGAAGTGACCGGCCGGGGCAGGCCGGCGCCACGCTCCGCGGCGCCGTTCAGCCGCGATAGTCGGCATGGCAGGCGTCGAACGAGGTCTTGAGGTTGCCCACGGCCCGGACCACAGCCTCGTGGTTCTTGGTCTCGACGGCGGCGCGAATCTCGGCCGCGGCGGCCCGCATTGCCGCCGCATGCCCGCGGTACTCGGCGTCTTCATGGTCCTCGTAGTTCCGCTGCTGGATCAGTTCGGCGATCACCGCGGTCATCTCGGCCTCGTTGCCGAGCCGCTCGGCCAGCCGCACGAAATCGGACCGGCTGGCCGCGGCGGTGACAGCCAGCCCCTCGGCCTCCTCCAGCCGCAGCATCAGCGCCGACCGCTCGGCAACCTGGCTCCAGACAAAGTCGTCGTCCCGGTCCGGCTTGGACGTCAGGTTGCTCCCCTCGATGAGCGTGTCGAGGTCCGCCACCCGGTCCTTGGCCTCGTTGAACGACTGATCGGTGCCGACCTTGCAGTTCGTGCCGGCCCGGGCGAGCAGGTCGCGGGCCGCTGCGGCGTCGCTCTTCCAGCGGGCATCCTTGTCGTAGGCGGCGATGACGGCGAAGGCGGCGGCAGCAGAGCCGAACGCGACGCGGACCTTCCTGTAGCCCCCGGCCTTGAAGTCGGAAACCTTGGCGACCGCTCCCTTCGCCGTCGCCCGGGCCTGCTTGATTTCGTCCACGAGCGCGTCACTCGACACGATCGTCGACCACTTGAAGGCCGTCGCCTGCGGGACGTCGGCACCGGGGTCGGCGGACCGGCCCTGACCTGGCGCGGGAGTGAAAGCGGGACGCGGCCCGACCAGCGTGGCGAAGGCGTCGTCGTAGAAGGTTGCCGTCGCCGCCTTGTCCCATTGGGCGGGCGGCCGGGCCCGACGGACTTCGCGGGCCTGCTGAGCGATGGCAAAAGAGGCGACGAACAGCAGGCAGCAGCCGATCGCGAACTGCTTCGGTCTGGGCCGGCCGGCGGCTGCTTGCCCATCTTGCCTGTCCCGCCCGCGCTCGTTCCGCATGCGACCGTTCTCCACGTCCGGGCTCTACGTCCGGGATGTTCCAGGGCGGAATTTATCCGTCGAATGACCGAATCCCGAGTGGCCGATCTCAATCCGGCCTCGATCCGACGGGATTGTAACCGAACCGGGACGGTCGACGCGGTCGACATTTCGTCTTGACCGGCGGGGCTGCGACCGTCACCCTCCCCGCCCGCTGGCCGCCATGGGCGCGGCCCCGTGCCAGCGTCTCAGCCCCGGAGGAGTTGTCCGACCATGCGTTGCGATCGTCCGAGCATCGTCCACCCTGTCCAGCATGCCCTTTCCGCCGGCCTGATCGGGCTGCTCTGTTGCCTGACGACCGCGGGCTGCGGCGGGTCCAGCGGGGGCAGCGCGCGGACGGAGCCGGCGAAGGCAACGGTCGTCGCATTTCTCGACGCGATCAAACGCGGCGATGATGCCAGCGCAAGCGGACTGCTGACCAAGTTGGCCAAGGCGAAAACGCAGGAGTTGGGAATATCCGTCGCACCGCCGGTCGCCGATTCGGCCGTGTACGCGGTGCACGAGTGCGAGATGGTGAGCGAGTCGGACGACCTCGCCCACGTTGGCACCACCTGGACCGACACCGACACGGACGGCTTCCGTACCGAGCAGAACGTCGTCTGGGTCGTGCGGCTCGATCCGGAGGGCTGGCGGGTCGCCGGCATGGCGATGAAGGTGTTCGATGACATGGCCCCGCTCCTGCTGAATTTCGAGGATCCGGAAGACATGCTCGCCAAGCAAGAACAGGTGGCGGTTGAATTGCAGAAGCGGGCCGCAGCGGCAGCCGGCGCGGCCAAGGACGGCGGCAAGGCCCAGACGGCCCGAGGCACGCCGCCGGCCACGGTCCGCTGACCCCAGGGCTGCCGGTCGCCCTCGGCTGCCTGGCAGGAGATCAGCTGCCCGGCATCCCGAGACCGCATCCCGGGACCAAGCACCGGTGCCGTGGACATCGTGCCAGGGAAGTGCCGTCGGTCCCGATGAGGCAGGCATTTCCCCTGCTTTTGCGTCAATTCCGGCCACTCGGCCCTTATCCCGGCAGGCGATCCGCGCTGCCCTGGATTCTTGACAGACCGCCGAAGGCTGCTAGCCTACCTGCCTAGATTTCCCAGGCGGAAGATTCTTGCCAGCCGGCAAATCTTCCTCGTTCTTCCGAATCGTTCGGGGGTGTCTGTGAAATCTCCGTTCGGAACACCACGTTCGCTGCGGTCCGGTAGCCGTCCCGGATCGGGGTTCACTTCGTGACGGCTTCATGGACGCACAAGCGTTCTGTCCCCCTGTGGAGGTTTGTGATGAAGCGTTTCCTGGGTTTTTCTGTCGCGATGTTGTTTGCCCTCGTCGCCATCGCCCTCGTGGGCGGTGACGCTGGAGCCGTTGCCGGCCACGGTTGCCACGGTGCCAAGCGGTGCCATGGCGGCCTGCTCGCCAAGCATCGGGAGAAGAAGTGCCACGGCGGCCTGCTGGCCGGCCTGAAGAAGCGTCGCTGCCACGGTGAAGAGGCTGCGGCCGCCGATTGCGGCGATGCCGGTGCCTGTGGCGATGCCGGTGCCCGTGGCGATGCCGGTGCCTGCGGCGATGCCGGTGCCTGCGGCGGCGAGGCCAGCGGTTGCTCGTCCTGCGGCGAGGCCGCTGTCGAGGGCGGCTGTGCCGGTGGCGCTTGTGGTGGTGCTGGCGTGATCTCCGAGGGCGTTCCGACCGAGGCTGCTCCCGCTGCCCCGGCCGCCCCCGCTGCTCCGGCCACGACCTGATCGCAGCCCTGATCGCAGAGAACCCTGCTCGGCGGCGACGATTTCGGCACAAGCCGAAGGAAGGATGCGTCGAACTGGATTCGATCGAACGAGCCGGGCCTCCTTGCAGGAGGCCCGGCTTTTTTCATCTGTTGTCCAAGCCGGACGCCGGCGGCGGGGGAGACGTTGTCGGGGGGCCCGAGGCTGCGCCCTGCGTGGCTTCGCCACCCTGTGGCACCAGCAGCCGCCGCAGGAGCCGCCCACCGCGACGGGGAGCCTGGTCCTCCGGACTCGCGTTTTCGGCAGCCCGCCGCGCGGCCCGTCGCTTGGCAATTTCATCCAGGAGATCGCCAACGACGTCGATGACTTCCGCGGCCGTGGCGTCGCCCGCCGATGCTTCATGGTCGGCATCGGGGACCACGACCGGCGGCTTGCTTGCCTGACCAGGCTGCGGCTGACCAGAGTCCCGCGGACCGGTCCCGGCGGTTCCGACGCCGCCGTTTCGGGCCCGCAGCCGGTCCATGAGTTCGCCCACCACGTTCGTGGCCGTGGCTGCGATCGAACCGTCGAACTCCACCTTCGGTGCCCCAAGCACGCCCCCGATGCCAAGCGAAACGGTCTTTCCCGAAAGCGCCGCCAGGAGCGGCCGATCCTGCGGGAGGCCCTCCGGAATCGGTACGGACAACTTCAGATCGAGCGTGCGGTCGTCCAGACCCACCGAACCTCGCGAGTGCATGTCGAGCCGTTGGCCGGGCTGGGCGAGGGGCAGCCCGAACCTGAGCCCGTCGTGAAACACCCTGCGCTCGGCCAGATGGAACTTGACCCGCGACTCTTCGGCGAGTTTGATAGCCGGCGGTTCCGGAATCCGGCCGGGCAGCGACTGCACCAGGCTGGCCACGAGCGGCCCGGGACCGAGCACCACTTCGTGCATCGCCAGTTCGCCGGAGACGGTGCCGGAGGCGGGATCACCGACGGGAAACCGCCCCCCGTCGAGCCGCAGGGAAAACCGTCCGCTCGTGCGGGTGGCGTCGGCGAGAATCGGCGCGATGTAGGCCAGCACACCCTGAGCCACGGCCGGTTGCAGCCGGGCATCGGCGAGCAGTTGCACGGGTTCGATCGTCCATTCGCTGGCCGTTCCATCGGCGGAGGGCCGCAGCGCCGCGTGAACATCGATCGGCTCGCTGACCCAGGTGTCTTCCGTCCACGGGCCGGCGATCCGGACGATGGCGTCGATCACCTCGATGTCGATGCGCACCGGGCTGCGCCGCTGCTCGCGGCCGCCACCGCCAGGCGGCGTGGCCCGCGGCGCGACCAGCCCGTCGAGGTTCGACGCGTGCGCGGAGTCGAAAAGGACCGCGACCTGCGGCCGCTCGACCCGCAGCATCCCGAGGTCGCCGGCAGAAAGGAGGATCGCCGCCAGGCCGTTGCTCAAATCGATGCGGCCGACCGTGAGCGGCGGCTGGGCACCGTTCCGCGGAACCACTGTGACCTCCTCGGCCACGATCGGACCGAGCCAGCCGATCCGGACGCGGCCGATCCGCACGTCGGCCTGCAGTTCAGGCACGATGGCGGCAATCAGCCCCGACATGCGCTGCGGAGTGCCTAGTAGGCGGGGCAGGATGGCGACCGTGACGCCGAGTATCAGCAGCCCACCAAGCAGCCAACCTCGTCGCCACGGCCGACGTTTTCCGCTCACCGGCCGTACGGTTTCGCCCGTGCGTTCCGTCCGTTCTTCCGTCATGCTCGTTCGCTCCCCGTTGTCGGCAAAGCAGCCGCAGGACATCTGGCCCGGGCATCGATACCGGCCGTTCGTGGCCCCGATTGTACGCGGGCACGTCGGCCGCAGGTCGGCCGCCTGTGGCTCGTGCGGTCGAGGCCACGATCTGCTACACTTTTGTCGTCGCGGGCGTAGCTCAGTTGGTAGAGCGCTAGCTTCCCAAGCTGGATGTCGAGGGTTCGAGTCCCTTCGCCCGCTTTTCTGTCTTGGCCGGAATCACGTGGAAAACACGGGCGATTGTCGGCTTCTTCGCGCGGGCGGATTTTTTGCCCGATGGACTGCTGGAAACCGGCTACGGAAAGCGGACGACGACGCCGTAGTGGATCGAACCCTGGGGTCCCCGGAGCTTGCCCATGGCGGCCGCGCCATTGAAAAACCAGTCCTGTCCGAGCAGGGATCGGGAACATGCCGCCGGCAGGACACGCTTGATAGCGCTGCGGGCCTTGTACCAGTAGCGGTCGTGAAACAGGATCCGGTCCACGATCACGCCGCCACGGTCGGCAAACGTGCGTTCGAATTCCGGCCGCCGCCTCGCCTTGACGCGGCCGGCCACCACCATCGTGCCGCCCGAGCCGAGCAGTTCCTTGTGCTTCTCGAGGACCTGACACCACCACGCGGTGTTTCCATCCGTCGCCATGTCGCACATCAGAATCAGGTCGAAGGATCCGCTGGCGTATCCCGGGTCCAATGCATCACGGACCTCGACACGAGTCCTCTCGTGCCCCGCCTGACGACACCGCTCCCGGGTCCGCTGCACGGCTGACGGTGCGAAATCGTACGCCCAGACCTCGCGGGAAAATTCCGCCAGCCGGACGGTCAGCTGCCCCAGGCCGCACGCCACGTCGAGGGCACGCTCCGGCTGCGACGACCACCGCCGGGCTGTCGCAGCGATGCGTTCGAAACGAATTCGGTCGGCGCAGGAGAAGTAGTCCCACGGGTCGTCGGCCGACTGGTACACCGACTCGTAGCTTCGCTGGCGGACGCGATTCGCTTCCACGTCTCCGGCCGTCACTGTGGACATCGCTGTGCACTTCCTTTCACGCCCTGCGGCCAGAGGCACCCCAGCCTTCGCCGTCACGTCGGCATCGCTGACAGACGGCCTCGGCGGGGGGATAGTGAACGCCGCCCGGACGCGTCAAGGCGGGTCTGCTCAGATGGATGTCGCGAGAGCCGGCCAGAACAAATCCTCCCCACCCCCTTGCGGAGGGCTGCCTGCTCGCTGGTGGCCCGGGCCGCACGTGACCGTCAGCCCGTCCGCACCGGCTGCGGCACGCCCGAACCGCTGCGCCACTCGGCGTCGATCTCCCGGAGCATGGCGATCGCCCGGGCCATCGCGGCAGGATCGACATCGTGCACGTTGACCGGGTGCCCGACGCCGCGGAGCATGGTCAGCGTCAGCCGGCCGCCGAGATGCTGGCGAAACTCCTCCAGCCCCGCGAAGATCTGCGTCTCTTCCAAGAGCGGGTGATGGATCGGCAGATGCAGTTCCTGAAGGGCCCTCACCGCTCGCCATGCGGCAGCCCGATCGAGCCCCAGGGCGAGGTGCGAGTAGAGCGTGTCGAGCGCGACGCCGATCGCCACGGCCTCGCCATGCCGCAGCTCGTAGTCGGTGAGTTGCTCCAGCTTGTGTGCCGACCAGTGCCCGAAGTCGAGCGGCCGGGCCGACTGCATCTCGAAGGCGTCGCCACCGTGCGTGATGTGGTGGAGATGCATGAGCACGCTCGAGCGGATGGCCGGCATGACCGCTGTCCAGTCGCGCCGGGCGATGTCGGCCGCATGCCGACAGAGAAAGTCGAATGCCGGGGGACTCTTCAACAGCGAGACCTTCACCGCCTCGGAGAACCCCGCGCGAAAATCCCGGTCGGGAAGGGGGGCGATCAGCCCCTGGTCGTTGACCACGCCCCAGGGAACGGCGAACGTTCCCTTCCAGTTCTTCTTGCCGAAGGCGTTGATCGCGTTCTTGACGCCGACGCCCGAGTCGGCCTGGGCGAGCGTCGTCGTCGGAAACCGCACGAGCCGAATCCCGCGATGCGCGACGGCGGCGGCATACCCCACCGCATCGAGGAGCGCACCGCCGCCGACGACGAGCACGTAGGAGCGGCGATCGAGACCGTCGCGCTCGATAGATCGAAGGACGCGGGCGACTGTCTGCTCGTTGTTCTTCGCCTGCTCGCCGCCGTCGAGGCACTCGATCGGGGCCACGAGTTCGACCTCTCGCCGCTGTTCTTCGAGACGCGCGGCGAGGTTCCGCAGCAACCGCGGGTCGGCGGCGGCGACGGCCCGATCGACCCACACCTGCACGCGGGCGGTGGCGTCATCGCCGCGAAACAAGGGAGCGACCTGATCCCAGTCGGCCCCGAAGCAGTCACGGGTGAACCGCAGCCGCAGCGTCTGGGGGACGTTGAAACTGACGTCGTAGGCGTCCTCGGAGATCGACCAGGGTATCGAGGACATGGCAGTGACGCGTGGCGTGGAGCCGACTGTTGGTTCTCGGTCAGTTTTCACCGCACGCCAAGCCTAACCGCGCATGCCCCGCGGCCCAAATCAGTGCCGCCCGCGGCGCGGAACGCGATTCGCTACTGCGTTTTCTTCTGATTTTTTCGATACTCCCACGGCGGCGTCGGGTTCGGCTGCGACCAGATGCCGATGCGCTGCGCCTGGGCCTGGGCTTGGGCCGCGGCCAGGGACGGATCCTTGGAGTAGTCGGCGTAGTGCCAGGCGTTGCCGGTGGCCACCATCTGCTGGTTGACGTCGATGCCGGCGGTGTAGAGCCGGCCGATCCAGCGACCGTAGCGGTCACGGCCCTCGTCCACGACCTCAATCGTCTTGCCGAACACCATGCCGGCGAGCGCCTGCCGCGACACCTGGCCGAAGTCCTGCCGCGCCTCGGGCGCGTCGATCCCCGCGAGCCGCACCTTCTGCTCCTGGTTCATGTCGTCGAGACATGTCACCGTGTCGCCGTCGTAGACCTTCACGACCCGCCAGAGATGCGAGTTCGCGGCCCGGGACGCCGGCGGTGCGGCCGGCGGTGCACCGCCGCTGCTTGCCGGCTGGACGGGAATGCCCGCCGGCACGGGCACCATCGGCGGCATGTCCGGCTGTGGCGGCACCGGAACGACCGGCGGCAAGGGCGGGCCGATCGCCGCCGTCGGGGCCGGTTGCTGAACGTCGGGAGCACCGGCCCACCCGCCGGCCGACGCGGTCGCCGGGCCCCATGCCTGGGGCGGTTGCTGGAGAGCCTGCGGACCGGGGGCATAGGCGGCGGCCGGCGGCGGCAACGCGGGCTGCGGCAGAGGTTGATTGATCACCGCCGGCGCCGGCAGGAACGCGTTCTGCTGCGGCGGCGCGGCCTGGTACGGGTACGGCGGCGGGTTGTAATTCGGTGCGTACGCCGCGGGCTGGTTGGGACCGGCAAGATATGGGTACTGGCCGTTGACCGGCTGCTGCCACGACGCCGCCTGCGGCCGATTGACGCTCCACGGCTGCCGCGCCCCGACGACCGGCGGGCCGATCTGGTAGGTGAACGTGTAGGTCGGCGCGTAGTAATGGACCGTGGGCCGTCCATCGGGACCGATGCCGTTCATGGG
>JBKDUV010000029.1:0-16440 GCA_046339335.1 Planctomycetia bacterium | reverse complement strand
CTGCATGACCGGATTGAGCACGCCGCCGGTGAGGTCACCGGTCTGGAAATCAAGCATGAAAAAACCCTCGATCCCGCTGTCGACCCGTGCGGTGCAGGCGGCGAACGAGTCGTCCGCCACGGCCGACAGGGCCCGCACCGGCTGCGACCCGCGGATCGGAACCAGGCCGGCTGCGAGGGTCGCCAAGAGGCCCCCGAGCAGGGCCGACACGGACAGGGCCATGAGCAACGTGTTTCGTTTCATGATGGTGACAGCCGACGAGGATGGCGGTCGCCGTGCGCGACCGATGCCGAGCATGATACCAGACCTCGGCCGCGGTCACGGAAGCGGGCGGCACGATCGGGAGGTGACCGCCCTGCCTGGCACGGCACCCGCCTACTTGGACGTTTCGGGGGCGGGCTTCGGCGGGAGCAGTTTTGGCGTCGGCGTCGGCGTCACCCGGGCCCCGGCATGGGTGCCGACGAGTATCGAGTTGCCTCCGGGCGCGAACCGCACGGTCCAGACGCTCGACTTCGCCTTCTCCGGACCCTCCTGCTCTGCCTGCGCCTTGACGTCCCAGAGCTTGACGCTGCCGTCGATGCCGCCGCTCGCCATCCGACTGCCGTCGGCCGAGAAATCGAGGCTGGTCACCCAATCGGCATGGCCTTCCAGCGTTGCCGCCGGCTTGCCGTCGGCGACGGTCCAAAGGCGGATGGTGCGATCGGCCGACGCCGTGGCGAGCGTACCGCCGTCGGGCGCGAAACGGATCGACCAGATCGGCTCGCCGTGCCCCTCCAGCTTGGCCTGCTCGGTGCCCTTGGCGACGTCCCAGAGCCGGACGACCTTGTCACCGCCACCGGTCGCCAGCAACGAGCCCTGCGGCGCGAAGGCGATCGCCGTGACTCCGGCGCTCCCGGTGGCGATCGTCTTCACTTCCGTGCCCGCGACCGGGTCCCAGATCACGACGTTGCCATCCTCGCCGCCGCTGGCGAGCAGTTTTCCGTCCGGGGAAAAGTCGAGTGTCCGACACCAGCCCTTGTGCTTCTTGAGGTCGTGCTTCAGGGAGCGGGCGGAGAGGTTCCAGACCTTCACCAGGCCGTCGTAGCCGGCCGTCGCCGCGAGCATCGCGTCCTTCGAGATTCGGACCGCCCAGACCGCCGTCGGATGCCCGGCTAGATCGCCGATCCGCGTCCCGTCCCCCTTCCAGACGACCACGTCGCCGGGACGGTAGAGGAGGCTGTCGCCGCCGGCCGTGACGAGCAGCCCGCCGTCGGCGGAGTAGTCGGCGGCGATCACCCACCGGCTGTGCTCGGCGATGTTCGTCGCCGGTTTCACGGCCGAAGGTGCCGCGGGACTCGGGTCGGCCGCGGCCGATACCCTCACGAGCGCGAAGCAGACGACCGTGACGAACGCGGTCGCGATCAGGGACCACGGCCACTGGAAGCCGGACGCACGGGAAACGGTCATCGGAATGCTCCTGATCGAGAAAGGCCCACGGGGATCGTCACCCCACGGCCATCGGCGGCCGTCGAATATACCCTCCGGCCGGACGGCGGCGGCGACCGTCGGGCGCCACGACCGTCGCCCTGCCGGCGGCGACGCGACACCGCATTGAAACATCGACGCCCATGCCCGACCATTGCGTCCAGGCACAGGCAAGGAACGCGAGGAACCGTGGCATGAAACGCGCTGGATACCTGGGCATCGACGCGGGCACGCAGGGCCTGTCGGTGATCTTCACCGACGAGGAGATGCGGATTCTCGCCCATGGACATGGCAGTTACGACATGGTTCCCAGCCTGGGCAGGGAATGCTACGAGCAGCAGCCCGCCGACTGGGAAGCGGCACTGGTGACGGCGATCCGCGACCTGCGGCGGGCGCTCGCCGCGGCGGGCATCGAGCCTGACGTGCGTGCGATCGGCATCTCCGGCCAGATGCACGGCGAGGTGCTCGGCGACGATGCGGCCGCACCGCTTGCGGCGGCCCGGCTCTGGTGCGACGGCCGCAACGAGGACGAGGGGCACGAGCTCACGGCCCGCTTCGGGGTCAAGATGCCGAAACGGATCACGGCCGCCCGCTGGCTGTGGACGATCCGCAATCGGCCCGACACCGCCGTTCGCGTCGCGCACCTGACCACGCCCGCCGGCTGGATCGCCCGCCGGCTGACGGGCGGCTGGACGCTCGGCATCGGCGACGCGTCGGGAATGTTTCCGATCGATCAGGCGACTCTCGGGTATGACGCCCGACTGCTGGCCGACTTCGACGCGGTCGTGGCGGCGACCTGCCCCGGCCGCCATCTGCCCCCCCTCGCCACCCACCTGCCCGCGGTCCGCCGGGCCGGCGCGGACGGCGGCCGGCTCGAACCGCACGGAGCGACCCTGCTCGACCTGCCGGCCGGGATTCCCGTGGCTCCTGCGGAGGGGGATCAGCCGGCGGCCCTGGCGGGCTCGTTGATCGGCGACGCGGGGATGGTGGCGATGAGTTTCGGCACGAGCGTCGTCGCCAACTCGGTCGGCGACCGGGCCTTTCAGGGCGTGGCGAACGGGATCGATCATTTCTGCGCCCCGGACGGCAAGCCGATCAACATGGTCTTCCTGCGCAACGGCACGACGGCGATGAACACGGTGGTCGAGATGTTCGGCCGGCTGCGGGCCGGCGGCGACGCCTTCGAGGCCGTGATGCCGGAGGTCCTCTCCGCGGCAGACGACTGCGGAGGGCTGGTCGCGCTTCCCTTTCTCGACGACGAGCCGGGGCTGGGCGTGTCGCGTGGCGGCACTGCCTGCGTGATCGGCCTCGACGGGGCGAATGCGACCCCCGGCAACGTCGCCAAGGCGATGCTCCTGGCGACGATCTTCAATCTTCGGATCGGCAGCGATCTGCTCGACGCGCAGGGCTTTCCGCGGAACGAGATCGTCCTCTCCGGCGGCCTCACGAAGACGCCGGCCCTCGGCCAGTTGCTGGCCGACGCCTTCAACACACCGGTGTCGATCCTCGCCGGGGCGACTGAGGGAACGGCCTGGGGCGCTGCGCTCCTGGCCAAGCATCGCGCCGAGACGCTCGCCGGCCGCGGCGACGACTGGGGCGGGTTCCTCGCCCGTCATCGGTCGGGCACGCCCCGTCGATTCGTGCCCCGTCCGACGGCGACCCAGGTCTTCGACCGGGCCTACGACCGGCACCGCCGGCTGCTGGCGATTCACGGGCAGCTCGACGCAGTCGTCGCCCGCTGACCGGGTTCCCAAACCGCAGGAGGATCACATGGCCCGTGCCCCTTCGCGTCCCTGGCAGGGACTGGTCCTGGCCGGCCTCGGGCTCGTCGCCGCCGCCGTGCGTGCCGAGGACCGCGGGCCGCGACAGCTTTTCAACGACGCCGTCCGGCTGTTGTTCGCCGGCAAACCCGCCGACTCCGCCAAGGACTTCGACGCCCTCGTCGCGGTCCGGCCCGAACTCGAGCCGCAGCTTTGGCAGCGCGGCCTGGCGCTGTATTACGCCGGCCGCTTCGCCGACGGCCGCCGGCAGTTCGAGGTCCATCGCGGCGCCAATCCGGCCGACGTGGAGAACGTCGCCTGGCACTTCGCCTGCGCGGCCCGGCAGGAGGACCCGGCGGCGGCGCGGAAGGCCCTGCTGCCGGTCGGCGACGACGACCGGGTGCCGATGCGGGAAATTCTCGCCCTCTTCCGAGGCACGGGGACGCCGGCGGAGGTGCTGGCGGCAGCCGAGGCGGGGCCGGAGGACGTGCGGCGCAACCAGCTCTGCTACGCGCACCTCTATCTGGGCCTGTATGCCGAGTCGACCGGCGACATGGCGGAGGCGAAGACGCACATCGTGCTTGCGGCCGGCCGCTACTCGATGGATCACTTCATGGGGAAGATCGCCCGGTTGCACGCCACGCTTCGCGACTGGGACGTGCCGGCAGACGATCACTGACACGGCCGGGCGGAGCCGTTCAGACCGAGAGCATTCGCTCCAGGGCCGTCAACGCCCAGCGGGCGGTCTCGTCGTCGACACGGATCACGTTCACCGGCCGGCCGGCCTCGAGGTGCTCGAGGCTCCAGCACAGATGGGCGAGGTCGATCCGGTACATCGTCGCACACATGCAGACCACCGGCGAAAGAAAGCGGATCGTCTGCTCGGGATGGTTCTGCTCCAGCCGTTTGACGAGATGCAGTTCGGTGCCGATCGCCCAGGCGCTGCCGGCCGCTGCCTGCTCCACCTGCCGCAGGATGAAGCTCGTCGAGCCGACCAGGTCGGCCTTGTCCACGACCTCCATCGCGCACTCGGGGTGGACGAGCACCTTGACGCCGGGAATCAGGGACCGCATCGCGTCCACGTGTTCCGGGCGAAACATGGCATGCACGCTGCAGTGTCCCTGCCAAAGGATCACCCGGGAACGCTCCAGACGCGCCCGGGCGTTGCCCCCCAGCGTCGGGTCGTGCGGATTCCAGACGCACATCTCGTCGAGCGGCACGCCCATCGTCCGGGCCGTGTTCCGTCCCAGGTGCTGGTCGGGAAAGAACAACACCCGGCGGCGGCGGGCGAACGACCATTCGAGCACCGCCCGGGCGTTGCTCGACGTGCAGCCGATGCCGCCGTGACGGCCGCAGCACGCCTTCTGGCTGGCAGCCGAGTTGATGTTCGTGACGGGGGTGAGCTCGGCCGTGTCGATCGCGGTGCCGAGGTCGGCCCAGGCATCCTCGACCTGCTCGATCGCGGCCATGTCGGCCATCGAGCAGCCGGCCGCCATGTCGGGGAGCACGACCGAGACCCGGCGACCGCCGCGGGCGGCCAGCTTCTCCGGCCGGTTGGCGAGGATGTCGGCCGTCTCCGCCATGAAGTGGACGCCGCAGAAGGCGATCGCCTCGCAGCCCTCCCGTTCGGCCGCCGACTTGGAAAGCTGGTAACTGTCTCCCTGAAAGTCGGCGTGGGCGATGACGCCGTCCTGCTGGTAGTGGTGGCCGAGGATCACCAGGCGCGGCCCCATCCGCCGCCGCACCGCCGCGATCCGCTCGGCGAGCGCGGCGTCGTCGAGCACCCGGTATCGGGCAAATGGCTCTGGGTGGGCGGTGGCGAGTGCGGCCGGCGTCATGGCACGCCCAGTATAGCGCCCCGCGGCGATGGCGGTCGCGACCGGCCATCGTCCGTTTGGCCGGGGCAGGCTATACTCCCCCGCGTCCGCCGCCTGGTAGCGAACGGCGGGGCGATCGACCGACATCCACACTCGCTCGCGAAGCCGCCACGACGGCGGCCGCGGCCCAAGGGAAGGACGACGAACTCACGATGGCGCGAAAGGTTGTCAATCGGAAGGAACTGCGGGCCCAGGCCGAGGCCGCCGAGGCGCGGGGCAAGGCGAAGAAGGCGACCAAAGAGAAAGCGGGCAAGGACAAGCCCGCCAAGGAAAAGAAGGAGAAGTCCGCCAAGGAGCCGAAGAAGGCCGCCGCGAAGAAGCCGAGCCGGAAGAAGACCGCCAAGGAGGCCCGCCTCAAGGCTTACTGGGGCGTCTTCAGTTCGGCGATGAAGCGCATGGCGATGTTCGACTATGCCGACAAGCGGGCCGCCGAAAAGAAGGCCGCCGAACTCGGGGGCAGCCACTTCATCCAGCTGGTGAAGGAAGTGATCGCGGAGTGAGCGTCCGTGCCGCCGGCGGGCGTCAGGCCCAGGGACTCTGCCAGTCGCCCCAGGCGGCGAGGTAGCGACGCAGTCCCGGACTCGTCTCCGCCTGCTCCGTGATCCACGCCCGGGCCTGCTCGATCAGCGTGTGCTCCCGCTTCAGGTCGATGTCGCCGGCGGCGACGCGGGATCGCAGGAAGACGAAGTAGGTGTCGAGGACGTCCCCCCGGCAGTAGTCGTGGATCTCGGCGTTCTTGCCCGCGTCCCACAGGTCCTGCACCATGTGGCCTGCGACCTCCATCTTGCCCGGCTTGCCGATGAGGTTGGCCGCCAACGACAGCCCGCCGACGAACCGCGAGGCGCCGCTGTTGGTGAGCCACTCGTGGAGGTCGAAGTGGGCCGCCGTGTTGTAGCGATACCGCGGCTGGTCGAAGTTTCGCGCATCCTCGGCATACCAGTCGGGGATCGAGATCCCGTAGCGGAAGGCGCAGAGTTCAAGGAGCGGGATGTCGAAGCCGCGGCCATTGAAGCTCACCAGCCGCGGCCGGCCGTACCGGCGCCAGCCGTCCCAGAACTTGCGCACGATCTCGTGCGGCCGCGACTCCTGCTCGTCGATCGCCACGAGGTCGATGAGGCCGTAGTCGCGGCCGAGCTTGGCGATGACGAGCGACACCGGAACCTGGAACGTGTAGGGAATGAAGTCCTTGCCGTTCTCGGCGAGCAGCTCCGCCCGGTAGCGGGCGATCGCCGCCGCCGGGTCGAGGTTTTCGCCCGGATAACGGATTCGCGACACGAGCGCCCCGTCGGCCACGCTCTCGATGTCGAAGACGAGGTACTTGGGATCGCCCGCCATGATCGCCGGAGTATACCGGCCGGCCGGACGGAATCCGACTCAGCGCCTGGCCAACGGATGGGCCAGCGGCAGCCAGGCACCATCGGCCTTGCTCGACGCCACCGCCTGTTCGATGAAGAACATCCCCTCGACGCCGTCGCGAATGTTCGGATAGACGGTGTCGATGCGGTCGGGCTTGCCCCCCGTCGCCACTTCCGCCATCGCGTCGAAGGCCGAGCGGTAGACGTTGGCGAAGGCCTCGAAGAACGCCTCCGGGTGTCCCGAGGGGAGCCGGCAGGCGGCCTTGCCGGAGGCGTTCATGAAGGGCGCGTTCGGGTCCCGGGTGTAGATCGCGTGGGGCTGGCCGTTGCGACGCACGAGCATTTCGTTGGGGTTCTCCTGCCGCCACTCCAGGCTCCCCAGGGTGCCGTCGATCTGGATCCGCAGGTCGTTCTCCCGGCCGTGGCTGATCTGCGACGCGGTGACCGTGCCCAGGCCGCCGTTCTGGTAACGGATCACGGCGTGCCCGTAGTCGTCGAGCGGCCGGCCCGGCACGAACGTCTTCAGGTTCGCGCTGATCTTCTCCGGCAGCAGGCCGGTCAGGTACCGGCCGAGGTTGTAGGCGTGCGTGGCGATGTCGCCGAACGCGCCGGCGGCACCGCTCCGCGCCGGGTCGGTCCGCCAGGCGGCCTGCTTCTGTCCCTCGCTCTCGAGCCTGGTCCGCAGCCAGCCCTGGATGTACTCCGCACGGATCGCCTGGATCTCGCCGAGTTCACCGGCGAGGATCATCTCCCGCGCCTGCCGCACGAGCGGATAGCCGGTGTAGTTGTGGCTCACGGCGAACACGACGTTCGCCCCGGCGACGACCTTGGCCAGCGCCTCCGCCTCGGCCAGCGTGAGCGTCAGCGGCTTGTCGCAGACGACGTGGAAGCCCGCCTCGACGGCCGCCTTGGCCACCGGGAAGTGCATGTGGTTCGGCGTGGTGACCGAGACGAAGTCGATCCGCCGGTCGGCCGGCAGGGCCCGCTCCCGGTCGAACATCTCCTGATAGGAGCCGTAGGCCCGGGCGGGGTCGACGTCGTAATCCGCCGCACTCGCCTTGGAGCGGGCCGCGTCGCTGGAAAAGGCTCCGGCGACGAGCGTCGCCCGGTTGTCGAGCACCGCGGCAGTGACGTGCACGCGGCCGATGAACGATCCCTGGCCCCCGCCGACGATCCCCATCCGCAGTTTCCGCCCCAGTCCGCCGTTGGTCGCCATGTTCGTGCGTCCTCGCTCCCGTGGTCCCATCCGCCCGCCCATCCCGCGGGGCGGCGCCGGCGAGGAATTTAGCACAAGCCCGCGGCCCGCGGCAGCCGCCGGACCGCGGCCCGCTGTCTGCTACCATGCTTGAACGGGCCCGGGGAGGCCCGCCCCCGTTCCGGCAGTGCGAGCGCATGGGATACCAGGACCGCGGCTACTACCGTTCCTCCGCCGCCTTCGCACCGGAATGGACGGCCGTGGGGATCGTCATCTGGATCAACGTCGCGATCTGGCTCCTCAATTTCATCGGCGCGGCGGGGCTGCTGCCGGTGCGGTTTTCGCTCAACGACCTCGGAGCCCTGCGGTCCGATCTGCCGCAGCACCTGCCGACGCACTTCTGGCAGCTCCTGACCTACGGCTTCCTGCACGACGGGCCGAGCCTCGCGCATCCGCATCCCAGCAACCCCATGCACCTGCTGTTCAACATGCTCACGCTCTGGTTCTTCGGCCGCGAGGCGGAGGCGATCCTGGGGCGGGCCGAGTTCCTCCGCTTCTACTGTCTGTCGATCGTGCTTGCGGGCATCGCCTGGGTGTTGGCGGCGCTGCTGGGGGGACAGGGGGGCAGCCTCGTCGGTGCCAGCGGCGGCGTGATGGCGGTCCTGGCCCTGTTCATCTGGTACCACCCCCACGAGACCCTGCTTCTCTGGGGCGTGCTGCCGGTGCCGGCCTGGGCGCTCGGCGTCCTGTACCTCGTGTTCGACCTGCAAGGGGCGGCGTCCGGCGGCGACAGGGTCGCCCACACGGCCCACCTGGCCGGCGCGACGTTCGGTCTGCTCTACGCCTGGCGCGGCTGGAGCCTCGAGAGTCTCGGCCGGCTTCCAGACTGGACCGCCCGGGTCCGGTCGCGGATGCGGGTCGTCCATCCGGACGACGACGACGCAGGCGCCGGGGCGAGGGAACAGGCCCCTGCGTCCGACGAGGTCGATCGGATCCTCGCCAAGATCGGCCGCAGCGGGGAGTCGAGTCTGACCCCTGCCGAACGTCAGACGTTGGCCGAGGCGAGTCGGCGGCTCCGCGAGCGGTCGCGGTAGCGGCCCGCCCGGCACGGCCGTGCCACGGATCAGCGCGGCTGCCGTCCGGGCAGGGATGCCGTCCGCCCAGCGGTCCGCCCCTGCCAGCGCAGCCGGTCGATGAGCCCTGCCAGTTCGGCGAGCCCGAGGTCATCGAGGTGTCCGGACCGCACGCTGTGCGTCCGCCCCAGGGTGTCGATGACCGCGAAATTCGGCTCGTCTGCGACCATGCCGAAGGTCTCGCGCATCGCGTCTTCGAAGTCGAGCCACACCGACACGAACTCCGACTCCTTGCGCAGCCGGGACCGGGCCACGGCGTGGAGCGGCTTCGGCACCTCGGGCAAGCAGGCGACCGGGATGACGTGGACATCGGGCACGCGCACGCCTGCCGGCCAACCGGCGAGCGGTGTCACCGGCTGACGCGACCATTCCTCGGCGGCGGCGCCGGCCGCCGTCGGATGAAACCGGAGGTGCAGTCGCCGGCCGAGTTCGACGGCCGCCTCGGCCGCCTTGCGGTTGGCGTAGACGAGGACGACCACGTCGCCGCGCATCTGCTCGGTTTCGCGCCGATTGCGGAACTGGTCCTCGAAGGCCAGCCGCACGGCCCGCGGCTCGGACTCCGCGCCGCCGCCCGGTGTCGGCGCGACGACGAGTCCGCAGCAGGCGATCAGCGACAGCATGCCGCGGGCAGATGACAGGGATCTGGGTCGTGTCATGGGGCACCCGGAGGAAAGGGAATGGGGAGGTACCACGCGGGTCGACGCGGAAACAAGTCCGCTTTCCGGTGCCGGTCAGGCGGCCAGCCGGCGCCGGACCGGCTTCGTCTCCACGCCATTCCCGGCCGATGCGACGTCCGTGGCCGAAGCCTGCTGCCCGGCCCGTTCGGGCCGCAGGAAGGAGAGCAGGATCGGCAGGAAGACCAGCGACGTCACGGTGCAGGCGGTGACCCCGAGCGTGAGCACGCGGCCGAGGCTTTCCAGCCCCTTGTGGTCGGCCACCATCAAGGCACCGAATCCAAGGATGGTCGTCAGGGCATCGACGAGCACGGAGTTCGCGGTCGAGGGGCTGATCCGATAGGGGCCGGGCCGCTCCAGGGCGTCGTGCACGATGTGGACGCCGTAGTCGACGGCGATCCCGAGGATCAGCGGAATGCCGATCAGGTTGGCGGGATTGAGGTCGATCCCCAGCAGGCCCATCAGGCCGAGCGTCTGCGCCATCCCGATCGCCAGCGGCAACGCAGCCAGGACGGTGCAGGAGATGCTGCGGAAGTCGAGCCAGAGGACCGCAAGGATCACGATCATCGCGTAGATCGCCGCCTGCTCGTAACTGCGCTTCATCTCCAGCGACGCCTCGTAGGCCTGGAGCGGATTGCCCGTCGCCCGGGGGTCGACGCTGCGCACGTCCTTGACGAACTTCTCCAGGGACTCGAACCGCCAGATGTCGCCCCGGCCGTAGATCTTGAGCAGGTGCCGGCCGCTCGAGCCCACGAACCGCTCCACGAGACTCGGCGGCAGGTCCTCGAGCCGCGGCGGTTCGGGGTCCGCGACGCCGGCCAGCGCGTGGAGCCGGGAGAGCAGGTCGCCCGCGGAACGCTGCTGGAACGCCGCCAGCAACCGATAGCAGTCCTCGGGCCCCCGCCGCCGGAGCTGCTCCCGCGACCGCTCCAGTTGCCAGGCCGTCCGCAGGCCCCCGGGCCGCTTCATCGCCTCGGCCTGCGCCCAGGCGAGCGTCTCGCCAAGCGCGTCGAGCCGATCGACGGGGATTTCCGGCGGCCGCTCGGGCAGCGCCGCCAATCGGCCGCGGATCCGCTCGATGATCGGTCGCTTCACCTCCTCGTCGGCCGGCAGCAGCGACGCGATCTCGTCGACCCGCTCCACGCTCGGCAGCGCCGTCAGGAGCCGCTTCCGCTCCAGGAGCTCTTCCCGTGAGTCGGCGATGGAGAGCGCGTACCAGACGCTCTGGTCGCACTCGGCGAGCAGTTTCTTCTCCACCGCCACGCTCTCCAGGCCGTCGGCCTGCAGGTTGAGCAGATTGTGGTCGTACGCCAGCTCGGGCAGGCCGCCGACGAGCGCGAGCGTGCCGGCGAGACCGGCGAAGGCAACGAAGCGGCGGTGGCGGAACAGGGGCGCCAGCCAGGCGTGAACCGGCACCGGCTGGGGAATGCTCCTGCCGAGCCGGCTGCGATCGACGACAGCCAGGAACGCCGGCAGGACGAGCAGTTCGGCCGCGGCGCAGAGAAGGATGCCGCCGCCGGCGATCATGCCCAATTCGGCGACGCCCACGAAGCTCGTGAATGCCGCGCAGAAGAAGGCCACCGCAGTCGTCACGGCACCGGTGAGGATCCCCGGCCCCACTGATCCGCTCGTCTCCAGAAGCGCCTCGGCGCAGTCGTGGCCGGCGCGGCGCATCTCCAGGTAGCGGCCGACGTAGTAGGTGCCGTAGTCGATGCCGACGCCGATCATCGTCACGGTGAAAGTGACGCTGAGAATGTTCAGGTGCCCGACGCTGGCGGTCGCCCAGCCGAACGCCCAGGCCATGCCGATCAGGAGCACGAGGTTGGCCATCAACGCATGGCGGATGCCCCCGAATCCGGCCACGATCACGAGCACGACGGCGGCCAACGACAGGCCGCTGGCCCAGAGCATCGACCGCTGGCTGCTCCGCATCTCGTCGTCTTCCATCACCGGCAGCCCGGTGAGCCCGATCGTGGCATCAGAATGGCGGCCGCGGACGGCCGCGATGATCCGGCGCAGTTCGTCGGTCGCCACCGACGCCCCGGCGAAGCCCGTCGACTCCTTCTTCAACCGCAGGAGCACGAATCCCAGGCGGCCCTCCTTGGCGAGAAGGTGCTCGCTCGACAGGTCGCGAAGAGTCGAGAGCGAGGCCGGCATCGGCGGCCCTGGGGAGACGTAGTCGTCAGGCCGGCCAGCACCGCCGGCGGTCGACTCGAAACCCGACAAGAGAGCCTCACTGAACCGTTCCAGACCGCCGGCCGGGCTCTCGGGCCGCGGCATGGCGGCAACAGCCGGTTCCGCACCCGCCACCGGGCCGGCCTGGGCGCCGCTCACTCCGCCGTTCATGCCCTGTGCCGGCGGCGCACCGACGACCATCTGTCCCGCGAGGCCCGCCACCATCGAGCCGACCTTGAGCTGTGCCCAGCCGCCCTGGAGGATCGGCCCGGCCCTGTCGATGAACCGCTCGATCTCGGCGAGATCGCTCGCGGAGAGATAGTGCAGCCCCTTGGAGCGGATCCGCGACAGATCGACTTCGTGCAGCACCGAATGAAAGAGATCTGGCTCGCGGGCCACCTCGCGGGACAACTCCTCGAGGACGGCGATCACCCGGTCGCGCGACTCGCCCTCGACGACGATGACGGCATCGTCCTCCTCGCCGAACTCGCGGACGTACTCGACCCAAAGCTTGTTGTAGTCGCTCTGCGGGTCGAGCAGGTCGACGCGACTCACCTTGTAGCCAAGGTTGCGTCCCGTCCAGACGGCGCACGCCGCCGCACTGGCGACGGCCACGGCGAGGACGAGGAGCGGATGCCTGAGGCAGATGCCCGTCCAGGCGACAAAGCCGCGGGCAAGCAAGCCGCGGGCATGCCCGCTGTCCTTGGCGGGCGGATCGACGCCCTGATCAGAGCCCTGATCGGCGCCGGCGGCGCGGTCAGGATCGGGGCTGGGTTCGGCGTTGGGATCGTGCAGGTGCAGCATCGGGGCGCGTGCCGGGACGAAGGGAGCGGGATGGTAGGGAACCTGCGGCAGCGGGCCAAGAGCCGTTTCGGCCGGCAGCGTGATCCCGGAAACATGGGCAATCCGCCTGCCCGCGGGCCGGTGAATTTGACTGGCCTGGAACGCCTTCGCGGGCCGAAAACCTCGTTGCCGCCGGGATTCCGGCGGCCGGGGGATCGCTGGCCGGGGGGAGATCATGATCGCACGGAACATGGCGATGCTTGCCGGCGCGTTCCTGACCATGGGCATCGCGGTGGCCGGCGAGGCACCGTCGACACGCCCGTCGGCCGTCCCCGACACCGTCTCCCGTCCGCAGCGGACCGCGGCTCACCGGCAGCGGGACGCGGAGCGGATTCCGGCGGCGCGAATGTCGGCCGATGTCCGCGACACCGTGTCACGGGCGGTCCGCTCCGCCACCATCCACCGCAGCCTTCCCGCCGCGGCCGTCAGCGCGGATGCCGAGTTTCTCGACTTCGCCGTCTCCAGGCCGGAGGTGATGGTCGATCTGTGGCGGTCGCTCGGCATCTCGAAGCTGTCGCTCGACCCCGTCGCGCCGGGCCGCTGGCGGCTTGCAGACGGCTACGGAACGACCGGCACCGTGGAGCTTCTCCACCGCGAGCGGACCGCGACCGGCGGCATGTGCGTCTTCATGGCCCGCGGTGGCTACACGGGATCACTGTCGCCCCGCGATCTCACCGGCTCGTGCCTCGTCGTGGTTCGCTACGACGCGATCGGTCCCGACCAGGAAGGACGCGAGCGGCAGGGGGTGGAGATCGACGCCTTTCTCGACGTGGACGGGCTCGGGCTGGAGATCGTCACACGCACCCTACAGCCGCTGATCATGCGGTCGGCGGCCGCCAACGTCCGCGAGATCTGCCTGTTCGTCTCGCACCTGACGGCGGCCGCGGCGCGGAATCCGGCCGCCCTGGCCCGGCTCACCGACCGCATGCAGCAGACGGCGCCGCAGGACCGGCAGGCCTTCGCGGCCCTGGCCGCCGGCCGCCGGCCGCCGACGGCGACCGGTGTCGCGGATGACATCCGTGAGGAACTCGCGGGCCGCTGGCTGACGGTCGATCAGCTCGACGCGACCATGCGCCGCTGACGCCGGATCCGCTCGGCCGGCACGCGTTTCGCGGCTCATGGCTCCGAACGTCCGCGGCAGACCTGTGCTGACCGAGATGCGGACACTTCAACGGGTCGTGTCGGCCGGCACCGTCGGAGTGGGCGTCGCCGCGAGACGCGTCCGGGCCTCGGTGGCGACCATGTACGGCCGCTTGTATTCGGGCATGTAGCCGCGGGCCCCGCGGACGGTGACCTGCTGCCCCACCAGCGGCGCCATGTTCACGCCCGCCTGCGGCGTGACGAACACGAGCACGTTGTTCTGCTCGTCCACGAGCGCCCAGCGCGGCGCGTCGGGCCGGCGTGAGACGACGGTGGCCAGCCGGCCCGTCGTCTCCATCTGCTCGGGGGGCGTCCAGGTTGGTCGGCCATCGGCGGGGCTGCCGCCGGGAAGGACGCCGGGGCGAATCGGCCGACTGCCGAGGGCACCCAGGCTCGACCACATGCTTCCCAGACGCAGCGGGGACGTGTCGGCCGCCGCAGGCGCCGCCACGAGCGCCCGCTGCCTGCCCTGAATCCCCTCGAACCGTGTCAGCCGCGCGTCGAGGGCCGCGACGCGGGCGCGGTCCGAGTCCGTGTCGGCCCGGGCCGCCGCCAGCCGCAGCCGCTCCCGGATCGGCGCCAGGTTCCAAGACTCGCTCGGCCCGGTGACGGTCAGCGCGAGTGCGAGGTCGATGTCGGCCAGTTCGGCCTCGGAAACGCCGGCCGCCGGACCGCCGGCCGCCGTCGCGACGGCCGCGGGCCGGTCGAAGACGCCGGCTCCCCGCGGCAGCCAGCCCGACCGCGGAGCGGGTGCCGCGGGATCGGCGGCCTGCGGCTGGAGTGCCGGCTGCAACGGCATCTCGGCCGGCGCGTTCATGTCCGCCACGACCTGCCTGATCGCACCACCGGCCTCGCGAAATGCGGCGATCGCTTCACCCGCTGCCGTCAGGCCGACTCCGTCCGGTGCCGCTGCCAAGGCACCGCTCAACGCCGGCGGCAGGTCGATCTCCGTGCCCCGCACCCAGCGAAACTCGCCGGCTGGAGCCGCGATCCGCAGCCACGCCCCCGCATGCCGACCGGAAGCGACGCTGACCTCCTCGACGACGTTCACCCGCTCCCCCGCCTCGAGGACCACCTGGCCGACGTGCCGCAGGTCGTTGAGCTGCGAACCGACCCGGGCCACGACGCCGTCGGTCACGACCACGCCGGTGAATCCTCCGCGCGGCCGGGCATCCGCCTTCCGGCCAGCCTCGTCCGTCACGTCATCCGCGCGGAGCCAACTGAAACTGCCGCGGATCGGCCGCACCGCACAATACCCCGATGCATCGATCGCCCAGACCTCGACCGATTCGCCGCCGGCAAGCCGCTCCGTGGGATAGAAGTCGTCGCCGGGACCCGCGCGGAGCAGGGCGTGCGGCGCCCGCACCGTCACCGTGACCGGACAGGAGGCGTCGCCGCCGGCACCGGGATCGGCCCGCACCGGGCTACACCTGATCGTCATCAGCGCGGCGGCGGCCAGCATCCACCCTCGGAAGCCGACGCGCATGATCCCGCAGCCGCCGTCTCTCGCTCGCGTCGTCGAATCCATCCGTGGATCCCGCATGCCGTGATCGCGCGTCCATGCCGAGCCCGCACCGCGGTCAACGATCGACGAACCGCGCGTCACGGTGATTCAAAAAAAGCGCGTAGACGGGGCTTGGGCGTCCTCGTCTACGCGCTCCGGAACCGGGCGGCCGGAGCCGCCCCTCCGGTCCCCTTGTAGTGCACAGGCCACGGCCGCTCAAGCCGCTTTTTTTCGCTCGTTCGCCGGGCCGAAGCGGCGCTGAAAAACGGCGGAAATACGGCCTTGAAAGGCCCGTGGCTGCGGCGGGCGTTCAGGGGCTCTGGGGCGGCTGGGCGGCGGGCCAGTGACAGCGTGCCTGTGCTGCCAGCGCCAGCACGAGGGCCTGCGTGCCGAGCCGCCCGTTTCCCTGCTCGAGCAGCCGTGCATAGAGCGATTCGGCAAGCGCCAGCCCAGGCAGGTCGATCGCCAGCCGCCGGCACTCGTCGAGCGCCAGCCGCAGGTCCTTGACGAAGTGTTCCACCATGAAGCCCGGCGCGAAGTCGCCGGCGAGCATCCGCGGCGCGAGGTTCGACAGCGACCAGCTTCCTGCGGCCCCGGACGAGATCGCTTCGAGCGTCGTCTCCGGGTCGAGCCCCGCGCGGACCGAATACACGAGCGCCTCGCAGATGCCGATCATGCCGGAGGCGATGACGATCTGGTTGGCCAACTTGGTCCGCTGCCCCGCGCCGGGGCCGCCGCAGGCGACGATCTTGCCTGCCACGGCCTGCCAGCAGGCGGTGAGGGACGCGCCGACGGCTTCGGAGCCGCCGACCATCACCGTGAGCGTTCCCTCGCGGGCGCCCCGATCGCCTCCCGACACGGGCGCGTCGAGCGCACACCCGCCCCGCTCGCGCACGCGGGCATCGATCTCGACGGCCAGTTCCGGTGAACTGGTGGTGTGGTCGACGAGCACGCTTCCGCGGGCGAGGCCGGCGAGCACGCCCGCGGTGCCGAGCACCACGTCGCGGACATCGGCCGGATGCCCGACCATCGTGAACTCCACGTCGCTCTCGTTGGCGACCGCCGCTGGCGAATCCGCCCAGACCGCCCCGCGCGAAAGCAGGCCCGCAGCCGTCTCCCGACGCCGCGTGAAGACCGTGACGGCGAAGCCTGCATCGAGCAGCCTGCCGGCCATCGACCGGCCCATGACGCCGGCGCCGATCCAGCCGAGACGCGTCTGGCCGGGCCGCGCGGGTGGCGGCACTGCCGCGGCTGTGGCCGATGCCTGAGACACACTCACGTCACCAACGCTCCGTCGGCCGCTCGAGCACCGCCCGCAGC
>JBKDUV010000028.1:0-5003 GCA_046339335.1 Planctomycetia bacterium | reverse complement strand
CCGTGGCGGTGTTCGATCCCGAACTCTTCGAGCAGCGGAAGTCGCAGGGCCGGCTCGAACGGCTGATCGCCGAGGACCGGGTCGACTACGTGGCCGCGGCCGACTACACATCGGACTCGCTCCTGCGGGTGGTGGTCCGCGGCATCCTCGGCCGGATGGCCCTGCGTGGCGGGTGACGTGGCCCGGCCGGCCGTGCACCGCGAAAAACGCGGACTGGATGCGGGCGGGGGCGACCCCGTATCATTGGGGGTGCGGGAGCCCGCTCCGACCGGCCCGCCTGTCCTCGGGAACACGAACATGAACCGCTTCCGAATCGCCCTTCCTTGTGCCATCCTCCTCGGGGCGTTGTCCCCCATGGTCTCGACGAGTGCCGACGAGCCGCGCCGACCGTCGCAGTCGATGCAGGTGCTCGGCACCGAAGCCCGCGATGGCGAACGGGCGACGATCCGCGACTCCAGCGGCCGAATGACCGGCTCTGCCACCACCCAGGGGGCCCGGACCACATTCCGCGACTCCAGCGGCCGCGTCGGCGGCACGGCGACGCAAAACGGCAACCGGACGACGTTCCGCGACTCGTCGGGCCGCATGACGGGATCGGCCACGAATCAGGGCAACCGGACGACGTTTCGCGATTCCAGCGGCCGGACGACCGCGTCCGCCACGCCGGCCGGCTCGGGCACGCAGCTCCGCGACTCGAGCGGCCGCACGACGGGCAGCGTCCGCGAGTCGGGACCGCGGACGACGTTCCGCGACTCCAGCGGCCGCACCACCGGCTCCGCCACGAAGAGCGGCGGAAAACGGTAGTCTGTCGGCACCGCCCGTCGACCGGTCCAAGTCGGCCGAGACGACACGGCCACGGGCCTTCGCGGGCCACGGCGTTTCCGATACGGCGGCCGAGCCGACAGGAGTGTCATGGACACGAGGACCACGCACGCCCGCAAGGAATACGAGCAGGCCGCGCTCGACGAGGCGACGGTCGCCGCCGACCCGTTCGCCCAGTTCGCCGCCTGGTACGACGCCGCCGTGGCGGCGCGACTGCCCGAGCCCGAGGCGATGACGCTCGCCACGGCCACGCCCGACGGCCGGCCGTCGGCCCGGATCGTGCTCCTGCGCGGCTTCGACGGCCGTGGCTTCTGCTTCTTCACCAACTACGCCAGCCGCAAGGGTTCGGAACTCGAGGCCAATCCCCACGCTGCCCTCGTCTTCCACTGGACCTCGCTCGAGCGGCAGGTGCGGATCGAGGGGCGTGTGGAGCGGACGACCGCATCCGAGTCCGACACCTACTTCCACAGCCGGCCGAGCGGCTCGCGGATCGGCGCCTGGAGCTCGCCGCAGAGCGCCGTGATCCGCGACCGGGCCGCGCTCGAGGAACTCTACGAGCGGTTCCGCGCAGCGAATCCCGACGACGACGCAATCCCCCGGCCGGAACACTGGGGTGGCTACCGGCTCGTTCCCGAGCGGATCGAGTTCTGGCAGGGGCGGCCGAGCCGGCTCCATGACCGGATTCTCTTCAGACGCCGCGGCGATGGCCCGTGGACGATCGAACGCCTCGCTCCGTGAACGGGCCGTCCATGCCGTTTCTTCGCGTCATGCCCCCGGCCCTCCTCCTCGTCGCCTTGGCCTGCGGCCCGGCAAGCGCCCACGACCCGCGGGTGGCCCTGGAGCGCAAGGAGGACCGGGTCGTCGTCACCGTCGACGGCAAGCCCTTCACCGAATGCCTGTTCAAGACCAGGCGGCAGCCCACGCTGTTTCCGATCCACGGACCGCATGGGCTGACAATGACGCGGTCATTTCCCCTCGGCCCCGAGGTGAACGGCGAGTCGAACGACCATCCGCATCACGAGTCGTTCTGGTTCGGCCATGGCGACGTCAACGGGGTCAACTTCTGGAACGGCGACGGGGGTGTCGTGCAGCACGTCTCCCTCGACCACGTCGGCGACGGCCGCGTCGAGACGACCAATCGCTGGGTCGACCCCAAGGGGAATGTCGTCTGCACCGACCGGCGGACGTTCACCTTCTCGACCGACGGCGAGGATCGGATCGTCGACCATGCGATCACGTTCACGGCGAGCCACGGGCCGCTGATCTTCGGCGCGACGAAAGAGGGAACCATGGCGGTCCGCGTCCACGACGCGCTCCGCGTCGCCGGGGGCACCGGCCACTACCGCAACTCGGCCGGCGACCGGGATGCCGTCGTCTGGGGCAAGCCCGCCGCGTGGGTCGATCTCTCCGGCACGATCGACGGCAAGCCCGTGGGCATCGCCTGCTTCGACCATCCGCAGAACGTCGGCCGCCCCAACTCCTGGCATGCCCGCGACTACGGGCTGTTCGCCGCCAATCCATTCTTCAACAAGCGGCAGGGGTCGGGCCGCGTCGAGGTCAAAGAGGGGCACACCCTCACGCTGCGGCATCGCTGGCTGTTTCACGCCGGTGACTGCGCGGCGGCCCGGATCGCCGACCGTCACGCCGCCTGGGTGCAATCGACGCAGTGAGGCGGGTCGCCGGCGGCGACTGTCCGACTACAGGCCGCCGATGTTGATGCCGAGTGGCGTCAACCACGCCCCGGTACCGACGACGGTCGGGCTGTCATAGGCGCCGGCGAAAGGCAGTTCGCCCACGGGCTGGCCACGGTACGGTGAGAACGCCACGTCCCCACGGCGGATCCGGCCCAGCGCCGCCCGCGCGGCAGCCTCGCGGTCGCGCTCGGCTGCCGTGAACGCAGCCAGCTCGCGCCGGCTCCGCTGACTCGCGCGGGCCATCTGTTCCACGGCGCGGCGCTTCGCCTCGACCGCCTCGACTGCCGCTGACAACTCCCCCGCGGTCATGTCGAGCAAGTTCGGCACATGCTCGAGCAGGTCGGCCCGCCGCCACGCCGCCATCACCGCGAGGTAGCGGCCCAGCCAGTCCCGTGCCTCCCGCGCCCGGCTGCTGTCGAGGATCGTCAGCTTGGCCTCGAGCGCATCGAGCAGGTATTCGATCTCGTAGGACGACATCTCGGCCACCCGGGCGGCGAGGTCGGCCTTGATCCGGCGCACCTCGGCCGGCGTATAGACCGGCTGCGTCGCCAGCCACTCGTCGAACTCGAACACCGCCCGCCGCCAACGGCCGCCAGCGAGCAATCGTGCCTTCCGCTGCCGCTCTTCGGCATCGGGCTGCGGCCGGGCGGAGGCGGCAGCGGGCGAGCGGGGCGCGACGGGCGGTCTTCGACCAGCAGGCGGTTGTGCGGCGGCCAGCATGGCGATCAGGCAGAGCACGAGCAGTGCCGCCGCGGCCCCGGCCGTGGCCGGGTGTACCGATCGCGTGCTCTCGCCACCGCTCCGATGCCCGGGCATGACCGACTCCCGTCTGCGGCTGGATCACCGGCCGGTGGAATGGACCGCGGGTACCCCGACCCGCGGGCGGGACCGACCGGCAGTCGATTGTTCGCGCTGCCGGTCCGGCCACGGCCGGTCGCAGCCGGGTGGCCGTGGCCTGCGGTCATGGTCGCCCCGGGACAGTTCCCGTGCCCCGCGATTGGTGCGGCAAAAACCCCCCGTCCCGCTCCGGGAACCTTTTTTCGCCCCCGGGCGTCAAACCGACCGAGGGTAGCATTGCCTGCCCGTCCCCTTCCGAGGAGTTTCATGATGTCGTCCGCTTCGTTCTGCATCCTCGCCGTCAGCCTGGCGCTGGCGTGCAGCCTCAGCCTGGCCGCCGATCCGCAGCCGGGTGCCGGTGGTCTGCCGCTGGACCGGGTGGTGCTGTTCACGTCGGGCGTCGGCTTCTTCCAGCACGCCGGCAAGGTGACCGACGACGCCACGGTGGAGATGAAGTTCCCCGCTGCCGACGTCAAGGACCTGCTCAAGAGCATGGTGCTCGAGGACATCGTCGGTGGGAGCGTCTCGACGGTGAGTTACGCCTCCCGCGATCCGATCACGAAGACACTGGGGACGTTCGCCGTCAACCTCACCGACAACCCGTCCCTCGGACAGATCATCGGCCGGCTGCGCGGGGAGAAGGTGGAACTCGACGCCGCCAACCGGGTGGCGGGGACGATCGTGGGCGTGGAGCGGCGGACGGTCCCCGCGGGCGAGAAACAAACGGTCGAGAAGGAGTTCTTGACGCTGCTCACGGCCGGCGGCCTGCGAACGATTGCCCTCGACGCGATCACCGAGATCCGGCTCGTGGACAAGCGTCTGCAGGGGGATCTCGAAAAGGCGCTCGCCGTGCTGGCGCTGGGGCATGACAACGACAAGAAGTCGGTGGTGCTGCAATTCACGGGGAAGGGGCAGCGGAACGTGCGGGTGGGCTACGTGCAGGAGTCGCCGCTGTGGAAGACGAGCTACCGGCTGGTGCTCGACGAGGCGGCGGCGGGTGAGCAGCGGACGAAGGCCCGGCTGCAGGGCTGGGCGATCGTGGAGAACACGACGGACCAGGACTGGAAGGACGTGCGGATGTCGCTGGTGAGCGGCCGGCCGATCTCGTTCACGATGGATCTCTACCAGCCGCTGTACGTGCCGCGGCCGCGGGTCGTGCCGGAGCTGTACGCGTCGCTCCTCCCGCAGGTCTATGGGCAGGACCTGGCGGCCGCGGAAGACAAGTTCAGGCGGGCCCGCGCAGAAAGCGATGGGGATGCTCCTTCCCTCAATGCCAATGCAGAGCGGCTCGACCGGGCCAAGGATGATACGCTCGCTGCAAACGCTCCCCCGCGGGCGGCCGCGGGCGAGGCCGAATCCCTGAGCAAGGCGTCGGAGCAGATGTTCTCCGCCGCGCAGGGGATCCGCAGCCTGGCCGCCGGCGAGAACCTCGGCGAGCTGTTCCGCTACGAGATCGAGCAGCCGGTGACGATCGACCGGCAGCGGTCGGCGATGCTGCCGATCGTGGCCGAGGGTGTGGAGGTGGAGAAGGTTGCGATCTACGACGAGCGGGTGCTGGCGAAGCACCCGCTGGCCGGGCTGCGGCTGGTGAACTCGACGAAGCTGAACCTGATGCAGGGCCCGCTGACGGTGTTCGAGGCGGGAGGCTAC
>JBKDUV010000027.1:0-8114 GCA_046339335.1 Planctomycetia bacterium | reverse complement strand
TGTCGGCGCCATGCTTCGTGCGCGTGAAGACGATGACCCGGTCCATCGGCGACTCGCGCAGCAGCGACACGAGCGCCGCCTTCTTGCCGCTCTTGGCGACGTGGAACACCGACTGCGCGACCGTCTCGGCCGGCGTGGCCTGCGGGGCAGTCTGCCCCGCCAGCGGGTCGCGGAGCATGGCGTCGGCAAGCCTCCGTACCTCGGCCGGCAGCGTGGCCGAGAAGAACAGCGTCTGCCGCTCGCGGGGCAGCGTGTCCACGATCCGGCGGACGTCGTGGATGAACCCCATGTCGAGCATCCGGTCGGCCTCGTCGAGAACGAGGAACTCGACCGAGCGGATGTCGGCGAGCCGCTGGCCAACGAGATCGAGGAGCCGGCCAGGCGTGGCCACGAGCACGTCCACGCCGCGCATCAAGGCGTCGGCCTGCGGCCGCTGGCTGACGCCGCCGTAGACGACGACGCTCGTGAGGCCGGTGTGCCGGCCGTAGGCCTTGAAACTGTCGTGAATCTGGCTGGCGAGCTCGCGGGTCGGGGCCAGCACGAGCACCCGGCAGCGGCGCGGCGTCCGCTGCCGCGGGGAGGAGAGCAAGCGCTCGATGAGCGGCAGGGCGAAGGCCGCGGTCTTGCCGGTGCCCGTCTGGGCGCAGCCGAACAGGTCGCGGCCGGCGAGGACGTGGGGAATCGCCTTGGCCTGGATCGGCGTCGGCGTGGCGTAGCCCTCAGTGGCGAGGGCCCGCAGCAGCGGGGAGGAAAGTCCGAGGTCGGTGAACGAAGTCATCTGAAAAGCCATTTCTGGAACGGGGGCGCACAAAACACGCGCGGAAAGCGGAAGCAGGGCCACGATGGCACGGCGATCCCACGATGGATCACGGCCTGCCAAGCGACTCCAGCTGCGGGAGAACGGCCCCTGGCCTTCCATCCCGGAACGTCGCTTCGAGAGATGCGATCGCGGCGAAAACGGCCTGACGCGCACGTCGGCCAAACGCCTTCATCGATTCCGAACTGGCGTAAGTCTAGCACGCGGCCGCGGCCGACGCAACGGAAAACCGGGGCTGCTCCGCGCCGTCAGGAGCCGGCGCCGCCCCGCTGGCGAACGTGCCGGGGCTGAATGACGTCGGTGGCGAGTCCGAGCCGCTCCAAGAGCAGGATCAGGTAGTAGGTGACGTCGAACTCCCACCAGCGGTGCTGCACGCTGGCGCTCGCCGGATCGTGATGGTGGTTGTTGTGCCAGCCCTCCCCCATCGCGACGAGGGCCACGAACCAGTTGTTGCGGCTGTCCTCGTCGGTGACGTAACTGCGGTAGCCGAACAGGTGCGTGAGCGAATTGACGCTCCACGTGATGTGCCAGACGAGCACCGTCCGCACGAACACGCCCCACACGATCCAGCTCGCCGCCAGCTGCCGGCCATGGCTCCAGTCGCCGCCGACCCAGCGGCCGACGAGCAGACCGGCCATGGCGAAGACCGCGGCATGGGCAAGGTAGATCGCGACGCCCACCCACGGCCGCCGCTCCAGGCTGCGGTAATAGCCGTCGGCGAGGATGTCGCGGGCGTATTTCTCCAGGAATGCCGCCGACCGCCGCTGCGGCGCCCGCTCGAACAGCCATCCCATGTGGGCCCAGATGACGCCGTCGCGCGGCGAATGCGGATCGGGGTCCTCGTCGGAGTGCCGATGGTGCAGCCGGTGGTTGGCGACCCAGCGGCAGGGCGTGTCCTCCAGCGAACAGATCGCGATCGTCGCCAGGGTTCGCTCCAGCCAGCGCGGCACGGTGAGGCTGCGGTGGGAGAGGAGGCGGTGGTAGCAGAGGTTGATGCCCAGCGTGCCGAAGACGTTCGTGCCGATCGCGGCGAGGGCGAGACCCGACCAGCTGAAGCACCACGGGGTGACGGCCAGGCAGGCGAGAAGGTGCACGCTGGCGATCGGAACGAGGTATTCCCAGTGCACGCCGTGGATCGAGACGGGGCGAGAGCGGGCGATGGTGGCCACGAAAATCCGTCCAATGGATGTCGAGAAGGTCCCCGAACGCGAACTGGATTATCCCGGCCGCAACGGCATCCGCAATCACCGAATCGCGTCCGGCCACGAAACATCGGTCCCCGTCATGCCGGCGGCGCCACCTGGGCAAGACGTGCCGGCTCGGAACGCGGTGACGCGTGCGGCAGCTGGCGATCACGGCGACACAGTGCCCACATGCGCAGTACCATCCTGTCCGTCCGTTCGTCGCCTCCGCCCTCTCACGCCTCGACTGGTGACCACATGCGTCGACAGAGCCCGAGCAGCCTGCCCGCCACGGTGCCTCTGCTCGTAGCATGCCTGACCGGCACGCTCCATGCCCGCGCAGAGTCCATCATCAGCAGCGGCGAAGGACGGCGGGTCATCGGCGACGTGAAGAGCGAAGACGAGAGCAACGTCGAAGTGGAGATCTACCGCGGCTTCACCCACAAGGTGCCCAAGGCCGCGATCGCCACGCGGCAGGACATCGACCGCTCCCAACGCCCGCAACGCGAAGACTTCGCGCAGCGCCGCCGGGCCCTCGGCCGCGACGACATCGCCGGTCACCTGGCGCTTGCCGAGTGGGCCCGCGGCCAGGGCCTCGTGGTGCAAGCCCAGGGAATGCTGCTGGAACTGGCGGAACGCTTTCCGGACCGGGCGGAAATCCATGCCCAGGCTGCCCGGCCGGCGGCGGCCCCACTCGGCGCAGACAATCGCGACTTCCTCGCCCGCCAGGTCGACGCGTTCTTCGCGCCAGACGCTGCAACCGACGCGGTTCTCGCCGCCCTTGCCGGCCGCGATTCCCTTCCGCCGGGCAGCGCGGATGAATGGATGCATCTCTGCATGGCCGCAGCCCGCACGAGGGGCAAGGTCGCGGAAGGCAAGCAGAAGTTCGCGTTCGGCGCGCTCAAGACCACGGTGCACGTGGAACTCTGCCGCAAGGCGCGTCCGCCGGCCGTGCCGCCCGCGGACGATGAACTCCCCTGGCCCGTGGTGATCAGCCTGCACGGCGGCGGCAAGGACGCCGGCGACTGGACGATGGGCGGCCCGCAAGTGAGGGAGGCGTTCCGCCGCCGACTCGACAGGTTCATCTTCGTGGCGCCAGACGTGATGCGGAAGGAGTATGCCGAGTGGGCCGGCAACCCGGACGAGGAGTCCCTGCTCAAGGAATTGCTGCGGGCGGTCAAGCGCACCTGGAAGGTCGACACCGACCGTGTCTTCCTGGCCGGATACTCCATGGGTGGCTACGGCACCTGGCACATCGGCGGACACAACGCCGACCTGTTCGCCGGCCTCGTTTCTGGGGCTGGGGGGATTCTCGTCGGCCATGCCCGCGGGGAAACCTGGGGCTGGGGCGTGGTCGGCAATCTCATGAACACGCCGATCGCCTTCTCTCACGGCGGCAAGGACAAGCCCGCTCCCCCCTGGTCCGACGCCGAGTGCGACCGGATCCTCACGGAACTCGCCGCCCGGCATCCGGACTGCTATCGCCACCGATACACCTTCCACGCCGACAAGGGGCACGGGCTGCCGGGGGAGACGACGGCCGAGTCGGTCGCCTGGATCAGCGAGTTCACGCGCGCCCCGTATCCGAAAAAGATCTGCTGGGAGCCGAAGCGGGTCTTCAATCGGCAGTTTTCCTGGCTGGCGGTGCGGAAGCCGCAGATATTCACCCGCCTCGAGGCCGAGATCGACGGCCAGACCATCCGCCTGCGAACGCTCAACATGAACGGCGGGTTCAGCATCCTGCTCAACGCGCATCTCGTCGATCTCGACGAACCGGTCACGGTCGAGATCGACGGCCGGCGTGTCTTCGCCGGACTCGTTCCGGAGACGCTCTCGACGATCCTCACGACGGTCGCGGACCGGATCGACGAGCGGCAGTGGTTCTCGGCACGGCTCGACTTCTGACCCGCGGCTCCCGCGTGCGGCTCAGAGCATGTCCGCAGCCGGGCCCTGGCGGGCGATGCGGCCCGCTTCCAGGAGCACGATCCAGCCGGCCGCCCGCCGGGCGAAGGCATGGTCGTGCGTCACAACGACCATCGTCTGCCCCCCCCGGGCGAGGCCCACGATCACGTCGAGGACCTCGGCAGACATCGCCGGGTCGAGCGCGCTGGTCGGCTCGTCGAAGAGCATGACCCGCGGCTCCATGGCCAACGCCCGGGCGATCGCCACCCGCTGCTGCTGGCCGCCGGAGAGCGTGGCCGGCCGCGCGGCCGCGAACGCCCCGAGGCCGACGCGGTCCAGGAGACCGCGGGCCAGGTCCCGCGCATCCGCGCGGGAGCGGCGGCACACCAGCCGCGGGGCGAGCGCGACGTTGTCGAGCACGGAGAGGTGCGGAAACAGGTGAAACTGCTGGAACACCAGCCCCACGTCGCGGCGCAGGGCCTCGAGCGCAGCCGGCGGATGCCGCCCCGCCTCCAGCCGGTGGCCGGCGATCGTCAGGCTCCCCGCATCGAATGTCTCCAGACCGTTGAGGCAGCGGAGCAGCGTCGTCTTGCCGCTGCCGGACGGCCCGACGAGCGCCGTCACGGTGCCCGTCTCCCCCGTCAGCGAGACGTCCTCGAGCACGCGGCCGCCGGAGCGGGATTTCGACAGCGACGCGACGGTGATCATCGACGAAGGCTCCGCAGTGCGGCACTCAAGAACCGGATCCTGCCGGCCGCTCCAGCCGGCGTTCGAACCAGCGGGAGAGCAGCGCCAGCGGCCAGCTCATCGCCAGGTACAGGACCGCGGTGACCGCGGCCAGTTCCACGATCCGCCCCGTGGACAGGGCGAGCACGCTGTACCGCTTCGTGAGCTCGATGACGGTGATCGCCGAACAGACGCTCGTGTCCTTGAAGAGAGCGATGAAGTCGCTCGTCACCGGCGGCATCACGATTCGCACCGCCTGCGGCACGACGACGTGCCGGAGTGCCTGCCAGCGGGTCATGCCCAGCGACAGCGCCGCCTCGAACTGCCCCGGGGGGATCGCCTTGAGCCCCGCCCGGTAAATCTCCGACTCGTAGGCCGAGTAGTTGAGGGCCAGGCCCACGATCGCCGCCGCCAGTGCCGGCAGGGCGAGCCCGATCTTGGGGAGCAGGAAGAAGATCGCGTACAGCTGAAGCAGGAGCGGCGTGCCGCGCAGCAACTCGACGTAGGCGGCGAGCAGTGGCCTGAGGAACGGCGGTCCATACGTCCGCCCCACGGCCACCGTCAGGCCGATGAGCACCGCCAGCGGAAACGCCGCGCAGGACAGGAGCAGCGTCATCCCGGCCGACCGCAGCAGCAGCGGCAGCGTCCCCCGCACCAGGTCGGCGAGCGATCCGCGCGGTGCCGGCTGGACCTCGGCCGCATCGCGAAGCAGGAGCATCTGCTGCCGGCCGGCAAGGTCCCAGCGGTCGTAGAGCGCCTCGAGGCGGCCGTCCGCGATCAAGCGGCCGATGGCGGCGTCGATCTCGGCCGCGAGCCGGGGCGTGTCGGCCGCCGTGAGCACGGTGTAGGCGCCGCCGGCGAACGGCCGTTCGACGCTGCGCAGGGTCGGAAACCGGTCGGCATAGAACGTGAATATGCAGTCGTCCATCAGCACCGCATCGAGGACGCCGCCGGCGAGCTGTTCGAGCGAATCGACGGTCCCGTCGTAGCCGACCACCTCCACCTGCCAGCCTCCATCGCGCAGGGCGCTCTCCGCCGCCGAGCCGGTGAGCGCGCCGATCCGCCACGGGCCGGAGGAGCCCGGCACGGCGAGCGCGGCGAGCGTCGCCGGCGGCCGGTCGCGCCGGGCCACGAGCTGCAGGGCATAGGCGAAGTAGGGGCGTGAACAGCGGTAGTCGCGCCGGCGCCCGGGCGTGAGCTCGATGCCGTTGATCACGCAATCGGCCGTTCGGCCGAGCAGCAGGGGCAGCCGGTCCCATTGCCCCTGCTGGAACCGGGCCTTCACGCCGAGTTCCCCGGCGAGCAGCGCGGCCAGCTCGACCTCGAAGCCCGTCAGCTTGGCCGGGGCGGCGGGGTCGACGAACACGTGCGGTCCGCCCCCCTCCTGGTCCGCGGCCCAGACGAGCTCGCCCCGCGAGCGGATCTCGTCGAGTTCCGCGGCGCCGGCCGCGGCGCACGAGACGACGGCGGTAACCACCAGCACTCCGGCGCGCATCATGGCTGTGTTCCGCGCAGCCGGCCGAGCCGGGCTGCCGGTTCGCCCAGTGCCGCGGCGAGCCGCTGCGCCTCGCCGTCGAGCCGCGCGGCCGTGTCGAGGTAGCCGCGGGCCCGGGCGGCGGCCGTCGCAAAGTCGGTGAGCAGGGGATCGACGAGGCCCGCAGCCGGCAGCCGGCCCACGAGCGCCGTGATGTCGCGGTCGAGGCCGCGCCGCACGACCGCGAAGACCATCCAGCGGAGCATCAATCCCCAGAGCAGCACCCAGACGATCGCCGCCTGCAATCCCCCTTCACCCGCCTGCGAACGCCCCTGCCAGAGGTGCCCGACGAAGAAATCCCAGCCCGCGCGGACGAGCACCACGGCCACGAGGGCCGAGAAGGCGGCCTCGCACGTCCAGTGGAGCGTCGGGCCCCCCGCCCGCCCGCGTCGCTCCGCCACGAGCGCCGCGATCCCGGCACCGAGCCACGCGCCGGTGCGGTCGAGGACGGCGGACGTCGCCGCCTGCGCCGGTCCGGAGTCGATCCGCGGCCGGCCGACAAGCGGCTCGCCGATCGCCGCGCCGGCGGCGAGGCCGGACAGGATGCTCCGCGACTGCTCCACGTCGGTCTCGCCGAGGCCGAGTTCGGCGACCGCCTGCCAGCCACCGCCGCCGACGTCCACCGGCCTTCCGCCGGCGGCGAGGAGCCGGCCGATGACACCGCCCGCCACGCCGCTCCGCCTCCAGAGCCCGCCCAACGCCGCGACAACGTGGAGGAAGGTCGCAAAGGGTCCGCCATGCCAGCGGGCGACGACCTCGTCGCTTATCAGCCGCTGCCAGGCACCGCGACCGGCACGGAGCTTCGCCCCCACGGCCGTGGACAGGATCGACTCCAGTCGCGCCCGCTCCGCGGCGACGCCGGCTGTGAGCCTGGCGACCGGTTCGTCCACGGGAGCGAGCATCGACCGTGCCTGCCACGTGAACCAGGCGGCAAGGTCGATGGCGCCGGTCCGCCGCACGCGCCGCGCGGCGCGGCCCACCAGTTCCTGATCGATCGCCTCGTTGAGCGCGCGGAACCCCGGCTCCGGCTCCAGCATCGCCGCCGCACGACGTGACGCCTCGACGCCGTCGAGGCGGAAGATCCGCGGCACGCTGAACCCCTGTTGCTCCAGTTCCACGCGCCAGTCGGCGCGGATGTCGGGATCGCGGCTGGCGTGCGTCTGCACGAAGAGCAGCGGCCGGCCGGGGGCGAAGGCGGCAAGTTCGCGGGCCACGATCCACGACTTGTACTTCTGAGCCGTGGCCACGAGCAGCAGGACGTCGCAGGCCGGCAGCACCGCCTCGAGCCGGTCGCGATTGCGGTTTCGGTCGCTCGGCCGCGCGGCCCGGTCCGCGGTCCTGGCCGGACCGGCGGCCGGCTGCGTGTCGGGATCGGGGCAGTCGACGAGCACGATGTTGGCCACGGCAGGTGCGTCGCTCCGCACCACCCGCGCGGCCATCGCATCCAGCGGCAGCCAGGAGAGATCGACGTCGGGCGCGGCCACCACGATCGGCGCGGTCGTCGTGGGGCGGGCCACGTCCCCCGCCTCCGTCACGTCGCGTCCGGCGAGCGCGTTGACGAGCGTGCTCTTGCCGGTGCCCGTGCCCCCGATCACGCCGACGACGAGCACCCGCGAAAGTTCACGGCGGGCGCGGTCGAGCCGCGGGGCCACCTGCCGCCACTCCTCGTGAATCCGCCGCGCCGGCGGCCATTCTGCCAGCGAGCCGGCCCAGCGGTCGAGGGACTCGCCGAGGAGGTCGAAGCCGGCGACGTCCGGGTCCGGCGGCGGGGAGTCGGGCCGAAGGCCCGCGTCGGAGGCCGACTCTTGCCTCGCAGCCGCGCTCCCGGGAGAACTCGACCAACAAGCGCCGCGCCCGGGCGACCTCGGGCCGCGTCGCCGCCGCGGCGAGCCGCTCGATCTCCTCGAGGCGGTCGCCGAGCACGACGTCGTGCAGCGTCTCGGCGAGGACCCTG
>JBKDUV010000026.1:0-2664 GCA_046339335.1 Planctomycetia bacterium | reverse complement strand
GCCGTAGAGCGTCCGGATCTGTTCGCGGAGGGCCGCGATCGCCTCGTCGGGGATCTTCTCTTGGGTTTCCAGGACGACGTCGGGACGCGCGGAGTTTTGCCAGAAGGCCGTCGCCGCGGTGTCGAGCTGGCGGGCGAGGGCGATCGACGTCCCGCACAGTTCCGCCGGCGCCATGCCGATAGTCCCGTTATTCGAGAGCCATCGCCAGTGCATCACCTCCGAGGCTGGCACCGGTTCCCAGGTGCCGCGGTCGTTCCAGAACTTGTAGGCGAGCGAGTAGTCGGAGAGCCGGTCGACCTTGACCCGGCTCGGGTGCATCGGCCGCAGCTCGGAACAGAAGCCGCGCGGCCCGGGCAGGACGCGGCAGTAGGCGTTTCCGTGGAGGGCCGTCCAGTAGGCGACGAGCTGCCAGAAGTCATAGGCCGACTGCCACGGGTTCGGCCGCTTCCGCAGCGTGTAGGAGCAGGGGATCGCCGCGTCTTCCTTGCGTCCGTCGGGGAGCGTCCGCATGATCTGGAGGGGCATCACCGCCCCGGCCTGCGAGATCCAGCGCACGACCCCGAGGATCGACGAGACACGGATCGCGGTCTCGGGGCCGATGTCGCGCGGCGACAGGCTCAGGCTGATGTCGGCCAGGCTGTTCCGCAGGTTGACAAGCGTCCCGCGGATCGGCCGCGCGGCACTCTTTCGGCGCGGGGCGGCGGCAGGCTTGCGGGGCATCAGCGGACCCTCGAGCGGCAGCGCTCCACGCCCTGCCTGCCGCCAGTGTCAGCCCCCGCAATCCACCCGGTAAAGTTTCAGAGAACTTGGATCTTCCAGTCGTCCGCGCTGCCGGTTTCGGCGTCGTCGGTCGAGGCCAGGGCGAGGGCGTTCACGAGCGCCGCGATGCCGTCGATCTTCTCGCTGCTCTTCGCCTTGTCGGGTTTGATCATGCCCGTCGGGTCCGTGTAGACACACACGTTGTTGGCGTTGAATGCCGCGACCGGGTTTCCTCCGTGCCGGAGCCGGCCCTCGACGACCAGGGCCTCGAGCAGTTTGCAGGGCGCGTTCAGGTAGGCCGTCCGCTGGGCGACCGACTTCACCTCGATCCCTTCCCGCTGGATGAGTGTCTCCAGGGCCCCGGCCTGCCAGGGATCGACCCCGACGCCGCGGATCTCGTGCGACTCCCCGTACGCGACGATGTCGCGGGCGACCGCCTCATGGTCGAGCCGGTGGCCGTCCGTGACCGTCACCCAGCCTTCGCGGATCCAGGTGTCATACGGGATCCCCTCGCGGACCCGGTCGCCGACGGTCTCCGACGGGACCCAGTATTTCCACTCGACCGAGTAGGAGCCGTCCGCCTCTTTGAACACGAAGGCCGCGCTCGTCATGTCGAGGTTGCTCGCGAGGTCCACCCCGACCCAGCAGGGCCGGCCGGCCAGCGGCTCCAGCGGCTCGCGGCCACACTTTGCCCAGTCGTCGCCGTGGAACCAGCGGGCGTCGGCCTGGGCCCAGATCCCGAGCCGGTATCGGAGGAACGACGTTCGCTTCGTCCCGATCGTGAGACTATCGGCGTTGTCGGTCGCGAAGTCCTTCTCGGAGATCGTCTCGCCGAGGGACGGGTTCGCGTCGCGCCAGACCTCGGGCGATTCGACGCCCCGGGCGTCGTCCTCCTTCGCCTCATAGATCTTGCCGAAGAATGTCGGGTTCGCCTCGGGGCTCGCCTCGACCAGCCGGGCGTCCTGGTACCACTGGTAGCCGATCCCGTTCCGCGACTCGCCGGCCGTCGAGATCGCCACGACGAGCGGCTGGGCTCGAGCAGCTCCCGCGTAGGTCAAGGCCTGGACGAGATCCGGCTTCCGGTGGGCGTGCAGCTCGTCGACCACGACGGCCGAGGCGTCGATGCCTTCAGCCCGCCACGAGTCGGCGGCGAGGCAGGTGTACCGGGAGGCAGTCGGCTTGTGGACGATCGTCGAGCGGGAGTCGATCACCTCGAGGGCCCGGGCGAGCTCGGGATTCGCCCGGACGCTCGCGGCGACGGAACGGTAGATGACGCCGGCCTGGATCCGGTCCACGGCCGCCCCGAAGACCGCGGCCCCGGGCTCGCCGTCGGCCAGGAGGTGGTAGAGGACAAGGGCCGCCATGAGGGACGACTTCCCGTTTTTCTTGCTGACGAAGATCGCGGCCCGCCGGTAGCGGCGAAGGCCCTGGTCGTCCACCCAGCCGTAGATCGGCTCGATGATGTCGTGGACCTGCCACGGCATGAGCTTCATCGGCTTCCCGGCAAACTTCCGGCCGCTCGTCATGGTGACGAACTGCTGGACGAAAGCCACGACGCGGTCGGCCCGCTCCTGCTCGAACGTGTAGCCGGCGACGTACTCGGGCCGCCGCTTCCACGCCGGGCCGCGCGGCTTCCGCGTCGCCTTCTCAGGCGCGGCCTTCGATGAACGCCTGGAGCGTGTCTCGGACTTCGCCACCGCGTACCTCCATGCCGGCCCTGGCCGACGGTGTCAGGCCGTACTCCTGCTCGATCCGGAGCATCGAGTGAGCCAGCTTGACGAACATCGTCGCGGCTGGCGTCGACTGCATGTATTTCACCTTCCCGTCCTTGTCGCGGATCACGAGCACGTCGAGCCCGCGGCGGATCTGGTCGAGGCAGCGGACCCACTGCTCGTACATGGCACA
>JBKDUV010000025.1:0-8684 GCA_046339335.1 Planctomycetia bacterium | reverse complement strand
CCGCCCACGGACTGGGGCGAGCTTGTCCAGGCTGATGACGACCGCGCAGCGGTTCAGGTGTCGCCCGACGAGCTGCCCGTGATCGACATCCGTAGCCTCTGAACGGTGCCGGAAGCGAGGCATCAAGGCCCCGGACGGGCGACCCGGGAGACGGTCTGCGCCAAGGCGAGAAAAACACCATCGCAGCGGGGCGTAAGCGGTGTTTCGACGTCTCGGGAAACCGTCTCCGCACGCCCGAACCCCTCCTCCCGACGCTCACGAGTCGCTCATCGGCTGGAAGACCGTTGCGGAAGTGCCATTGGCCGGACTATTTTTCTTCCTTCAGACCGTCTGGAGCGCCGCCACGACGAGGTCGCCGACGGCCCGCGTGCCGTGCCCCATCCGGCCCGCCGCCTGGCTCTTCATCTTCGTGCCCGTGACCTGGGCCACCGCCCGCTCGATCTTCCGGCCCGCCGCCGGATGGCCGCTGTGCTCCAAGAGCATCGCCATCGCGTTGATCGCCGCGATCGGGTTGATCTGGTCGAGGCCGGTGTACTTGGGGGCGCTGCCCCCCATCGGCTCGAACATGCTCACGCCCGGCCGGCCATCGGGCCGCCGGTCGGGATTGAGGTTCGCCCCCGCCGCCACGCCCATCCCGCCCTGGAGGATTCCGCCCAGGTCGGTGATGATGTCGCCGAACATGTTGGTGGTGACGATCACGTCGTAGGCGTCGGGGTTCTTCACCATCCACATGCAGCAGGCGTCGACGTGGTTGTAGTCGGTCTTGACGTCGGGATACTCGCGGGCCACGTCCTGGAACGTCCGCCACCAGAGGTCGTGGCCGAACGTCAGGACGTTCGTCTTGGCGACGAGGGTGAGCGTCTTCTTGGGGCTGTTCCGGCGCCGGGTGTATTCGAAGGCCCAGCGGATGCACCGCTCGGTCCCCTTCCGCGTGTAGACCGCCTGCTGCACCGCGACCTCGTCGGGCGTGCCCTTCTTGAGGTAGCCGCCGACGCCGCAGTCCAGGTCCTCGGTGTTCTCGCGGACGACGACGAAGTCGATGTCGGCGGGCCCGCGGCCAGCGAGCGGAGTCTCCACGCCGGGAAGGAGTTTCACCGGGCGGAGGTTGATGTACTGGTCGAGCTTGAACCGCAGGTCGAGGAGCAGCCCCTTCTCGAGGATGCCGGGGGCGACCTTGGGGTGGCCGATGGCCCCGAGGAAGATGGCGTCCTTGGCGCGGAGCGTGTCGAGCCCGCCCTCGGGGATGATCTCGCCGGTTCGCAGGTAGCGGTCGCCGCCCCAGTCGAGCGTCTCCACCCGGTAGTCGATCCCGTCTGCGGCGGCCACGGCGGCCAGCACCTTTAGCGCCTCCGCGCTGACTTCGGGGCCCGTGCCGTCCCCGGGGATGGCTGCGATTTCGAGCGTGCGGCCGGCCATGACGAACCTGTCTCCTGTGACGTGGGCCTGTGAGCGCTGCCCGTGACCCGGGCGGCCGCCGGCGGGGCCCCTGCCCGCGGCGACCGAGCCACCTTACCCGACACCGGCCGGATGGGAAGGACTCACCCCCGGACTGGCGGTTGCCGGGATGACCGCCGCGTCCCGCGTGGTGCCGCGGGGGGCGGGTCAGTTGTTGCTGAAGTTGAACTGCTTGGTGGTCTTCGCACCGAGCGGATTCTTGAGGTAGCGCTGCCGGCAGGCGTCGCAGAGATCGAACCGCAGCGTGCGGGTCGCGGTGTCGCCCACTTCGTCGGCGGCACGCTCGTCGAGACTCTCGAGAAGTTCGTGCATCTCTTCGAGATTGTCGACGTCGGAGAATTCGACGTCATCGGCATCGAGATCCTCGACCGCCGGAAAGACCTCGATTTTCACGACGTGGCGGACGTCCCGTTTGACGTCGATCGGCCGCTTGCACAGATCGCAGGAGTAGTGAAGCATCTTCCGCTCCGAAAGACCGTGGGGAATGCCGGTAGCAGCCGCCTCGCCACCACGTTTCAGAGTGTGACCGCAACCGGCGGCGAACGCAAGCACCGGGCGGACATGCATCGGGACAGTTGGCGGATCAGACGTGCTGCGGGTAGACTCGTCTTCGATCGGGCGGCCGCCCGGAGCGGGCGACTGCCGCAGGACTCGAGTCCGGTCGGGAGCCAGCGTTCCATGTCTGGTATCGCGTCTGCCGCGGTGCAACCCGGAGCCGCGCTCGGAATGAGCGTGCTCGTGCTCAACCGCTCGTTCGTCGCCGTCCAGGTCACCAACGTGCGCCGGGCGATCGCCCTGCTGTTCCGCGAACTTGCCGAGGTCGTACATATAGAACAGGGGCAGTTCGCCGCCTATTCGTTCGCATCGTGGCGGGAACTGTCGGCCCTGCGGTCGTCGTTCCGCGCCCCGGAGCAAGACTGGATCCGGGCCGTCGGCTTCGACCTTCAGGCACCGCGGGTGATCCGCCTGATGCGATGCGACCGCGGGCCCCGTCAGGGACTGCGGTTCAACCGCCGGAACATCTTCGCCCGTGACGAGAACGTCTGCCAGTACTGCGGCCGCCACTTCCCCACGAGCGAACTCTCGCTCGATCACGTGGTTCCCCGCAGCCGCGGCGGCGACACGAGCTGGGAAAACATCGTCTGCGCCTGCGTGGCCTGCAATGTCCGCAAGGGGGGACGGACGCCGCAGGAGGCGCGGATGCACCTCGTTCGCCTGCCCGCCAAGCCACGCCGCAGCCCGCTGCTGGCCGTCAAGCTCGGAAACCCGAAGTACGCCAGATGGAAAAGCTTCGTCGACACTGCCTACTGTCTCGCAGACCTCTCCTGACGAAGGACTAGCCGCAGAGCGGATCCTTCTTCTCGGTGATCACCGGAAGCTGGGGGGCCATCTCGGCGTTGAGTTCCTTGAACTCTTTCCACTCGGCCGGCAGGTTGTCCTCGTGGAAGATCGCCTCCACAGGGCACTCGGGCACGCAGGCCTCGCAGTCGATGCACTCATCGGGGTGGATGTAGACCATCTTGTCCCCCTCGTAGAAGCACTCGACGGGGCAGACCACGACGCAATCGGTGTACTTGCAGGCGAAACAGGGCTCGGCGACGACGTGCGTCATGGAAAGTCCTCCTCGGATTGTGGGCAGCCTGGGTCTCGAGACCGTCGTCCCAACGACCTGCTGCGCGGCATGGTAGCGCCGCCGGGGGCGCCTGTCAACGAAACTGACATCGGCCTTTCGAGCCGTTTTCCTGAAACCGGCCCGGGCCGGCCGGAGTGCCGTTGGTGGCGGCTGCGGCGGCCCCCTATGATTCAGGGGAAGCAGGCGACCGCGATCGGCGCGGCGCCGGCCGCAACCGACCGTCCGGCCAGTCGGGGTGAGACGTGTCCGACGCGACGACGGAGCCAGCCAGCCCGACGGCACATGCCGCACACGACGCGGTGCTCGTCCGCGGCTGCCTCGCCGGCGAGCCTGGAGCCTGGGACCGGTTCCTGACCCGGTTCGGCGGCCTCTTCAGCTACGTCGCCAGGCGGACGGCCGAGCAGCGGCAGGTGCCCTGGACGACCGCCGACGGCGACGACGCCGTCGCCGAAATTCTGCTCGAGTGCCTGCGGGACGACGCGGCCGTGCTCCGCTCGTTCGCTGGTCGGTCGAGTCTCTCCACCTATCTGACCGTGGTCGCACGACGCGTCGCCGTTCGCGCACTCGCGCGGTCGATGCCGCGACACGACGGGAAGCCGTGGCCCGAAGCCCGCATGCGGCACGCGGCGACAGCGGACGGTGCCGCGGCGGGCACCGACAACCGTGCCGAGGTGGAATCACTCCTCGGCAAGCTCGCCCCCGACGAGGCCCGGCTCGTGCGGCTGCACCATCTCGAGGCCCGCAGTTACGACGAGATCAGCCGGCTCACGGGCATGCCGCTCAACTCCATCGGACCGGCCCTCTCCCGGGCCCGGCAGAAGATGCGGGCCAAGGGCTGATGCGCGTCACGGAGCGGCGGGTGGCGCAGTCCCGGCCGGGGGCAACGCGGCGATGTCGACCGGCGTGAAGCCGGGTCGCGCCGGCATCCGCCACAGCTGCGCCGGATCGCCGGTCGGCACGTTGGTCGTGATCGACGTCAGTTCGAGCGTGAACTGCACCTCGCCGGACACGTCAGACGCCGGCCAGTAGACCTCCACCATACGCGGCAGTGCGGCGCCCGACGGGGGATCGACGAGGTGCCGCGACGTCCGCACACTTGCCAACGGCTGCCCCGCCGACGAGAACAGGTGCTGCTCCAGCACGAGGCCGGTGATGCCGTCGAGGATGGTCGACTTCCGGACCTCGTCCGCGGCCGTGGCGTTCGGCGGCACGAGCCAGCTGCGAATCTCGATCCGACCGTTGGGGAGCGGAAACGGCCCCTCGTGCCGGTCCTGGGGCCGGAACTGCACGAGCCCGAGGATCTCGGGCATCCACTCGGCGCGGATCGGAATCATCCGCCGGGCGGGCGAGTCGTCGTAGCGGTCGTGCCGGCAGAAGAGCGTGACGGGGGGCTGGTGCTGGCGGATCCAGAGCCAGAACAGGTCGTCGTTGCTTCCCAGGTCGAGCTCTTCGCCGCTGATGCTCGTCCGCGCCTGGAGCCGGAAGCGGAGCGGCGGCTCGCAGGCCACGCGGGCGGCGAGCCGGGGAACGCCCGGCACGGCCAGCGTCGCCTGCGTCGCCACGTAGCTCTTCACCCGCTGCGTGTTGTCGTGCACGGTGGCGATGATCTGCTCGAGCGAGGGCTGCGCCGGAAGCGTCCGCGGCAGCGGCATCGTGCCGAACTGCGAGGTCCGCAGGACACCGGGACAGGAGGCACCGCTGGCGGCCACGCAGGCCGCGAGCATGAGCAGCGTGACGCCCCGGCCGGCCGCACGGCGCGGAGTGCCTGCCGGATGTTGCGGATGGACGGGCCGCGGTCGCAGCGGAGGGACGGATAACGCGGTCATGCGGCCTCCCCCGACCAGAGCAGGGCCGAGAGCCGGGCCTCGAGGCCGTCGGCCGCGGCTTCCTCCGCCGACACCGCCCGCACCCGGTACTCGCGGTCGCGCTTCCGGCAGGCGAGCAGCAGTTCATCGCCGGTCGGTCCGCCCGGGGCGTCGTCGACAATCCGCAGGATCCGGCGCCGCACCAACTGCAGGGCGAGGAGAAACCGGAGCGGTTCGTCCTCCTGACGGCCTTCGAGTTCCTCGAGGACGTCGAGGAGGACGTCGGGAGGCGCCAGCACCGCCCCGACCGTCGGCGTCGCCGGAAATGCGGACCGCCACCAGGCGAGGGTCCGCTCGGGGGGGCCCGACCAGGCGTCGGCGGCGACGTCGATCCGCTCCAGCCCGCTGCCGCCGCGGACGAGCGCCGAATAGATCGGCTCGCCGGCGACGAACGGCCGCCCGCTGAGGCTGCAGACAGCCTGCGGACGATGAATCTTCAGGTCCATGGATTCGGTTCTTCGGAGCGGGCAGTGCGCACCGGTCGGCGGGCGGTGGAGAAATACCCGACCTGCGGCCACGATCGGCAGGCCAGTTTCAGGGGCGTCGACCGATGCCCACGTCGCGAATCGCGATACTGGGCGAGCTAGGCAAGGCTGGCGAGGACGAGTTCGGCGACGTCGGCCAGCCCGCTGCCGTCGTGCCCGCCCACGACGTGCCGCATCGCAGCCCGGACCTCGGGCACGGCGTTGCCCATGGCGATGCCGAGGCCGGCGGCCTCGAGCATCGGCAGGTCGTTGACGTCGTCCCCCACGGCGCACACTTCGTGGGCTGCGATCCCGAACTCGGCGGCGAGCGCGGCGACGCCGGTCCACTTGGTCACGCCGGCCGGTGCGATCTCGCAGAGCCAGTCCCGATACCGCGGGCTGCGGATCGTGTGCAGGGCGAGCTGGCCGGGGAACGCGTCGCGAAGCGCGGCCTCGAGGGCGTGCATCGACTCCCGCGCGCCCATGGCGAAGCCGGCGAATGCATCAGCCGGCGGGGCGACGTGCAGGTCTGGGCGGACGTCGGCCAGGCTGCGGTTGCGGTCGAGATACTCGCCGAGGCCGCGGCCACCGCCGTCGAGGCTGCGGCAGTGGAAGTCGAAGCCGGCGGCGTAACTGTCGGTGTACAGCACGGGTTCGTGGCCGGCGTCCACGATCAGGTCCACGATCCCTTGGAGCACGCCGGGGGCGAAGGCCGCCCGTTGGAGCGTGGCATGATCGGTGGGCCGCTTCACGAGCGCGCCGGTGGCCGTGACCAGCGGATCGACGAGCCCGAGCCGGGCGGCGACGGGCAGCGTGTCGCGGTAGCGGCGGCCGGTGGCGAGCAAGACCCGCACGCCCGCCGCACGCACCCGTTCGATCGCCCGCTCCGCGACGATCGTCACCTCGTGGCGGCTGTCGGTCACGGTGCCGTCCACGTCGAGGGCGAGGAGGCGAATCCGACGCGGCGAGGAGGACGGCGGCGCGAACCGGGCGTGCATACCCGGTATGATAGCCGGGGAAGGATCGATCCATGAGCCACGATGCACCACCGCCGGCGGCAGAACGCGCGGACGTTCCCTTCGTGAAGATCGCCCACGTCGGGGACGTACCATCGGGCGCGGGCCGCACCTACGAGGTCGCCGGCCGGCTCGTGGCCCTGTTCCACGACGGCACCGCCTACCACGCGCTGGACGACCTCTGCCCGCACATGGGGGCGTCGCTCGGCTCAGGTCCGTTCGTGGACGGGATCGTCACCTGTCCCTGGCACGCCTGGCGGTTCCGGATCTGCGACGGCGCCTGGTGCGACAATCCGAAACTCAAGGTCGACGTCTTCCCGGTCCGCGTCGTCGGCGACGCGATCGAGGTCCAGGTGCCCCCCGCGACGCCCGTCGAGCTGCCCGGCGGCGATGCCGCCCGGCCCTGACGAGCGCCTCGGTGTTCCGCGCGGCGGCGGGTCCTGGGCGGCGCGGAATCGGTCTTCAAGGGAAGACACCGGGAGGAAATCACCGGGACGTTCATGGCGGTTCGTCCGCCAACCCGACGCGTCGCGCAAGCCGCCGGCCCGAGGATCTCGATCAGCCCACGGTAAACCGTTCCCCGGTCGCCGGCGCCCGCGCGGCGGCCAGCCCCTCGGCTTCGAGCCGGCGGGCCCCGGCTCCCGCGTCCTGCTCGATCGGCGGCCAGGTCCCGTAGTGGCTCGGCAGCGCGAGTTTCGGCCTCAGGAGCCGGACCGCCTCGACCGCGTCGTCCGGCCCCATCGTGAACAGGTCGCCGATCGGCAGGATCGCGACGTCGAGGCCCCTGCCCCGCACCGGCCTGCCGATCCGCTCCATGTCGGAAAACAACGCGGTGTCGCCGGCGATGTAGACGCGCACGCCTGACACGTCGAGGAGCCAGCCGGCTGGGTTGCCGCCATACGATCCATCCGGCAGGCTCGACGAGTGGTGGGCGATCTCCATCTTCGCCCGCCCCCCCGGCACGGCGACGCTGCCGCCGAGATTCATCGGCTGCACCCGGTCAACCCCCTGTCTCCCCAGCCACTGCGCGATCTCCCAGTTGCAGAACACCTGGGCCCGAGTCCGCGTCGCGACCGCCACGAGGTCGGCGACGTGGTCGAAGTGGCCGTGCGTCACGAGGATCGCATCGCAGGCCACGTCGTGCGCCTTCATGCTCGCGGTTGGGCACTCGTCGAGAAAGGGATCGACGAGCAGGGTGCCCTGCCCCGTGTCGACGAGCCAGGTGGCGTGTCCGGTCCAGGTGAGCGTGATCGGCATCGGGAAAGGCTCCGGGCGGTGCGTATGACAAGCGGCGTGAGGATGACGGCGGCCGCAGGTGCAGGCCGCAGCCGCTGATCCAGGCCGGGATTATAGGACCTCCGTCCGGCGGGCGGCTGGTGCCGGCGCGGTGGCTCATGCACCGGCCGCGAAGAGTCGCCGGGTGATGGCCGCGGCGAGGACGTGCAGCTGCACGAGCTGGCCGATCGCATGCTCGTCCACCCGCGGCAGGCGGATCGTGATGTGCGGCCGGCTTTCCCCGCCCCGCGCCGCGTCGGGCCCGGCACTGCCCGCGACGTCGGAGCAGCGGCGGCCGACGAAGGCATCGAGTCCGTCGACGTCGTCGCACATGGCTCCGACGGCGGGCAGGGCGAGCGGGTCGCGGCGCGGTTCGGCGACCACGAGCCGGATGTCGAGCAGACCCCCGGCCGCAGTGCCGCGGCGGTCGACACAGGCATCGTGCCACCGACAGACCGCCTCCAGCCGCCCGGCAGGCGGGGCGACCATCTGCACGTGCATGCCTCGACCGCCGGCGCAATGCGTTGCGCCGGCGACCTGGAGCGCCGGATTGACGTCGACCGGCGCCTCACGAAACCGGCGCATGACCGCCGCCGCACCCTCCAGGAACCGCACGACGTCGATCCCCGCCAGCGCCGCCGGAAGCAGGCCGGCCGCCGTGAACACCAGGCAGGCCTCCGGCAGGCCCGGGAGCATCGTGAACGTGTGGCGACAGCCGACGGCCCGTCCGACCGCCGCCAGCCGGGTCGTCGGCGCCGCGATCGTGAGCAGCCGGGCGGCACGACGGCCTGCATCGCCCCCGACGCTCGCGTCAAGCGCCGCCAGAAAGAGCCGTGTCGAGACCGCCGTCGACGCGACCGGCGCGGCGGCACCGTGAACAACGAGCGGATCGGCGACGAGCATGGCCCAGCGGTCGAGCAGGTCGTCGCTCATCGGCCGGCCCGCTGGCGCGACGAGATCGAGCAGCCCCTGCACG
>JBKDUV010000024.1:0-9625 GCA_046339335.1 Planctomycetia bacterium | reverse complement strand
CGCCCCTGCCCGGTCGGCGGCCGGGTGCGCAGGAGCGCCGCCTCGGCCAGCGCCAGTTCGTACTGCGCGATCTGCACCCGTTCCGCCGCCGCCTTCTCGTCCTCGACGGCCGTCTTCCAGGCCCGCTCGGCGGCGTCGAGTTGTTCGTGGGTCATCGCCTTGCTCGGGGCCAGGTCCCGGGCCCTGTCCAGGTCGGCCCGCGTGTATTCGACGGCCACGCGGGCCCGGGCGAGGAGCGGCTCGGCCCTGCGCCGGGCCGCCCGGGTCGCCTCGACGCGGGCCAGCGCCTCCGCCTCGGCCCGCGGATCGAGGAGCGCGGGATCGGTCGGCTCGATCACCGTGATCGGCGTCTCGCCGGCCACGACCGGGTCGCCGGCGTGGAGTTCGACGCGGCTCATCCGACCGGCGAGCGGCGCGGAGACGACATACCGCTCCTTGATCCGCGTCACGCCGTCGTCGGCCACGCGGACGGCGAGCGGCCCGCGGGTCACAAGCCGCACCTCGACCGGCACCCGCTCCGGCAGCAGGGCCCAGGCCGCGGCCGCCGCCAGCGCGGCGATCACGGCGACCGCCGGCAGCCGGGATGCGATCGAGCGGCCCGTCATGATCAATCCCTCGCCTTCAGCACCGCCACGAGATCAAGCCGATCGAGCTGCCGCCTGACGACCACGGCGGCCGCGGCCGCCGCCACGAGGAGCGTGCCGGCGGCGACGGCGTAGGTCCGCGGGTGAACCCGCGCCGGCACGCGAAACAATTCCGTATCGTAGCCCCAGGTCGTGACGACCACGAACCCGGCCCCGAGCAGGAGCCCGGGGGGCAGGGCGGCGAGCGTCACGAGCGCCTGCTCCCCGAGGAGGATGGCCGCCACCTCGCGGCGGGTGTAGCCGAGGACCCGCAGGCTGGCGAGGTCGCGCGACCGCTCGATGACGCTCTGCCGAGCCGTCGTGGCAACGACGCCGCAGGCGATCACCGCCGCGAACAGGGCGTTCACCGTCCGCATCCGCAGGAGCGTCCGCGCGATCGTCTCGCGAAACGTCCGCAGCTGCACGTCGCGGGCGACGACGCCGGCCACCTGCGGCGTCTCGGCGAGCGTCCGGTCGAGGGCGGCGGCCCGGGCTGCGTCGACGGCGAGAAACGCCCCCGACACCGTGCCCGCCTCGCCGAGCAGGCCGCGCAGCGCGTCGATGTGCAGGTAGGCGGCGGTGCCGACCATGTCGTCGCTCGTGGCCACGATCGGCAGGCTGACACGCGGCCGCCGTCCCTCCAGCACGTCCACCTCGATGGCGTCGCCGAGCCGGGCCCCGAGCAGGTCGGCGAGCTTCGCGCTGACGACCAATCCCTCGCGGCGCACGTCGTGGACGCGGCCGTGGCGGTCGACGAGCCGCAGCAGTTCCCCGTCCGGGGCGAGGGCCATGATCTCCTGGCGGCGTTCGCGCGGGCCGAACCGCAGCGTCGCGGCCACCGCCCGGAAGGGCTCCACTCGGCGCACGCCCGGGAGCCGGCCGAAGGCGGCGACGGCCCCGGGCCCGGCCGGCTCGACGAGCGTGACGGAGCGGTCGAACCGCTGCACCTCGGTGAACTGGAAGTCGCCCAGGTCGCTCACGGCATCCCCGACGAACATTCCCAGCACCATCACGGCCGCGCCGAGCGCCAGGCCGAGGATCGACAGCCCGGTGACCAGCGGCCGCCGTTCCAGGTGCCGCAGCGTCATCCGCGCCGCCGGCGAGAGGAACCGCGCAAGCCCGAGCCGTTCGCCGACGGAGGGGCGGTAGCGGGCCGGCGGCTCCGGCTGCATGGCCGCGGCCGGGTGGACCCGCACGGCCCGGGCCACGGCCCTGGCCACGCCCGCCAGGGCCGCCGTCGCCGCCACCGCCAGCGACCAGCCGACCGCCGCCGGGTCGAGGCGGAAGGCGAGCAGCGGGAAGCGGAAGAACCGGCCGTACATCTCCGTCAGTTCGATCCCCAGCCACCAGCCGAGCGCGACGCCGAGCACGCCCCCGGCGGCGAGCACGACGACCGCCAGTTTCGCGTAGTGCATCCCGATCCGATCGGCGGGATAGCCGAAGGCGGTGAGCGTGGCGATCTGCTCGCGCTGCGTCCCCACGAGCCGGGAGACGACCAGGTGCATGAGGATCGCCGTCACGGCGAGGAACACGACCGGGGCGACGCGGCCCATGTTCTGGAGTTCGCGGAGTTCGTTCGTCAGGTAGCGATGCGAGGGCTGGACGTCGCGTTCGAAGCCGCCGCGGCCGCCGTAGCGGTCGAGCCGGCGGTCGAGTTCGCGGCACACGTCCCGCGGCGACGCGTCCGGGGCGAGCGTCACGAGCACGTCGTTGAAGGCGTCCTCCATGTCGAAGGCCGCCGCCAGGCCGCGCCGGTCCATCCAGAAGACGCCGAACGACCGGTCGTCGGGAAACAGCCCGCCGGGCCCGATCGTGTAGACGTATTCCGGCGACGTGCCCACGCCGACGATGTCGAGCCGTGTCAGCCGGCCGTTGAGCACGGCGAACACCCGGTCGCCGGACGTCAGCCGGTGGGCCGCGGCGAATCCGGCGCCGACGACCGCCTCGTCGCGCCGGGCGGGTTCGGGAAGACGGCCGCGGAGGATGTGGAGCCGGTTGAGGCCCCCGCCCGCGGCGGCCGTGGCCCGCTCGGGGAGCGAGATGAGCCGGCCGACCGCGGGCACGGCGCCGGTCTCGAGGTGCCGGCCGGCGGCATCGCGGGAGAGGTCGAGCGTGACGTCGGCGACGACGCGGGTCTCGACGTCGGCGACGCCGGGGATCGTGCGCAGGCTGCGGCCGACCACGTCCGGTGCCCGTTCGAGCCGCAAAAACAGGTCGGCGAACCGGGCCTCGGTGTAATACGTCCGCTGCGTGCGGGCGAGCGAGTCGAGCATGCTCCAGGCCATGACGAGCACGGCCACGCCACAGGCCATGACCAGCGCCACGGCGGCGAGCTGCGGCCCGAGCCGGACGGCGTCGCGAAGCAGTTTGCGGTCGAGGGCTGGGGGCCGCAGCGGTACCGCAGCCGCGGCCATGAAACTGGTCCTGGCCCCGGCTCCGCCCGTCGTCCCGGCTCCGGCCGTGGTCCCGGCTCCGCGGTTTTCGGCGTGGTTATCGGCGTTGGCGGGCATGGTTCGGGCGATCAGGACGATCGGATGGTGCGGCGACTCACGTGTGGGCGAATGGACGGAGTCGGGCGAGCGTTCGGGCGTGCGTCACGGCTTTCATGTGGCGGCTCCCATGCGGCTGCTCCCAGGCCGGCTACCAGTGCAGCTGCTCGGGGGGCGTGCGCGTGGCGTTGACCCGCTCGTCGCAGATCCGGCCGTCCGACATGAAGAGCACGCGGTCGGCCATGGCGGCGATCCCGGCGTTGTGGGTGATGAGCACGGTGGTGGCCCCGAGTTCGGCGGTCACGCGGGCGAGCGCGGCGAGCACGACCACGCCGGTGGCGGCGTCGAGCGCCCCGGTCGGCTCGTCGCAGAGCAGCACCTCGGGCCGCTTCACGATCGCCCGCGCCACGGCCACCCGCTGCTGCTCGCCGCCGGAGAGCTGGGCGGGAAAGTGGTCGGCCCGGTCGGCGAGTCCGACGAGGGCGAGCGCCCGCGCCGCGGGCATCGGCGCCCGGGCGATCTCGGCGACCACTGCCACGTTCTCGAGCGCGGTGAGCGCCGGCAGCAGGTTGTAAAACTGAAACACGAAGCCGACGTGGTCGCGCCGGTAGGCGGTCCGCCGGGCGTCGTCGGCCGTGGCGAGATCGTGGTCGTGAAACCGCACGCTGCCGGCCGTCGGCGCATCCAGCGCCCCGAGGATGTTGAGCAGCGTCGACTTGCCGCTGCCGGACGGCCCGAGGAGGACGACGAATTCTCCGGCGGCGATGTCGAGATCGACGCCGCGGAGCGCCGCGACTTCCACCTCTCCCATCCGGTAGACGCGGGTCAGGCCGCGGGCGGTGAAGGCGGGAACGGGCATCGGCGCCACCATTTCAAGTTCGAAAGGCGGTCGCAATTGTACGCGGTGCGGGCAGGAAAAAGGCTCCCGAAAAGGCCCGGAGAAAATCCCGAAAAAACCGGGAAAAGCCCTGCCAAACGGCTGCAATCATCTCCTCCCCACGGGCCCCGTCGTGCGGCCGACACCGGTCCCCGCGCCCGCGGTCTGCGCTGGCGCATTGGCTGGTGCATCGGCTGTCTCGCTCCATTACACTTGGGTGCGGGGGTGGCAGACAGCAGACAGCGGGTCGGGTCTGCCGCGGGATGCGACGATTGCTGGCCGGGGGAGGCATCGGCGGGGTCGCCGATCGGCCGCAGGCGGTCAACGACGGAGACCGGGGGGAGCATGGCCGTCACCATCCACGACGTCGCGCGAGCCGCTGGCGTGTCTCCCGGCACGGCGAGCCGCGCGCTCCGCGGTCATCCGCAGGTGAGCGCCGCCTGCATCGCGCGGGTGCGCGCCGCTGCGATTCAAATCGGCTACAAGGCGCTTCGCGATCGTTCCGGTCGTGCCCGTCCCGAGCCGCTCGCCGGTCGGCGGATCGGCATCGCCGTGATCGGCACCGACCGCACGGCGGCAAGCGTGCCGTGTGTCGCCGAAGCTGTCGCCGGCGCCGAGGCCGCGTTGCTCCAGGCCGGCGCGGAGCCCTTGCTCGTGCGGGCATTCAACCCGGCGGAGCCGCCGAAGCTGCTGCGCCGCATCAAACTCGACGGCGTCCTCGCGCAAGTCTCGCTGCGCGCGGGCGTGATGGCCGCGGTGGGTTCGCGCGTCGAGCCGTTCTTCCGCGACACGCCGCTGGTCTGGATGCTCGGCCGGCCGGCGGGCGCCGCCGGCGACGCGGTCGATGCCGACGACCAGCGGGCCGGCGAACTCGCGGCCCGGGCGGTGCTCGATCAGGGGCATCGCCACGTGGCGATCGTGAACCCGTCGATCGACCATCTCCTCCACGCGGTCCGCAGCCGGGCGTTTCGCGAGGCGATCGAGTCGGCCGGGGGCCGGGTGGAGGAGTTCCCGCCCCCGCCGGACCGCACTCCGTCGTCGGCGCAGGAAGTCAAGGACGTGGCCCAGGTGCAGCCGCTCGTGGACGAGGCGACGACGGCCCTACGCCGCCGGAAAGCCCGCGGGCCGGCGGCCGGCCCGACGCTGCTGTTCTGCCCGGCCGACGGCGTCGCCTCGCTCGTCTACCAGGCCCTCGCGGCCCGCGGCCTGTCGGCGGGCCGCGACATCTCGGTGGTCACCTGCACCCACGACCGCGGCCCGGTGGCCGACCTGCGGCCGAGCCTGGCCGCGGTTGACATTCACCCCAAACGGGTGGGGATGATGGCCGTCTCGCAGTTGGGCCGGCGAATCAGGGGGGATTTTGCCGGTGCGGCCGTGCGGATCGGCATCGCGCCGACGTTCGTTTCGGGCGGGTCGCTTGAGCGTTGCCGAGCCGACCGTAGGGCCTCCCGATGACCGCCCCCACACCCAGTGCCGCCGCGGACCGCCACGCGAGCTTTTTCAAACCGATAAACGCGGAGAACACGGGAAACACAGCCCCTTGCGCCGCCGGACAACGCCCGAGGCCGTTGTTCCGGTGCGGGGCGCAAAAAATTCCCCTATTTGCGCAAGATTTGGTTGTTGTAGTCCGAAATTTTTGCTATTCTGCGACAGTTGGGGGTTTTGGTTTTCCAAGCGGTTTTCCTGCACCATGATCGTTCGCTCGACTGGTCACTTTTCTTCGTCCCGGACAGTTTTTGGGGGTGCCATGAACGGTGAAATTCTGACTCATCTGGCCGCTGACCATCGCGGCGCCGCGAGTCGATCGACGTCGGCTCGCCTGAGCGCTGACAGCGGTTCGCGGCGGCCCGCTGCCGTGCATCGTGCCGGCGTGGCGCTCTTGGCGGTCGTCTCCGCGATTTGCAACGCGGTGCCGGCGGCGCGTGCGGCAGACTTCACCTGGATCGGAACATCCCCCACCGGTACGGCTTGGTCAACCGCCGGAAACTGGATGAGCCTTAGCGGATCTCCCTCGCTGTCGGTTCCCGGAGTCAACGACGTTGCCTACTTCTCCGGCACGTTCGCGGTGAACCCAAACGTCGGTACCACTGCCACACCTATTCAAGGGTTGGTTTTTTCTGGGTCAAATTGGCGTCTCACGGCACCAGCCGGCCTTCAAATCGGCAGTGCGGGCATCTCGCTAAAGACGAGCGGAAACACCGTGACGACGGCTACCTTTGGCGTGACGGGCCTCGGGGCCAGCGGCACGCTCACCGCGAGTCAGACATGGAATATTGGTGACGGTGTGGCCAACGGAGGAACCGCGGCTATTTTGACGTTGAATAGGCAGATACAGGCCGCCACTGCTACGCCAAACATTGATCTTCGAATTACTGGCGGTGGGCTGGTCTTGGTGATGGACGGACTTAACAACACCCCTCTGGTCAACATTGGATCGGGCACATTTACTATCGATGGAAACTCAGCGTTTGGCTCAGGTAACAATTCAAATTCTCAAACACGTCCTCTGTTCGGTTCGTCGTCGCGTGTCAACATTGCAAGTGGTATTGTAGTGAACCAAACGAGCGGCAATCTCGCTGCTTCGGGAACGATTCGGGTAGCCGCAGGGGGCGCTTACATCGGTCGGAGTGGTAACACGGCGTCTGTCAATCTCACCAACAACACGAACGTGCTACTGACGGGCGGTTATTTCACTCTTTCCGGGGCTTCCGGCACGCAAACTCTCACCTCCGTAACTGCCGACGGAGGAAATTCGCTGTTCGGCTATGGAAGTGCCGGCCTCTCTATTTCCATCTCCGACCTTGTGCGAAGCAACCGAGGCACCTTGATCCTCACTGGCACGTCGCTAGTGACTGGTGCCGGAACGGGAACGATGGCTGTTACGAATATCAATGGAGCGTCAGCAGCTGGTGCTCTTGTCGGCGGCGGCGGCAACTCTGCGTCGACGACCCAGTCCATCCTTCCATGGGCGGTCGGCTCCGGCAGCACGCAGCCTAATATCACGTCTGGAACTACTTCTCTGGGTGACACGTTTGTCACTCATGACGGCACTGCACTACGTGTGCTGAGCGCCTCCAACTATGCAACGTCGTTGGGCGGGAATGCCACGGACAATGTGCGGATCAGTGCAAACACAACCGGTGCTGCTTCTGCCACGGTCAACTCGCTGCTGTTAGCTTCCTCTGCCGCGACGGGTTCGTTCGGCCTGGCTGGGAATGCTGGAGCGACGCTGACGATTACCAGCGGTGCCTTGATGTTCAGCGGTACTGGTTACGCCACTTCCAACCAGACCCGAGTGAACACGGGAACGATCAGCGGCTTTGACAGCCTCGTTTTCGGATCCGTTGGCACGCCCCGGGAGGCGATCATTACCGTCAACGCGCTGAATAACTCGATTTCGGGCTCGTCCGCGACCGTGGGTCAACTCCGGGTCTCATCGGCTATCACCACGGCTGACGGGTTGACAAAGGCTGGTGCGGGTCGGCTTATTCTGGCCGCTGCCAACAGTTATTCGGGAACGACGACGGTCAACAGCGGCGAGCTGGTGGTCGGTATCCAGGATGCGCTTCCGGTGGGAACCCAAGTTGTCCTCAACGGCGGCGTGGGGGTCCAGTCAGGCACGATTATGGGTTTGGGTGTTTTACCGGATCTTATCAGCACGACTACGAACCTTTCGAGTCGCGTCAACGTTGCCAATACGTTCCTCGACCTCAACGGCTTCAATCAGCGTATCGCTGGAATCACCGGCCCGTCTGGCAGTGCCGGCGGTGCGATCGGTATCGTCACCAATAACGGCGGGTCCGCCAGCGAACTGGAAGTCACGGGTAATTCCACGTTCGACGGCCAGTTGAGAAACGGTTCGAGCGCTCTCGCACTGCGGAAGTCCACCGGTGGCCTCTTCACGCTCACCGGCAGCAACAACTACACCGGTGCGACGACGATCACCGGCGGCACGCTGCAGATCGCCTCGACCGGTCGGATCAACAACACGAGCGGCGTCACGATCAACGGCGGTGAATTTCGCTACAACTCTGCCACTGCACTGAGCCAAGCGATCACGTTCAGCAGCGGCGTCCTGTCCGGCACCGGTGCAATCGGTGTTGCCGTCACGGTCGGCAGTGGCGATACCATCTCCCCGGGCAACTCGCCTGGCATTCAGCAGTACACGGCCGGGCTGACGATGGCCGTCGGCGGCGCTTATCTTTGGGAAACCAATGGATGGGTTGGCAGCACGGCAGGGAATCTGACAAATGGCTTCGACCAGTTGCAGGTGTCTGGCGGGGCGCTTGATATTGCGGCCGGTACGACCTCGGGGCAGCGGTTCACGATCTACGTGAGCGGTCTCACGTCGGGCAATGTGGCGGGAGCGGTTTCCGGCTTCAGCCCCGGGACGACGGGCACGTCTTTCATCATCGCCACGTCAGCATCGGGCATCACGAATTTCGACGCCGCGAAGTTCGATATCAACACGTCGCTCTTCACGAACAACAACACGATTCCCGGCGGGTACGGATTCACCATCTCGCAGAGCGGCAACAACCTGGTGCTGACCTACGGCAGCGTGGCAGTCGCTACGTCGACCTATTCGTTGAGCGGCTCGGCCAGCAATTCGGTCATCCGTGTCGGCGATTCGACGACGCTCACAGCGTCGATCGTCAACGCCGGCCCCAACTCGATTGCCTACAACGGGTTTACCCTCTCCGGTGCAAATGCCCTTTCGTCGACGACCGGCACGGTGTCTGCGGGCGGAACCAACTCGCCCACGGTGAGTTACACCGGCGTCACCACCGGCACGTTCACGTTCACCCCCGCCGTGACGACGGCCACCGACACCACCACGAACGTGGCGGCGATCGGCAGTGGCACGACGAGCGGAACTGTCACGGTGTATAACCCGGCGTCCTACAGTGCTCTGTCGGCACAGACGCTCGCGAACATTCGCGTCGGCGGCACGTTCTCGACCGGCACGCTGACGATCACGAACACCGGCACCGCGTCGGCGACCTTTCAGGAAGGTCTGTCGGCGGTCATTTCCGGCTCCAGCGGTGCTGCCACCGGGGCCGGTTCGGTGAACAACACCTTCAGCACGGGAAGCTTCACGTTCGGCCTCGGAGGCGGCGCCCAGCTCACGGCTGGCGTGCAGACCGGCTCGCTCACGTTCGGCTTCACGAGCACGGGTTCGACCAGCGGCGGTGCAACCGGCCTCTCGCCCCTCGCGCTGACCTCGGCAACCGTCGCCGTCACCGGCACGGTGTTCAACGCTGCCGCAGCCAGTGCGATCTCGGGCACCTACAACGTCGGCGTCGTCCTCACCGGCGGCACGCTGTCGCAGGGACTGTCGATCACGAACACGGCACCGAACGATGGCTTCTCCGAGAAGCTCAATGCGTCTTTCGGCTCGCTTACCGGCGTGACCACGACCGGCTCGATCAGCCTGCTCGCGGCCAGCAGCACCAGCTCGGCGATGTCCGTCTTCCTCAGCCAGTTGAGCGCCGGCAGCGGCACGGGTTCGGCGGTCGTCAACTTCCAGACCGACGGCCAGGGCACGAGCGGCCTGGCGGCGGAATCGCTCGCATCGCAGACGGTGACGCTCGTCGGCACGTTCCTCGACCCGGCCACGCCGAGCTTCACCCTGG
>JBKDUV010000023.1:0-8576 GCA_046339335.1 Planctomycetia bacterium | reverse complement strand
CCCCCTATGGTATCCGCCGGACAGCCGAACCCAAGGGCAGCCCGCGGAACCGGGTTTTCCCGCTGGTTTCATCGGTTTTCGCCGGCCCCGCGGTTCAATCTTGAGCCCCGCGCTTGCGGCGCCGAGCCTCTTTCTCGCGCTGCTTCTTCAGTTTCCGTCGCTCGTCGGCGGTGAGCCGTTTGCCCGTGTCTCCCTTGGGCTTGGCAAGCCGGGCCGCCGGGTTGGAAAGCTGGGCCTGGAGCCGCTGCACATGCTGCATGCGGTCGCGCATCCCCAGCCCTGCCATGCCCTTCATCATCGACGCCATGCCGTCGAACTGCTTGACGAGGTCGCTGACCTCGTGGGCTTCGACGCCGGCTCCGGTGGCGATCCGCCGGCGCCGTGACTGGTCCACGAGCCGGGACGGGGAACGCCGTTCCTCGGGGGTCATCGAATCGATGATCCCGAACAGCCGGTTCATGTCCTTCTCCAGGTCGGCGTTGCCGAGCATCTCCTGCATGCCGCTCATGCCGGGGATCATCCCCAGCACCTTGCCGAGCGGACCGAGGCGGCGGGTCTGCGTGAGCATGGTCTTGAAGTCGTCGAGCGTGAACTCACCCGCCTTGAGCCGCTCCTCCTGCCGCTTCATCTCCTCCTGGTCGAACTTCCGCTGCGCCTCCTCGACGAGGGTCACGACGTCCCCCATGCCGAGGATCCGGCCCGCCATCCGGTCGGGATGGAACTCCTCCAGGGCATCGACCTGCTCGCCGGTACCGACGAACTTGATCGGCACTCCGGTGACGCTCTTCACCGACAGGGCGGCGCCGCCGCGGGCATCGCCGTCGAGCTTCGTCATGATGACGCCGTCGAGCTCCAGGGCGTCGTGGAAGGCCTTCGCGCTGCGGACCGCGTCCTGCCCGGTCATCGCGTCGACGACGAGGTACACCTGGTCGGGCCCGACGCTGCGATCGACGCGGGCGAGCTCCTGCATCAGGGCGTCGTCGATCGCCAGCCGGCCGGCCGTGTCGAGGATCACGACCGACGCTCCCTCCTTCTTCGCCCGGGCGACACCGGCGGTGCAGACGGCGACCGGATCGGCCGATCCCCCCGGCATGTCGGCCGGCGCGTGCACGGTGACGCCGAGCTGCCTGCCGAGCACGCAGAGCTGCTCGATGGCGGCGGGCCGCTGCAGGTCGGCCGCGACGAGCATCACGTTGCGGCCCTGCTCCTTGATCCGGCGGGCGAGCTTGGCGCACGAGGTCGTCTTGCCGGAGCCCTGCAGGCCGCAGAGCATGAGGACGGTGGTCCGGCCGGGCTGAAAGTGGAACGAATGATCGACCGGCCCCATCAGGTCGACGAGTTCGCGATGCACGATGCCCACCAGCTGCTGGGCCGGATCGAGCGACTCGAGCACCTTGGCGCCCACGGCCGCGGTCGCCACCCGCGACAGAAAGCCTTCGACGACGTCATAGGCGACGTCGGCCTCGAGCAGCGCGGTCCGGACCTGGCCGAGGCCCTCGCGCATGTTGGCCTCGGTGAGCTTGCCACGGCCGCGCAGGCCGGCAAGAGCCGAGGAGAGGGAGGCGGTCAGCGCTTCGAACATGGCGGCTCCGATGGGGGAGCCGCGAAGTATAACGCCCCCGTCGGGGCCGCCGCCCGCCCGGTGATGAGCCGCTCGAATCGGGAGCGGACACACGACGTGCCGCTTGCCCGACGCGTGGCCGGCAAGAGCGGCGCATCACCGGACGGGCGGTCGCACCCGCCATCGGGCGGACCGGCTTCTCAACTGAACGTGCCAGTCCGCTCGCCACCGGCCGGAGCCGGCAGCACCGTGCCCCCGCCCGCCGGCTCGCAGCACTCGCCGACCGGCGCCGGGCTGCAGGCGGGCTCACACACCGGCGCGTGGCACGGTTCGGCCTGCCCGCGGCACGGCGAGCGGAATTCCATGAACGAGGGACGACGGCAGCCGTTCAGGCCGCCGAAGCAGCTGCTGCAGCCGGGGGCGGCCGCGAGGCCGCTGAGCAGGACCGCCAGACAGAGAACTCGCGACATGGTGGTGCTCCAACGCAGGCGGATCGGGGACGAGGCTGATCCGCGGGTGACAGGAAAAGCGGCGTCGCCCTCGACGCCGTCGAAACCTTAGCCCACGATTCGTGGCGCGGCGGCCGATGCGAAAAAAATTCCGCGTCCCTGCCGGCAGGACGACGCGCGGGGTGCGGAGGCGCCGATGCTGCCGGTCGTGACGCCGGGCCGCCCGCGGCCGCCGCGACTCACGTCGCGCCGCGACGGACCGCGGCCGGAGGCCGTGCTAGGTTTGGAGCGAGCGGAGGGTCCCGGCGGAATCGGGGCCCGCCACCGGCACGGCGGGCCGGAACGAGCAGAACGAGCAGCAGGATCACGACGTCGGGGCGGACGGGGCATGACACGGCTGGTCTCTCGATTGCTTGGCAGCCTCGGAATGCTGACCGTCTTTGGCACGTGTGCCGCCGGATTGCAGGCGTGTCGCGCCGCGGAGCCGGCCTGCCCGCCCGCCGACGTCTGGGTGGTCAGCACCCGCCGCCTGCCCTGCATCAAGGCGGCGCCCCTGACCGCCGACGTGGCCGTCGAGCGGTGTGTCGACCCCGCTTGTGGCCGCTGGGAGCGGTCCGATCTCGCCCGCCTGCTCGATGACCCGGCCCGGCCGCTCCAGATCTTCATCCACGGCAACCGGTATGCACCAGGAGAAGCGAAGGCCCAGGGGCTGAAGTTCGATCGTCATGTGGCGGCCGCCTGTTCGGGGGCGGCGCCGGTGCGGACCGTGATCTTCTCCTGGCCGAGCGAGCAGGACAAAGTGCTGCGCCGCGCCGGACGGGCGAAGTATGCCCGAGCGCACGCCGACGGCCACTATCTCGGCTGGTTGCTCGGACACATCCCGGCGGAGCAACCGGTCGCGATCGTGGCCTACAGTTTCGGCGCCCTGATCACCGCGGAGGCGCTCCAGGACCTGGTGGCGGCGGATCGATCGGGCCGCGTCGGCCTCCAGCCCTGGACGACGCGGGCGGGCAGGACGCACATCGTGTTCATCGCGCCGGCAGTTCGCTGCGACGCGTTTGCACCCCGCGGCCCCTACCGCGAGACCCTCGCCGGCTGCGACCGGCTGTCGCTCGTGATCAATTCACACGACGACGCGCTGCGGTTCTTTCCCTGGCTTGACAAGAGGGTGCGGGCCGACGCCCTCGGCTACGTCGGCATGCCGCGCCGCTGGGTGCCGGGGGAGGTGGAGTTCACGGCTACCGACGCGGCGGCGATCGTCGGCAAGAATCATGGACTGCCCCTGTATCTGGCCTCGCCGGCACTCACCAGACGCATCGCCGCCGCGGCACGTGACGACCTTGCACCCGGCGTCCCTGCGGGGCCGGCCGGCCACTGATCGGGCGGACCCACCGCCGGGTGCCGAGTCGCCGGCCCCGGCCGTCAGGCGGCGCAGCGTGGTGGTGACTGCTGTCCGGCCGACTGCCGTTCTGCCAGGCGGGCTTCGACCATCATCCGCACGACGTCGGGCATCGCGTGCCGGGCCGTCCAGTCGAGCCGCGCCGCCGCCCGGGACGTGTCGGCACGGCCGCAGCCGATCTCGCTCGGCCGCACGAGCCCCGGATCGCGGACCACGTGCCGGCGCCAATCGAGACCGACCGCCGCGAAGGCCGCGGCCACGAATTCCTCCAGACTCGACGTCCGCCCGGTGGCGATCACGAAATCCTCCAGCGTCTCCTGCTGCAGCATGCGGTGCATCGCCACGACGTACTCCGGCGCCCAGCCCCAGTCGCGGTGGACGGAGAGGTCGCCGAGTTTCAGCGTCTGCTCCTCGCCGCGGGCGATGCGGCAGGCGCCGGCGACGATCTTCTGCGTGACGAACCGCTCGGGACGCAATGGGCTCTCGTGGTTGAAAAGGATGCCGGTGCAGGCGGCGATCCCGTAGGCCTGCCGATACTGGGCCACCTGCCAGAAGGAGGTCGCCTTGGCGATGCCGTAGGGGCTGCAGGGGCGCAGCACGGTCCGCTCGCTGGCAGGCTCCATCCCCGTGTCGCCGAACATCTCCGAGCTGCCGGCTCTGTAGAGCCGGATCGGCCGCCCCAGCATCCGGATCGCCTCGAGGAGGTTGACGGTGCCGATGACGATGCTCTCGAACGTCTCAACCGGCTGGCTGAACGACAGTCCGACCGACGTCTGGCCCGCCAGGTTGTAGATCTCGTCGGGCTGGTACCGGGCGATCGCTTGCATGGTCGACCGAAAATCGACGAGCGTCATCGAGTCGACCGTGAGCCGGTCACGAATGCCGAGCCGGACGAGTCCGGAGAAGCCGCTGGCCTGCGCGTCGCGGCTCGTGCCCACGACGCGATAGCCGCGGTCGAGCAGGTGTGCCGCGAGGTAGGCACCGTCCTGGCCGCCGACGCCGCAGATCAGCGCGGTCCGCGGCGCGGCGACGGGGGTTTCCGTGACGCGAGCCGAGACGGGAAGAGCGGAGGCGGGGGATGCCATGGCGGGGGAAGGATAGCGACCCCCCGCCGGCACCAAAATGGCAAAACCCCGCCCGACAGGACGCGCACCCTACTCAGCCGGCCGGCTGCTCGGCGAACCAACGGGTCGTGAAACTCAACCCCGCGGCGAGCGTTACCGTGGGCCGCCAGCCGAGGACGCGGGCCGCCCGCGTGGCGTCGACGAGGTTCGAACGCAGGTCGCCGGGCCGCGCCGGACCGTGGAGCGGCGCCGGCGTTGGCGGTTGACCGCGGCCGGCCCGGACCGTGTCCACGGTGGCGCGGAGTCCCGCCTCGATGTCGTTGACGTCGGTGCCGATGCCGGTGCCGATGTTGAGGCTCGTGAGCGTGCCGGGGCGGACCTCGGGAATCTCGCTCGTCAGCGCGGCGAGGTTCGCGCGGGCAACGTCCGGGCCAAAGACATAGTCGCGGACGTAGCGGCCGTCGCCGTTGATGGTGGCCGGCGTTCCCGCCAGCATTTTCTTCGCGAAGATGGCGACTACGCCCGCCTCACCGTGCGGATTCTGCCGCGGCCCGTAGACGTTCGAGTAGCGGAGCGCGACCGCGGCGAGGCCGTGTTCCGCCGCGTAGAACTTGAGATACCGCTCGCCGACCCACTTCGTGATCCCGTACGGGCTGACCGGATCGGCGGGCGTCTCCTCCGGCGCGGCCGCGGTGACATCGCCGTAGAGCACGCCGCCGGAGGACGCGAAGACGAACCGTTTGCAGCCGTGCCGCACGGCCGCATCGAGGACGTTGATCAGGCCGATGCAGTTGACCGGGGCGTCGAACAGCGGCTCGCGGACCGACCGGCTCACCGACATCTGTGCCGCCTGGTGGCAGATCGCGTCGGGGCGTTCGACCGCGACCACCCGGTCCACCGCTGCGGCATCGACGATGTCGGCCACGTGCAGCGGCACGGCGGCGGGAAGATTGTCCCGTGATCCGGTGGACAGGTCGTCGATCACCGCCGCCGCGTGACCGGCGGCGATCAGGGCATCGACGATGTGGCTGCCGATGAACCCGGCCCCTCCCGTGACGAGAATTTTCATGCATCCTGACCAGCGGTGAAGCGAAACCCGGTCTTCATACTACCGGGAGCATCCAGTAGTTGACAGAACGCTCAGGCGGTTCGGGGTTGCCCACGCCCTGCTCGTCGGACGTTCACTTCGGCCCTCCAGGCCTTCGTTCACTCGATGCCGGCTGCGTTTTCGGCAGACCAATCCGCCTGATGGCGGATCGGTGCCCTCCGTCACTTGCCAGCAACGCCGCCGCTCAAGGCATGGGCAACCCCTCACGGATTCAGCTCCGATGCGTGTCAACAAGAACCTGCTCCCGGTAGTATCAGACCGCGGACCGCGTCGGCCGCCGCCGTCCGGCAGCCCGGCGCCGGCCCGCGGGCGGCCGCATCCCTGGGCCGCACGGCCTCTGCAGGCTTGCAGCCGCCCGCCTGCCTGCGATATTTGCCGGCTGCCCGCGACGTCCCTCCGTCCGCGCCCCCCCCCCGAGGCCACGCTGCCATCATGAAGATCCACGAGTTCCAGGCCAAGGACCTGCTCCGCGCCGCCGGCGTGCCGGTGCTCGCCGGCCGCGTGGCCCGCACGCCCGCCGAGGCGGCGGCCGCCTTCACCGCGCTCGGCACGCCTGTCTGTGCCGTGAAGGCGCAGATTCATGCCGGCGGCCGTGGCAAGGGGCAGGTGAAGGGGGGCACGCAGCGCGGCGTCGAGCTTGCGAAGTCGGCCGCCGACGCCGAGCGGATCGCCGCCGGCCTGCTCGGCAAGACGCTGGTCACGATCCAGACGGGGCCCGACGGCCAGCCGGTACGGCAGGTGTTCGTCGAGAGCGGCTGCGCGATCGACCGCGAGCTGTACTGTGCGGTACTGGTCGATCGCCGCGTCGGTTCGCCGGTGCTCATCGCCAGCACCGCCGGCGGCGTGAACATCGAGGAGGTGGCGGCTGAGACGCCGGAACTGATCCTTTCCGAGCCTTTCGATCCCGATCGCGGCCTCGCCGCCTGGCAGACCCGCGTCCTGGCCGCGAAGCTCGGTCTGCCAGCCGCCGGCTGGCGGCACGCCGACACGTTCTTCCGCCGCCTCTGCAAGGCATTCGTCGCTCTCGACGCGTCGCTTCTGGAGATCAACCCGCTCGTGCTCACGAAGGACGGCGGCCTCGTCGCCCTCGACGCCAAGATGACGTTCGACGACAACGCCCTGTTCCGCCACCAGGACGTCGCCGCCCTGCGAGACGAGGCGGAGGAGGAGCCGGCCGAGACGCGGGCCGCGGCCGCAGGGCTGTCGTACGTGAAGCTCGACGGCACGATCGGCTGCCTCGTCAACGGCGCCGGCCTCGCCATGAGCACGATGGACCTCGTCAAGTTCCACGGCGGGGAGCCGGCCAACTTTCTCGACGTCGGCGGCGGCGCCGACGTCAAGGCGGTCACCGAGGCGTTCCGGATCATCCTCTCCGACACGAACGTCAAGGCGATCCTGGTCAACATCTTCGGCGGCATCATGCGCTGCACGACGATCGCCACGGCGCTGGTCGAGGCCTCGAAGACGGTCGGCTTCAAGGTGCCGCTCGTCGTCCGGCTGGAGGGCACCGAGGTCGCCGAAGGAAAGAAAATTCTCGCCACGAGCGGCACGGCCATCATCACCGCCGACGGCCTCACCGATGCCGCGAAGAAAGTCGTCGCCGCCAGCAAGGCCTGATCACCCGAGACCCGTTCAGCGCCCGTCCAGCGGGCCTGTGTCACGATCCCTTTATCCGCCCCCTCACGAAGCGTCCTCCCGGAACCGTCCAGCCATGAGCATCCTCGTCAATCGCGACACCCGCGTCATCTGCCAGGGCATCACCGGCAAGGTCGGCGAGTTTCACACCCGCGGCTGCCTCGACTACGGCACCCGCATGGTCGGCGGCGTGACGCCGGGCAAGGGGGGCGAGACGGTGGCCGACCTGCCGGTCTTCGACACCGTGGCCCAGGCCCGTGACGCCACCGGCGCCAACGCCACGATGATCGTCGTCCCGCCGGCCTTCGCGGCCGACGCGATCCTCGAGGCGGTCGGCGCCGGCATCGAACTGGTGATCGCGATCACCGAGGGGATCCCGGTGCTCGACATGGCCCGCGTCCTGCCGGTCGTCAAGGCATCCGGGAGCCGGCTCATCGGCCCCAACTGCCCCGGCGTGATCACGCCAGGTGCGTGCAAGATCGGCATCATGCCGGGCTACATCCACACGCCCGGCCACGTCGGCGTGATGAGCCGCTCCGGCACGCTGACCTACGAGGCCGTCTGGCAACTCACGCAACTCGGACACGGCCAGAGCACCTGCGTGGGGCTCGGCGGAGACCCGCTCGTCGGCTCGAGCTTCATCGACATCCTGGAATTGTTCGAGCGTGATCCCGACACGCACGCGATCCTGATGATGGGAGAGATCGGCGGCAGCGCCGAGGAAGAGGCGGCGGCCTACGTCAAGGCGCACGTCACGAAGCCGGTGGCTGCGTTCATCGCCGGCCGGACGGCGCCGCCGGGGAAGCGGATGGGACATGCCGGGGCGATCATCTCCGGCGGCAAGGGAACGGCCGAAGCCAAGGTGGCCGCGCTCGAGGACGCCGGGATCGAGGTCGCCCACAGCCCGGCCGACATGGCCGCGGCCATGGTGCGGGCCATCGACCGCCGCCGCTAGCCGATCAGCGGGATCGTGCCGCCTCCTGCTCGCGAAACCACGTCAACGCTTCCTCAATCAGCCCCACGGCACCGGGGGGTATCTTGTGCCCGCCGTCGAAAGGCCGCACCTGGACCGGGTAGTCATGGTCCAGCAGCCATCGTTCCGCTTTTCCGGCCAGCGCGAACGGCATCACGGTGTCGTTCCGGCCGTGCACGATGAACACCGGCGGCTTCTTTGCGGCGGGACCCTGGGCGGCGGCCGCGATGAATTCCGGCTGGAGATGGCCGCCAAACGCGATGACACCGGCGAACACGCCAGGTCGCGTCAGCATTGCCAGGTACGACATGTTCGCGCCCATGGAAAAACCCGCCAGGTAGACCTGGCCGCGGTCGATGCCCTCCCGTTTCTCGATCTCGGCGAGAA
>JBKDUV010000022.1:0-10264 GCA_046339335.1 Planctomycetia bacterium | reverse complement strand
TCGAGCAGACGATCGGCTGGCTGAAAGAATGCCGGCGGATTGGCACGAGGTTCGAGAAGCTCGCCATCAACTTCCTCGCGATGATGAAGCTCGCAATGATCCAACGCTGCCTCAAAATGGCGTTCTCAGACAGAACCTAGTGTAGTGTCTCGGAAGTAACGCAACTTACTTCCGGAAGCATCCAGTAGTTGACAGAACGTTCCTACGGTTCGGGGTAGTAATTATGGCAGTGCCGTTGATTCCTCTTCTCATGGAGGAGTCAACGCATGCGAGTTGCCGAGCCAGTCGTCCTGACGAGTGAACAGCGGGCGATCATGCGGAAGACCACCCCGGGAAGCGCCGCCCAACGCCACGCAGTGGAGCGTACGGTCGATGGCGAAGGCTGTCGGCGTGAGCAAGGCTACCGTGCAGCGAGTCTGGAAAGACACGACCGCCGGAACTCGACCTCCACCTGGTCGTGGACAACTGCTCCACGCGCGAGCATCCCAAGGTTCGGAACTGGCTGAAACGCAACAAGCGGTTCCACATGCACCTTGTCCCCGCCAGCAGTTCGTGGCTGAATATCATCGAACGTCGGTTCCGGGGCTGACCCACGACCGAATTCGGAACGGCGTGTTCAAGAGTGTTGCTCAGTTGGTCGATGCGATCCGTCTCTACGTCGACCACCACGATGCTCATCCGACATCCTTCGTGTGGACAAAGAAGGCGCAAGACATCCTTGAAACAAATCGCCCGAGCGAGAAAGGCCCTCGATAAGGTCCCATCCGAGCGAGACACCACACGACGTCTCGCTCGCTGTCATCGCCGCCGTGCTGCAGCGATGCCCCGGGGTCTGCTGGCGGCGGACAGGGGGCACTGAAAGCACAGCCGGAGGGCGCCGACGAATGTGCACATTTGTGTGCAGTCAGGAGCCGCCGCGTCTCACAGCGGGCCGCACGCATCGGTGAATCTCCGGCAAAAAAGCCCGATCGTGCGAAACGCCACGAGTCGCTGCAGCCCGCGGCAAAACGCTTGAGTGGGCGACGAGGGACTCGAACCCCCAACCCCCTCGGTGTAAACGAGGTGCTCTGACCAATTGAGCTAGTCGCCCGGGTGCGGAGGCCCGGAGTCTACCCTCCGGCCTTCTGGGCCTCGGGCTTCGGGGGCACCACCACGCGGACGCCGAGTTCGACGAGCTGCTTCGTCTCGACCGGTGCCGGAGCCCCCGTCATCAGATCGCTCGCCTTTTGCGTCTTCGGGAAGGCGATCACGTCGCGGATGTTGTCGAGCCGGCCGAAGAGCATCACCCAGCGGTCGATGCCGAGCGCGATCCCGCCGTGCGGCGGCGCGCCGCTGCGCAGGGCGTCGAGCAGGAAGCCGAACCGGTCGCGGGCAACCTCTGGAGTGATGCCGAGCAGCTTGAACACCTTCTCCTGGGTGGCACCGTCGTGGATCCGGATCGTGCCGCCGCCCGCCTCCGAGCCGTTGATCACCAGGTCATAGGCCACTGCCCGGCAGGCGGCAGGGTCGGCCTCCAGCAGGTCGCGGTCCGCGGGCCGCGGGGCGGTGAACGGATGATGCATCGACGCCCAGCCGCCGGTCTCCGTGTCGCGGGCGAACATCGGAAAGTCGACCACCCAGGAGAAGTGCATCTGTCCAGGGTCATAGAGCCCGAGCCGGGCCCCGAGCCGCTTCCGCAGCATGTGAAGCGCCTTGCAGGTGACCTCGAACGAGTCGGCCACGATCAAGGCCAGGTCTCCCGCCTCGCAGCCGAGCCGCTCCTTGAGAGGGACGGCGACCGAACCGATGTTCTTCGCCACCGGTCCAGACCACGAGCCGTCCGCCTCGACCTTGAGCCAGACAAGGCCCTTGGCGCCCCCCTCGACCGCGACGCCGGTCAGATCGTCCAAGTCCTTCCGCGAAAACTGCGCTGCCGCCCCCGGCACGCGAATGCCGCGGACCCGCCCCCCGCTCTCGACGGCGCCGCGGAAGACACGGAAGTCGCTGTCGCCGGCGACGGATGTGAGATCGACGATCTCCAGGCCGAACCGCAGGTCGGGGGCGTCGTGGCCGAACCGCTCCATGCACTCGTCCCAGGTCAGGCGCGGGAGGGGCAGAGGGACGTCGAGGCCGAGGATTTCGCGGGCCGTGCGTCGCACCAGCCCCTCGATCACCCCCATGACGTCGTCCGCCTCCACGAAAGACATCTCGACGTCGAGCTGGGTGAACTCGGGCTGCCGGTCAGCCCGCAAATCCTCGTCGCGAAAGCACTTCGCGACCTGCACGTAGCGGTCGAAGCCCGCCATCATCAGGAGCTGCTTGGAGAGCTGCGGCGACTGCGGCAGGGCTCAGAACGCGCCGTGGTCGAGCCGGCTGGGCACGAGGTAGTCACGGGCCCCTTCGGGCGTGCTCTTGCCGAGCATCGGCGTCTCCACGTCGATGAAGCCGAGTTCGTCGAAGTGGTCGCGCATGATCTTGACGATCCGGCTGCGGAGAAACAGGTTGTCCTGCATCGCCGGCCGGCGCAGGTCGAGCCAGCGGTGGGCGAGCCGCACCTCCTCGCCGGGAAGGTCCGCCGCGCCCGGCTGGAACACCGGCGTCGTGGCCTCGTTGAGCACCTCGAGCCTGCGACAGGCGAGCTCGATCGCCCCAGTGGCGAGCCGGGGATTCGTCGTCCCTTCGGGCCGCGCACCGACGACGCCATGGACGAGGATCACCCACTCGGGCCGCACGGATCGGGCCGCGGCGAGCGTCGCCGCCGGGCTGTCGGGACCGATCACGACCTGTGTCTTCCCCCAGCGGTCGCGGAGATCGACGAAGATCACGCCCTTGTGGTCGCGGACCCGGTCGACCCAGCCGCAGAGCGTGGCCTCATGGCCGAGGTGGTCGGGACGCAGTTCGCCGCAGGTGTGGGTTCTGAGCACGGTGACGATGCCTGGAGGGAAGAAAACAACGACGATGGAACGCGGCAGACGCCGCCCGGACACCCGCTACCCCTTCGGCTGGAAGGCCGAGACGACCAGCAGCACGAAGGCCAGTAACAGCGAGAGCCCGAGCGCCGGAAGCGCGCCCCAGTAGAAAAGAGTCTTGGCGAATTGAAGGTTCTCGGGCTCTCCCACGTCGAAGGCGAACGCCCCCGTCAGGGCGAGGCCGACGAACACGAGGGCGAGGAGCAGAGAAAGCCAGGCGAGCAGTTTGGCGATCATGGCCGGCTACCTCGCCGGCCGGGCCGCGAACAGGTCCGCGGCCGCGGCCTGCTCAGCCGCGAAATCGAGCTGCAGTTGCTGGCCGGCATCGTCGTCCCGGGCCAACTCCCGAAACAGCAGGCTCGGCTGGATGTCGCGGTTGTGCTGGTATTTGTCGCTCGCGTACTCGGTGATCTCGCCGGTCACCTGGTGAAAGAAGATCTGACAGATCGGCACGCCGGGATAGATTTTCACCGGCTGGACGGCGAACATCTCCAGCGTCCAGAAGCCGCAGAAGCCGACGTCCCCGAAGCCGGCGGTCACGTGGACGAAGAGTCCGAGCCGGCCGATGGAACTCCGCCCCTCGATCATCGGCACGAGGTTGTGGGTCTCCGTTCGCTCCACGGTGCGGCCCAGGTAGAGCTGGTTGGGCGTCAGCACGAGCCCGTCCGCGGGGATGCGAATCCGCTCCACGCGATTGCTTTTCCGCATGTCGAGCACCACCTCCTCGTAGACGAGCAGTTCGTCGTGGAGCGAGAGGTTGTAGCTGTTGGGGTTGAGCCGGGCCTCGTCGAACGGATCGATGAGGATATTGCGGCCGAGCTGCTGCTTGATCTCGTTGCCGGAGAGGATCATCGGAGGCTCCCGTTCGCTGGCGGTGGGCGTACGGCACGATCGGGCCACGACTGCAGCCGCGGATTGTATGCGGGACGGGCCGAGTCCGACAGCCTCCCGCGCCGCTCAGCCGCGCACGCCCACCCGTGGACAGAGATCGGCCAGCGGGCAGCCGGGACAGCGGGGGCGGCGGGCGAGGCAGACGCCGCGGCCAAGTTCGATCAGCCGATGGCTGAAGGCGATCCAGTGGCTGCGGTCGAGCAGGGCGACCAAGTCCCGCTCCGCCCGCACCGCGTCGCCATGCCGGGTGAGGCCGAGACGACGGGAAATGCGTCCCACGTGGGTGTCCACGACGACGCCCGTCGCTTCCTGGAACGCGGCGCCCATGACGACGTTCGCCGTTTTTCGGCCCACTCCCGGAAGCCGTACCAGATCGGGCAGCGAGCGGGGGACGGCGCCGCCGTGCCGTTCGACCAGGGCCCGGCTGCAGCCCAGCAGGCTCCGGGCCTTGGCGCGGAAGAAACCGGTGCTGCGAATCACGGTCTCGATCTCGCCCTGCCGGGCTGCGGCGAGGGCCGCGGCGTCGGGCCAGCGTTGGAAGAGTCCGGGCGTGACGGCGTTGACGCGTTTGTCGGTGCACTGTGCCGACAGGATCGTCGCCACGAGCAATTGAAAGGGCGTGTCAAAGTCGAGGGAACAGACGGCTCGTGGGTAGGTTTCCGCCAGTCGCCGGGCGATCGCCGCAGCCCGCCGGCGTCGCTCCCCGACGGTCTCTCGGGGCCGGCGTGGAGCGGAGGCGGGCTTCGCCTGACTGGCCGGAGTGCTAAGATTTCGCCGACCGCCGCCGGGTCGCGACGTGTTCGCGACGGGCCGCGGCGGACGCGAGAATGGAGGACGGGGCATGGCACACGAGCCGGAAAGCGATGGCGGGGGGTACGAGCCGCTGTACCTCGCCGGCATCGAGAAGTTCAACGCCTGCGAGTATTACGAAAGCCACGAGGTTTGGGAGGAACTGTGGACCGAGTACCGCGGTCCCTCGCGGCAGTTTTACCAGGGACTGATCCAGGCGGCGGTGGCGCTCTATCATTTCGGCAATGGAAACATCCGCGGTGCCCGCAAACTCCACGGCAGCGTCCACCGGTATCTCGAGCCATATGCACCTCACCACCTCGGTCTCGATGTGACCGCATTCCTTGCCGCGTTCGACACCTGCCTCGCGGAAGTGGCCGCCAGCACGGAGGATTACCCGGCCATCGAACTAGATCCGGAACTGCTGCCCGAGATTCATCTCGATCCCGCCCCCGGGGGCTGAAGCCCCCGCTCACGCAGGCCAGCGCCATGTCCGACGAGCCACTCGCGTTCTCATCCGAGCAGTTTTGCGGCCGGGCCCGCGTTTTTCCGCTCCCCAACCTGGTCATGTTTCCACACGTCATGCAGGCGCTGCACGTGTTCGAGCCGCGGTACAGGGCGATGCTGGAGGAGGCGGTCGACGACGACAGGCTGATCGCCCTCGGCGTGCTCGCTCCGGGCTGGGAGCAAAATTACGAAGGCCGGCCGCCGCTGCGATCGACGGCCTGTCTGTGCCGGATCGCCACACACCAACGGACGAAGCAGGGCACCTACAACGTCCTGCTCCTCGGCGTCCGCCGGCTCCGGCTCGTGAATGAACTGCCGCCAAAGAAGCTGTTTCGTGTCGTCGAGGGGGAACTGCTCGACGACGTCGAGCCTGCTGCCGCCTCGCCCGAGGCGGCGGCCGACATGCAGCGTGAACTCCTGACCGCGTTCAAGCGGGCGATGCCGAAGATTCCCGAGGCCTTCAGTCAGATCGACCAGCTGCTCGGAAGCCAAATCTCGCTCGGCATGCTCGCCGACATCGTCTCGTACACGGTCGAACTCGATCTGGAGACGAAGATGCGGCTGCTCGCGGAATGCGACGTCTTCCGCCGTGCCCGGCTGCTGCTCGAGGCCTTCGCCCACCGACCGGCGGCCCTGACCGGCCGGTCGTTCCCTCCCGACTTCAGCCTCAATTGAGCGGTGTCATGCCCGGCGGGCCGTTCCCGCCACCGGCCCCTCCCCGGCGATGCGGTCCACCCCGCGACAAATGCCCGGCGGCGATTACAGTGAGGGCATGGCGAAACAGCGTGACTTCGGCGGAGGCTGCAGCGGGGCCGCGGACGACGACGCGGCCGCCGGCCAGAGGCCGGCCGGTGGTGTCGACATGCCCCGCATCGAGCGGGCCGTCCGCGAGATCCTTGCGGCGGTCGGGGAAGATCCCGACCGGGAAGGCCTGCTGGAGACACCGGCCAGGGTCGCGCGGATGTACGCCGAGCTGTTCAGCGGCCTGCGGCAGGATCCGCGGGAGCATCTCCGGGCCGCCTTCACCGAGAAGTACGACGAGATCGTGCTCGTTCGCGACATCGCCTTCAACAGCGTCTGCGAACACCACCTGCTTCCGTTCATGGGGCGGGCCCACGTGGGCTACCTGCCCGACGGCCGCGTGCTCGGCCTGAGCAAACTCGCCCGGATCGTCGAGGTGGTGGCGCACCGGCCACAGGTTCAGGAGCGGATGACGGAGCAGATCGCCGATCTCCTCGTCGAGGATCTCGGCGCCAAGGGCGTGGCCGTGGTCGTCGAGGCATCGCACACCTGCATGACGATCCGCGGCGTCCGCAAGCCCGGCAGCGTCTGCGTCACCTCCGCCATGAAGGGGCTGTTTCGCTCCAACGTCTCCAGCCGGGCGGAGGTTATGGCGTTGATCTACGGGGGCCGCGCTCCGTGAGTCGCGACCGCACGGCGCCCTGCGACCGACCGGCACGTCCGGTTCACGCGCCGCCGGCCGCGGTCGGTCGCCTGCCCGCACGGTTGCGGCCATGAGCCTGCTGCTCGACTTCCTCTGCCGCTTCGGCTGGGGGCTCGCGGCGGCGCTGGTGCTGACGCCCGTCGCAGTGGTGCCGGCCGGATTCTTTCGCGTGAACCTGCTGGTCGTGCTCGGTCTGGCCACGTTCGCCGCGCTCGTGGCCCGGACGACGGTGGCCGGCCCCGCCTGGATCGTGGCCGTTCTGGCCGCGGTCACCGCCTGGCTGGGAAGCGTCCTCTGGCTGGCGGCGCGGCCGCGGGCCGGACTCGCCTGCTGTGCGGTCGCGAGCCTCCTGCTCGCCGCGGCGACGATGCTCGTGCAGGGGCGATCGGGGAGCACAGGCGCGGCGTTCCTCGCCCCTCTGGTGTCGGGGCTGGTGAGCGGAACCGCGGTGCATGCGATGCTGCTCGGGCACTGGTATCTCAACGCGCCCGGCATGAGCGTCGCCGCCCTGCGTAGGATGATCGACCTGGCGCTGGCCGCCTGGGGAGCACAACTTCTGATCGCCGTCTGGGCGGCCGTGCCGCCGGCAGGGGGCCGGCTGCCGGTCAACGCGACGCCGCTGGTCCTGTCCCTGGCCGCGCTCCGCTGGCTCGCCGGGCTCGTCGGGCTGCCGGTGCTCCTCGTCATGGCCCGCAAGACGCTCGACATTCCCAACACCCAGAGCGCCACAGGTATCCTGTATGTCGCCAGCCTGGCGGCGATCCTCGGCGAACTGACGGGGCAACTGCTGCAGGGCTCCCCCTGACGCCGGTCCGCACAATGCGCATCACCCATGCCTGCCCGTCGTGCCATGCAGCCGTGACCCTCGACCGGGTCGAGACGCTGGCGGCGCTCGCCTGCCCCCGATGCGCGGCCGTCGTGCACGTGCCGGCGGATGCAATCAGTTGGATCGGTCCCGGCGGCGGAGCGGCGGCCGCCGGCACGGGACGAATCCGGCTGCGCCGCTGCCTCGTCTGCCCCGGGACCGAGCTCTTCGCCCGCAAGGATTTTCCACAGCGGCTCGGGGTGGCGATCGTCGTGGCGGGCTTCGCCGCCAGTTGCCTGACCTGGGCGTGGCAGATGCTGCTGCCGACGTTCGCCATCCTCTTCGGCACGGCGCTGGTCGACGTCGTGCTCTACTTCTTCATGCCCGACTGCCTCACCTGCTACCGCTGCGGGGCCCGCTACCGCGGGGATGGTGTCGCCGAAACGGTCGAGGGCTTCGACCTCGAGACGCACGAGAAGCACCGGCAGCTGCGGGCGCGGAGCCGGGAACTGACGGCCCGCGCCGGCGGCGGCCGGCGGGAGTGAGCGATGGAGCCGGAACAAAAGCGGATCGAGGAGGATCTGCGCGGAATTGTCGCCGGCGAGGTCCTCTGCGACGATGCCAGCCGTGCCCTGTACGCCACCGACGCGAGCCTGTTCGAGGTCCGGCCGTTGGCGATCGTCCGTCCGCGGTCCGTGGAGGACGTCGCCGCGACGGTGGCCTGGGCGTCCGAACGGGGCATTTCTGTCCATCCCCGCGGGGCCGGGTCGAGCGTCTGCGGCGGTGCGCTGGGGCCCGGGCTGGTCATCGACTGCAGCAGGTTCATGCGGCGGATCGTCTCCACCGTGGACGACGCGGTCCGCGTGCAGAGCGGCGTGGTGGCCGCCCAGCTCGAAGAGCACCTGTCCCGCCTCGGCCGCACGTTCGGCCCCGATCCGTCGAACCCCGGTGTGACGACGGTCGGCGGGATGATCGGCCGGAACTCGTCGGGGAGTCGCCTGCTCCGCCACGGAGCGGTCCGCGACCGGGTCGTCTCCGTGGAGGCGGTGCTCGCCGACGGCTCGATCGTCGAACTCGGGGCCACCGCCGTGGCCGCGGATCGGCCCACGGCGGGGGGCCCCGCCGCGGGCATCGCGCCCGCCCCGGCACCCGCACGGCTGGATTCGCTCGCGGCCGGCGTGGCGGCGATCGTCACCGCGGCGCGAGACACGATCGCCCGCTTCCAGCCGGCGGCCCGCGCGTCGCACGGCGGATACAGGCTTGACGACCTGCTCGCCACGTCGGCCAGCGCGGCGCCGTCCGTAGACCTTGCCCGGCTCTGCTGCGGGTCGGAGGGGACGCTGGCGATCGTCACCGAGGCGACGCTCCGAACCGTGCCCGCCGACGGTTCCACCGCGGTGGCGCTCGTGCTCTTCGACTCGCTCGCCAGGGCGGCGGAAGCCGCGGTCCGGCTCCGGCTGCTCGGCCCGAGCGCCTGCGACATCTTCGACCGCCGGCACCTGGCGATGGCCCGCGGCACACGACCGGCCTTCGATCTGCTCAGTCCGCCCGTGGCCGAGGCGGGCCTGCTGGTCGCGTTAGCGAGCGACGCGCCCCGCGGCTGCAACGCGCGGCTCGACGAGGCGATGAAGATGATGCAGCAGGGCCGGCATCCCTGCCTCGACATCCGGCGGGCGGAGGACGCGGGCGACGCCGCCTTCTTTTGGGAGTTGTCGCGAAACGTCGTCTCGACGCTGCACGGCGTGCGGGCCGCGGTGCGGCCCGTGCCCTTCATCGAGGACCTCGTGGTTCCTGCGGCGACGCTGCCCGAATTCATCGGCCGGCTGCAGGAGGTGCTCAATCGCTGCCAGTTCACCGCCATGGTGTTCGGTCACGCCGCGCATGGGCAGGTGCATGTCAGGCCCTACGCCGATCCGCGGGTCCCCGGCGAACGCGACCGGCTGGAGTCGCTCGCCGGCCAGGTCTACGCCGAGGTGGTGGCGTTGGGTGGAACGATCGGCGGTGAGCAAGGGCTCGGCCTGTCACGGACGCCGTTCTTCGGCCGCCTGTTCCCCGAACTCTCCGCCGTGCATTCCCGTGTCAAGCGGCTCTTCGACCCGGCCGGAATCCTCAATCCCGGCCGCGTCGTGCCAGCCGACGGCGGACCGCTGCCGACGCCGTTTCGGCCGCCACTGGCCGCGGCCATGGTCGCGCACGACGGCAGCAGGTAGACTGCGGATGCGCCGACGGCCGCGGCGCCGGCGGCCGCGACCGGCACCCCTGCCGCGGTGATTCCGCTCCTCGTCTGGCCGGAGGCCGGATTGGCCGCGGAACTCGATGCCTGCAACGGCTGCGGCGGCTGCCGCGCCACGTCGGCCGCGACGCGGATGTGCCCGCGGTATCGGCACGCTCCGGCCGAGGAGGCCTCGCCCCGGGCCAAGGCCAACCTTCTCGCCGCCGCGTTTGCGGGGCGCCTCGACGGCCGCCAACTCTCTGCGGAGTCGCTCCGGGCCATCGCCGACACGTGCTTCAATTGCCACCAGTGCCGCAGCGGCTGCCCCGCGGGCGTGGACATTCCGGCGCTGGTCATGGAATTGAAGGGGGCCAACTTCGCGGCCAACAGCGGCCCCCTGCATTCCTGGCTGCTGTCGCGGGTTGACACGCTGTCGGCGCTGGGCGGCGGCCTGCGGCCGCTGGCGAACCGGGCGATCGCGAATCCGCAGTTCCGCTGGCTCCTGGAGAAGACCGTCGGCATCGCCCGTGGCCGCACACTGCCCGAGTTCAGCGGCGGTAAGTTTCTGCGCTGGGCCCAGCGCCGGGGGATCACGCGGCCGTCACGACGCAGCGGCCCACGGGTGCTCTACTTTCTCGACACCTACGCGCGGCGGCACGATCCGCTCC
>JBKDUV010000021.1:0-4212 GCA_046339335.1 Planctomycetia bacterium | reverse complement strand
GGCGCACACACCCCGTGATACCGATGCCGGTGCTTCCGCGGCGGCGGACCCGCTCGGTGAGCGCGGCCAGATCGGCTTGCATGATCGGCCGCGCCGGCAGGAACGCCGGCGGGGCGTCGCACCCTGCTTCGGCAGCAGGCGGCAGGAAGACCCCGTCGGTCACTCGAGTCCCGGAGGTGGACGTGGTGGTTGAGCGCCGAACCGAAGCGGTGCAGGAAGGAGATGCCACCGAGCCTCGGGAGGGAAGCACGGGGTGTGTCGGCAGCAGCGGTGACACCGGAGGCCGTGATCAGAGTCCGCTACGTGCTCCCGCGACACAAGGCCGCCAACTGGGTCGGGCGGGCCCGTGGGCGGAAGTCCATGCGGCCGGGAGCCAATGGCGTCGTCGAACTCTCGCCGTTTGAGTTCCTCGACCGGCTGGCCGATCTCGTCCCGCCGCCGCGGAAGCACCGGCATCGCTACCACGGGGTGTTTGCGGCCAATCACCGGCTGCGAAAAGCCATCACGGCACTCGCGATCGGCAACGTCAGCAAGCAACGCGAGGCCACGACCGGTGGGGATGGGAACGACGGTCGCGCGACGGGGGGCTGCTGTGACGCGAATCCGACTCACAAGCCCCGCTCGCACGACACCTCGCGGATTGCGTGGGCGAAACTGATGGCTTGGGTTGGGGAGGAGTTTCCGCTCGAGTGCCCAGCGTGCGGCGGTGACATCCGGCTGATCGCGTTCATCACGGAGCCGGGGCCGATCCGGAAGATCCTCACGCATCTTGGCGAACCGCTCGAGCCGCCACCAGTCTCTCCCACCCGCGGCCCGCCCACTGACTGGGGCGAGCTCGTGCAAGTCCACGACGACCGGGCAGTCTTCCTGCACCGCTTCGGTTCGGCGCTCAACCACCACGTCCACCTCCATGCCTGCGTGACCGACGGGGTCTTCATGCCGCCTGCTGCCGAAGCAGGGTGCGACGCCCCGCCGGCGTTCCTGCCGGCGCGGCCAATCACCCCAGCCGATCTGGCCGCGCTCACCGAGCGGGTGCGTCGTCGGGTGATCCGCTGGTTCAGGCTCACTCGCCTGCTCGACGCCGCGGCCGCCGCCGACATCCTCGCCTGGGAGAACAGCGGGTTTTCAGTCGACGCCAGTGTCCGGATCACGCTCCTCGCCCGCAACGTGCCGAGCTATGTTCGGAGTCTCGAGCATCTTCTCCGATACTGCGCCCGGCCCCCCTTCGCACTCGAGCGGCTCTCCGTGATCCGCGGCCCAGACGGCCAGATCGCCCGCATCCGCTACGTGCTGCCCAGACACAAAGCCGCCAACTGGGTCAGGCCCGGCCGCAAGTCCACGCGGCCGGGAGCCACTGGCGTCGTGGAACTCTCGCCGTTTGAGTTCCTCGACAGGCTCGCCGATCTCGTCCCGCCGCAGCGGTAGCACCGTCATCGGTATCACGGGGTGTTTGCGCCGAAACACAGGCTGAGGCGGGCCTTCACGGCACTGGCCATCGGGAACATTGCCAAACCGCACGATGCCGGTGCCGGCGGGCATGCGGGCGACGGTCACGCCACGGGGGGCTGCTGCGACACTCAGGCGAGGCCCCGGTCGCACGACACCTCCCGGATCGCCTGGGCGAAACTCATCGCCCGGGTGGGAGAGGAGTTTCCGCTCGAGTGCCCGGTGTGCGGCGGCGACATCCGGCTGATTGCGTTCATCACGGAGCCGGGGCCGATCCGGAAGATTCTCGAGGCTCTTGGCGAACCGCTCGAGCCGCCGCCGGTGTCGCCCGCTCGTGGCCCGCCCACCGAGTGGGGCGAGCTCGTGCAGGTGCACGACGATCGCGCGATCTTCCAGGCCTCACCCGACGAGCTGCCCGCGATCGACATTCACAGCCTCTGAGCGGCGTCGGACGCGAGGCGTCGAAGCCCCGGGAACGGCCGACTGGGACACGGTCTGCTAGACACGCCAGAAAAACTCCACCGCAGGGGGATACGCGGCGTTTTGGCGAACCGCCTCCGGACGGCCGGGCAGCCCAGTCTCGCTGCTCAAGGGCAGTCCGTCAGCCGGAAGACCGTTGCGGAGGTGCCATTGACCGAGCTGTCCTTTTGGGAAGGCAGTCACTTGCGACGGCGAAACATCGAGTACCCTCCGCAGGCTAGCCCAGCAACGGCCATGGCGCAGGTGGAGGGTTCGGGGACGGCTGCGAGACGAAAACCGATGTCGTTGAGCTCGAGATCCGCGGCGGCATTGCCCCCGAGGGAGGACGACAAGAACGTCGCGTCCTGCTGGTCCCAGCCGCCGCCCCGCAGCCCACGAGACAAGCCGGCAGTGCCGATGAGGTCGTTCCATTCGTATATGTTGCCGCTCATGTCGAAGGCGCCATACGCACTTGCACCGCCATTGGTGCCCACGGTCGTCACATTGCCGTTTTGGCTGTTCCAATCCGCTCCACTGCCGTAGTTCGCAAAGTTGCCCGTGCTACCTGCGGAGCCGATGCCTGTCGAACCCGCAGTCACCGCCGTGGGGGCCGTGTCACTCTGCGTGGCGTAGTCCCAGTAGCCCGCGTTCGTGCTGCCGCCCTTGTAGTACGCCGCCTTGTACCACTGGTCTTGCGTCGGAATGTAGAACGTCGCACCGGAGTTCACCGCCGGAGCAGTGCCACTCGTTTGACCGCCTACGAGCGTGTAGGCACCAGTCTCCGTGCTACCCGACCCCTGACCGTTCTGGAGCCAGTTCGCAACCCGAGCCGCGTCAAACCAACTCACGAAGTTCACCGGCTTGTCGGACATGTCCGTCTTCACGGCATACTTGCTGCCGCTGGCCGCCCCGCTTGTGAAACTGATCCCTCCACGGGGGTCGCCATCCATGTCCGCGTTGTAGACCGAGTTGGGATTCGTGCCCGATGCGTCGACCGCGTTTAGGAAGTCCACGTACTGCGAATTGGTCCACTCATATTTCGTGATCTGAAACGAAACGGCCACGTCACCGAAGCCGTTGGTGTCACCAAGGTTTCCGGGATCGGCCACCGTCACCCAGTCGATCGTGACGGCGTGGGCATTCGGCAGGACAAGACTGGTGAGCAACAAGGCGACCAGAGCAGCGGTCGCGAGCGGACGGAGCGGGTTCATTGGAGTTTCTTTCGCGTGGGGTGATGGACGGGGACTGGTTGTGAAAAAGCCTGCGGCGGTGCTAACGCACGGCGATACGGTGGCGAAAATCCCTGACCAACACCCAGCAAAAACAATGCCAAACTCAACAAAATTCGCCCGGCCCCGAGTGCTCAGCCGAATAGTGCTGGATTTCTCGTATAGTTTCCCGCCGATCGAAGACGGGGATTCGGTCGCGCCGTAAGTGGGGTGGGGCGAATCGCTCCGCCCCCCCGGGGCGAATCGCTCCACCCACTGGGGCGAATCGCTCCACCCAGACCCCCCAGAAAAAGTGCTCGTTTGGGCCGCACGAACGGAGCAGCAACCCACCAACCTCCGCACCCATGCCGACCAAGTTCAGCACCCATGCCGACCTACCTCGGCACCAATGCTGAACCGGTTCTATCCCTTATCTATCTCTTTCTTCTCTTCTTTTATCTACCTATAGGGTGCCCCTCGCAGCCCCATCCCTCAGCCCGATAGAAACCCGCCGCTCGTCCGAGATTTTCGCCCTCTGATTCCGGCTCGTCGTGACAGGCGGCTCCACAGTCGCCTCGGTGGCTGATCGGGCTTCCAAGCGCGCCAAAACTGTCGCCAGCCAAGGGGTTGTCCAAGCCTGAGTCGCCACCGGTCTGCCCACCTCGATGGCCGCTGTCTCGTTGTCCTCGTGGCGGTCACTGCGGGCGACAAGATCGAGGGGCTACGCCAGTGGGCTTCCGGTCGGTGCCTGTCGGCGGATCGGGCGGGGGTGTATTCGCGGTCAGAAGGTGGCAATGGTGGGCGGGTGCGGAGAGTCGTGCGAGCGGAGTGAGGCAGGCGTGAAAAGACCGAGGGGAGCAGGCCCGTGATGGCGACCTGCTCCCCTCGCGTTGAAGTCACGTTGGCTTCGGTGCGTCAGGCTTACTTGCGACGGCGCAACATCGAGTACCCTCCGCAGGCTATTCCCGCAAGGGCGATGGCGTAGGTGGCGGGTTCAGGCACAGGGGCGATGTTGATCGTAACCGTCTCGGATGTGCCGTTGATCGTGACCTGTCGGCTAGAGCCGGGAGTCAGACCCCAATCGGCGTACGTGGTGGTA
>JBKDUV010000020.1:0-29189 GCA_046339335.1 Planctomycetia bacterium | reverse complement strand
GCGACCACGATCACGATGTCGAGAATCATCGCCTGCCGGGCGAAGTTGCGGATCGGCTTCGTGCATACGTAGACATCTCCCGACTCGGCCCGCACGCGGCTGGTCACGATGTGGTAGAGGCCCATCAACGGCAGTGTCGCCAGCGCTGCGAAGAGCAGGTCCACCCGCACATCGAACGTCGGTGAGCTTCTGACATACGCCAGAAGCCCGACGGTCAACGTCACGAACACCGCCTGCAGCGACACGACCTCGCGAAACGAATTCGCCTGGGCGACACACGGCGGCACGTCATCCGGCGGCGTGCTGAAAACCGCGGCAAGAAAATTGCTCAGACCGTTCATTCGCAGGAGTCTACCTTTGCCAGAGCGCAGCGAGTGGGTGCAACAAAAAAGCTGCCGCCCCACGAGGGGGCGGCAGCCGTAGGAACCATTTGGTGGGCTGCATCAGACGGCAGGCCCGTCGACTCGCCGCTATCGGCGCAGCCCTCCGGTACAGTCTTGCGTCACTAGACCACCTCCTTTGCTACGAGGAATCCCAGCCGTCGCGATCACTGCGAGATCGCCGCCAGGCTGTTATCTCCCCGGCCGTCACCGGGGACCGATGACTGCATGGTAGGCAGTCCATCGATCGCGGCTCAACCCACGGAGCGGAATTCGCCGCCACGGCAGGGAAACCCATGGGACGCCTGGGCCTGAGGTCCATCGGGCTTTTCGTGGGTCGAGGGCTGACCCTGCCACGTCACCGGCCATTCTCTGCGGGCCTCCGGCCCTCCGTTCACTGCATGTCCGCTGCGGTTCGGCAACCATGCTATCCTTCCCCCGGACGGCACCCGGACCTGTCCCGGACGCGACACTCGACCGCCCCCTGATTCGCCCATGGCCGCCATCGGACTCGCCCTTTCCGGCGGAGGATTTCGGGCCACGCTCTACCCCCTGGGCGCGATTCGCTACCACCGCGTCAGCGGCACACTCCCGCTGCTGAGCGACATCGCCGCCGTCTCCGGCGGCAGCATCCTCGGGGCACACCTGGTCCTCAACTGGGACCGCTACACCGGCGACGACCGGGCATTCGGCGAGGCCGCCGCGGAGATCGTGCGGTTCGTGCAGCACGACGTGCGCAACCACATCGTGCGCCGGCTCCCCCTGCTCTTTCCGGTACGGCTGGCAGCCAAGCTCGCCGGCTGGCACGCGCCGCAGCTGACCCCCAATGCCCTCCTGGAACGGGCGTATCGGCAGTTCCTCTACGGCGACCGGCGGCTCTTCGAACTCCCCGAGCAGCCGGCCCTGCACGTGCTTGCCACGAACGTGAGCGACGGCGTGATGGCGGTGTTCAACCGCGACGGCCTTCACATCCAGACCCGCGATGCCGGCTCGGCCGAACCGTTTCGTCACGTCGCCGGGCAGACGGCGAGCATCGCAAAGGTGGTCAGCGCCTCATCGGCGTTTCCGGGGTTCTTTCCACCCGTGGAAATGTCGGCCGCCGATCTCGGCGTTCACGAGGGCCAGTTTCCCACCGAGTCGTTCACCGACGGCGGTGTCTACGACAACCTCGGCACGCGCGGATTCGCCTGGCTCGTCCGGCACGGCGGCCGGACGTTCGACCAGATCATGGTGAGCGACGCCGGGAAGCCGTTCCAGATTCTCGGAAACGCGCCGCTGGGTTTCGTGGCCCAATCGATCCGGGCCTCCGACATCCTCTGGGACAGGGTCTGGCAACTGGAGCGCGAGAACTTCGGCGAACGCAACGGTTTTCAGTTCCTGCCGGTGACCCACGTCGTCCATCCCCATGACGATCCACACGCCCTGCACCCCGTGGTGCAGGCCGAGGTGTCGAGCATCCGTACCGATCTCGACCGATTCAGCGACCTCGAGGTCAACGCGTTGGTCGCCCATGGATACGAGGTGGCCCGGAGCCACCACCGGCGTTACGCCGACACCGCGCCCAAGCCGATGGTGGAAGGGCCACCCTGGGAGCCCGTGCCGGGCCGGTCGTCGGTCGTCCGCGGCGGGCCGACGGCCACGGCGGCGGAGCAGGCCACGGGCACCGGCCGCACCAGTGCCACGAACGACACCGCACGGGTCGCGGCGCTGCTGCGGCGGTCGAGTCAGCGGAAGGTCTGGTCGACGCTCCTCGCCTGGAAGGACTGGCCGACGTACCTCTACGTCGCCCTGGCCGGCCTGCTCTTCGTCTATCTGCCGATCCGGTTCTACAGGCTGCATCGACGGGCCGAAATGCTCACCAGCGTGATCAACTCGATCGCGAAGGGAGATCCCGACATTCGCATCGTGCTCGACCTCGTCGAGAGCGATCCGTTCGACCGCTGGAAGAAAATCGACGTCGGCGCGGCCCCCGCACCCACTGCGGATGACTACGCCGGTGTCGAGATCCTCTCCTACAGTCGGATCAACGACCTCCGCCATGCCTGGTCGGGGAGCCTCCGCCCCGACGCGGGCGGCCGCGTGCACTTTCGCGACCGCGTCGTGCTCCGGCTGGGCGAAGCGGCGCGGCGGCAGCGTGGCGTGGTGTTTCGCACGGCGTTCGACATCGAAGACGTCGAGTATCGCCAGCCGAAGACGCCGTATCCGATCGCGGTGCGGCGCGTGGACGCATCGCCGACCGACGCCCGGCCCGTCCGCTACGAATTCCACTGCGACCTCTCGCAGGCATCGCTCGACACCCCGATCACACTCGAGCTCGGTGGCGCCGTCCGGTTTTCATCCCTGCCCCCGGGCCGCATGCCGCTCGTGATGCAGTTCGACGCCGACCTGGTGACGGTGTGGCTGCTGTTCCCGGAGGATCATCCGTATCGGCGGTACGATCTCGTCCGCTATCCCCGCGGCTCTCCGGCCAATGTCGAACCGCTCATGGCCCGCTACACGATCGACCACCCCTACGGACAACTCATCGGCTGGTCGGTGATCATGCCTCGCAAGGACACCGTGTACGAGAGCCGCTGGACGACCGACTGACGACCGGGTGGCCGCGGGCGGCTCAGGTGACGGCCGGATCCTTCCCGGGCACCAACTGCGCCGCATGGTGATCGTGGCAGGTGAAGAAAAGCACCTGCGCCTTCTCCGCACACTCCCGCAGCAGGGCCGCGGCAATCGCCATCCGCCCGGGATCAAAGTGCACGAACGGGTCGTCGAGCATGAGGAAACCGCCCCCGTGCGCGAGGTAGGCCTCCGCCATCGCCAGCCGCACGGCCAGGGCGAGCGCGCCGCCACCGCCGTGGGACAGGCGGTCCGGCGGCAGCGCGACCGGACCACGCACGACCTGCGCCGGCAGCTGGCCGGCAAACTCGAGCGTCGCCGCGCCGCCCGTGATCCTGGAGAACATGCTGGCGACCCGGTCGCCAAACGCCCGGAGCGGGTCCTCTCCGGCATCCGCCGCGATCCGCTCGAGCTCCTGCCTGATTCGCAGATACGCCCGCCCTTCCGTCCGCGCCCGGGCAAACCTCCGCTCCGCGGCTTCCGCCCGCTCCGCGAGCTCCTGGCTGCGACGCTCCCCGAGCCGGATCGTCAGTTCGACGAACTTCCCCTGCTTCTCCGTCAGCAGCCGCTGGATCGCCAACTGGTCCGCCTGGGCGGCGTCGAGTTTTTCGATCAGCGTTTTCGGCGTGTCGAATTCCTCGGGCAGGGTGGCCAACGCGGCGCGGGCGGCCTCGGCTTCCTTCAGCGTCCGTTTGGTCTCGAGCAGTCTGTCTTCGAGCGCGTCGCGGTCGGTGTGGGATTGTTTCCAGCCGTCGATCGCCTTCTGGTGCTCTTCCGCCCGGCTCTTGCCCGCGGCGAGGCCGCTCCGCACCTGCTCCAGCTCCGACTCGATCGTCGTCACGTCGCGGGTGGCAGCGAGCCCGTCGAGGCCCTTGATCGCCGCGGCCAGTTCGTCGAAGGAGCGCCCCCCAAGCGCACCTTCGTAACTCGCCTTGCGCTCCGCGGCACGGGCCGCGGCATCCCGGCGCTTCTCCGCCATGATCGCGACGTCGGCTGCCGTCGGCGCGTTGCACGCCTGCAGTTCCCGCGCCAGCCGCTCGCGATCCGCCGCCAGTGCAGCGAACATCGCGTCGACGTCGTCGCCCCCGCTGTCGACCGTCAACGTGATGTCGCCGGCCACCATCCGCACCCGCGCCTCGGCCGTTCCGCTCAGACCGGCCGGCCCCACCGGCAGCATTTCGCCGGGCCCGCGGCCCCGTTCGATCGTCACGTCGCTCGTGCCGCGTGACTCGATCCGCCAGGACAGGGAGCGTGCCGCGAGCACCGCCTCGGCCGCGGTGATCGCGGCCTCCAGCCTGCGGATCGTGGCGCTGCGTTCCGGCCCCGGATCGGGCAGGCGGCCCGCGTCGGCCTCGGCCTGCGCCCAGGCCTGCTTCGCCGACTCGAGCCTGCCAAAGGATGCCCGGACCGCGGCCCCCTCCGACCGCTTTTTGGCGGTCGCCAACTCGGCCTGCAGTTTTCGGTGTCTTTCGTCCAGTTCCGATCCACGACGCCCCCACTCGGCGATCGCATCCTCGGCCCGGGGCCAGTTCCTGTAGATCTCCGCAAGCGTCGCCGCCTGCTCGGTGAGCCTGCCGACACGCTCGTCCAGCAGGCTGCGTTCGTGGAGGTCGGCACGCAAGGGGCCATACGTCGCCACGAAACCGGTCGCCGCCGCGAGCCTCCCCTCGGCCTCGCCGACCTCCCGGCTGACGCCGTCGATCTCCCGCTCGATCGCCAGCACGTCGTCCTGTTCGGCGACGACGTCCTGCCAGGCGTACCACGCCTTGAGGATCGTGCCGACGCCGTTGATCCAGCGGTTGGCGAGCACCTTCTCCTGGCCGGACTGCCGCTCGGGCCGCCCGCAGTCGTCGTTCCAGCGGCCGAACGCCTTGTCGATCCGCTCGTTGACCGCCCGCCGCAGCCGCTGCTCGTCGACGTCGGCGGCGGCCGCCGCGCCGGCCTTGAGCAGGTCGCGGACATCCCTGATATCGGCGGCGTTTTTTTCGATGGTCTGGAGCGTCTGCTCGAGTTCCGCCTGTCCCGTGAACAGCACGTGGGTGAAGGTCGCCTCGCCATGGCCGAGCATGTCGCCGAGCAGGCTCTGCACCTTCTTCGGATCCGCGACGGTGGTCGTGCCGTCACTCAGCCGGCTGGCCTGCCCGGCCCCCCAGCGTTTTCCCAACGTCCAGGTCGAGCCGCCATGCTCGAACGTCAACTCGACTTGGGCATGATCACCGCCGGGCAGCGGCAGCCACGGCTGCACGGTCTCCTTGAAGCGGCCCGGCGTGAGGTTCGTGGGCGTGAACAGGGTATGAACGATCGCCTGCCGGAGGGTCGATTTGCCGAGTTCGTTCGGGCCGTGGATCACGACGAGCTGCTGCGCCAGGTCCCACGAGCGATCCGTGAACCGGCCGAACGGATGCAGGCGTATCGACCGGAGCCTCATGTCCTCGACAGCTCCTCGATGACGTCGTGCGCGAGCGTCGCGGCATCGGGATGCTCCACGTCCGCCAAGAGCGCGGTCAGCAGCCGATGGGCCAGCCCGCCGTCACGGTACCGGGCTTCGATCCGCGCGGCGTCGATCCGCTCGTGGACGTCCGATTCCTCCGTGAGACAGAGAAACCGAGGCCGCAGCCGGTCGACCGCCCTCCCGAGGTCGGCCTGCTCGCCCGCCGACAGCCGGCAGGAGAGCTGAAGGTCGAGGAGCGTCGTGCCCGCATCGAGAGCCTCGCAGCTGCGGACGAGGGCGGAGACGTCCTCGGCCGAGACGAGCTCGCGCTCGATTCTCCTGAACATGATCCGCCCCGAGGAGAGCCGCTCGTAACGGGTCACCCGGTTTTCGTCGCACTCGATCCACCAGGCCGACCCGGCGTGCCGGCAGCGGAGCGAGTCGGGCGTGTGCGTGCCGGCCATGAAAAAGGCCGATCGTTCGCCCGACTCCGCCGGCGGAAACGGCACGTGGATGTGGCCCAGCAGCCAGGTCGCCATGCCGGCCGCCTCCAGGGCTTGCGGCTCCATGGTGAAGTACTGCCCCTCGGCATCGAGGCCGAGTCCCGTCACGTTGCCGTGGGCGATGCCGATCCGCAGGCCATCCGCACAGGCCCGGGCGGCATCCGCGACCCAGCCGATGGCGGGCTCGGAACCGGTCTTCGAGCGGCACGGGCAAGGGAACAGATGCACCGCCCGGCCATCCACGTCGTACGACGCGACGACCGGCTCCGCGAGCAGGTCGATCCGCGCGTCGCCCTCGATCGCCGTGCGGAATCGCTTCCAGACCTCCGTCTCCGGGCCGGCGTGGTGGTCGTGATTGCCAGGCACCACGATCACCGCGACGCCGGCAAAGCCCCGCAACAGTCCGGCCACCCGCTCGACATCCGCGGCCTTGACCCGCGTCGAGTCGAAGAGATCACCGGCGACGACGAAGAAATGCGCCTGCCGTTCGTTCGCCATGTCCACGAGCCGGCCCAGGGCGGCGTGCCGTTCCTCGACCAACCGGGCGGCCACCTCCGCCGGATACTGCTTGAAGGGCAGACCGATGTGATTGTCGGCCGTATGGACGATGCGAATCGACATGACGGTTGGGAGTTGTGGGGACGCAGGCAGACCCTGGTCGAGGCGGGCAGGGAGGGCATGACCGTTGCCGACGCACCGCGGCTCGCCCGCTATCCGGCCGACGCCACGCTTGGCAGACGTCGGAGCCGAGCATAGCACCTCGGCCGCGGGGCGGGGAACCTGGTCGGCATCGCGAAACCGTCACGGCCGCGCGAGCCGGTCGGCCAGGCCAGTGGCACGGCGGATCGGCGTCGTGATCGCCGCCTCGATCACCGCGCGTGAGCCGATGACGGTCACCTTGTCGCGGGCCCTGGTGACGCCCGTGTAGAGCAGTTCGCGGGTCACGATCCTGCTCGGCTTCTCCGGCAGCGCAACGATCGCGTGCTCGTATTCGGAGCCCTGACTCTTGTGGATCGTGATGGCGTGGACCGTCTCCACGTCCTCGAGCCGCGACACCGGCACGGCACGCGGCGCCTCCGGCATGCCGAAGACGGCCTCACGCCGGTCATCCCGGGGCACGACCACGCCGACGTCGCCATTGGAGAGGTTCAGGCCGCGGTTGTTGCGCGTGACCATCACCGGGCGGCCAGAGTACCAGGCGTCGGGAGACCGGATCCCCAGCCGCTGCTCGATCCGCGCGTTCCAGCCGGCCACGCCCAGCGGACCATCACGATGCGCGCAGACCACCTGCAGCCTCCCCTTGGCCTCGAGCGCCGCCCGCGGCTCGCCGGCCCGGGCCGCGGCCTGCAGCGCGACCGCATGCCGCGTCGCCTCGTCGACGGCGCCATCGACCGCGGTGCGGCTGCCGGGATCGAGCCAGACGACGTCGGCGGCTCCCGCCGCGAGGATCGCGAACGCCGCCGCCGCATCCCCCCCACGGATCGCCTGGGCGAGGTCGAGTATGTGCTGCGACTCCGTCCGATGCACCCTCGTCAGCCGCTCGATCCGGCCGTCGAGCAGGCCCGCGTCGCCGGCACGGAGTTCGGAGGCGGCGATGTCGCCGAGCACGGTGCCCGCATCGACGCTCGCCAGTTGGTCCGGGTCGCCGACGAGCCGAAGTTCCCCGTCCGGCCGGAGGGCCGCGAGCAGGTGGTGCATCATGGTGCTCGACAGCATCGACGCCTCGTCGACGATCACCAGGTCGTAGGGGAGCGGGTTGCCGTCCCGATATGCGAACGTGTTGCCGCGGCGCGGGTCGTAGCCGAGCAGCCTGTGAACGGTCAGCGTCGGCGCCGCCGTCACCCGGGCGATCACGGCCGCCGGCGCACCCGCTGCCTGGCAGCGTTCCCGCAGCACCTCCGCCATCCGCGCCGCCGCCTTTCCGGTCGGCGCGGCCAGCGCGAACGTCGGCCCCGGATCCGTGGCGGGCAGGGGCCGCAACCGCCCGATCAGGTCCTCGGCGACCCGCGTGGTCTTTCCCGTTCCCGGGCCGCCGAGCAGGATGTGAATCGTGCCCGTCGCGGCACGGGCCCGGATCGCATTCGCGATCGCGTCCTCCTCGGCCCGCGCCCGTGCCAGGTAGAGCCGGTGCTCGTCGAGGATGAAGGGCTTGCGATCCCCCGGCAGGCCGACGAGCGGCCCGGCTTCCCGCAGCTGCTCCACCCACTCCGCCGGTGCGGCGGGCCAGCGCGGCGCATGCACCGCGGCCGGATCGAGGTTGCCGGCCCAGGCACCGATGCGGGAGAGGTCGACGCAGGTGTGGCCGTCGCGGACCGTCTGCAGCGCGAGGCACATGCCCACCCAGGCCAGCAGCCCCGGTTCGCCCCCTCCGTCGCGTCGGGCCATGTCCACGAGCAGCGCCGCCGCGGCGATGTCGTCACGGCCGATGAGGCCCGCCTTGCGGTATGCCTGCAGCTCGGGAGGGACGTTCATCGGGAGCCTCCTGTCATCCGCGGCGTCATCAGCGCAGCGCTCAGCCGCCGCCACAGGCCGCGCGGCGGCTCCCAGGCGAATACCCCATACCGGTGGCCGCGGCCGTCGACCGGGGTCGCGGGGCCCTTCATGCCCCGAATGAACGCATACGCCACGCCGGCGATGCAGGCATCGGCATCCGCCTCCGGCAGTCGCCAGCGGAGCATGCGCCAGACGGCCGCGCCGTAGAGCAGCGCCTGCAGCGGATAGTGGTTCGCCTCCATCGCAGCCGTGAGCCGCTCGGGGGCGTAGGCCTGCAGCGGATCGGCCATGGCGGCGTGGTGCAGCCTGTTGCTCTTGTAGTCGCAGAGCAGCAGCCGGGGCCGGTCGGGCGTGCTGCCCGGCAGCCGAAGGAGGGCGTCGATCGATCCGTTGAGGAGGCCGCCGAGCTCCAGGTCGAAGGCCGCGCCCGCGAGCGTCTCCGCGTAGGGCCGGAGCGGGTCGTCGGCGGCGATCGTCTCCGCCAGCACGGCGCCGATCACGTTCACCCGCACGCCTCTGCCGACCGCTGCCAACCCCATCTCGAAGGTCATTTCCGCGAGCCGGTCGTGCGGCGGGACGACGGCCAGGCTGACGGCTCCAAACGGGCCGCCGAGGGGCGTTTCCAGCGTATCGGTGACGACGCCGACGAGTTCATCGTGACACGATCGGAGTCGCCCCGCCGTGGCCCGCTCCCGCACCACGCGACGCACCTCGTCGACGAGCGGCCGGCACGCGGTGTCAACGTGTTCGAAGATCTCGTGGATGACGCGGCCTACCCCCACGCCCGCCGGCAGATCGATCACGGGCAGCGTCGCGGACGCCGCGGCCGGCGTCGGCGCTGGAAGTTCCCCGGCCGCGGACGGTTCGTCGTAGCCGCCCCCCTCGGGCGCGAACGGGTTTCCCCGTTCATGGCCGCGGCCGCCGGTCAGGCTGGTGAACGAGGTGCGGCGATAGGTCGTCGTGACGGCGGGCGCCGGGGCCACCGTCAGCCGGTCCGTGGCGGCCGCGGCCGCCAGGGTGCGCGTGAGCCGCATGCGGCCGTTCGGCCGCGCACAGACCGCGGGGAGCGTCATCGTCTGCTCGAGGATGCTCAGCCGCGGCGGCCCGCCCTGGCGGTCGGCTAAGCCGCGGGCGACAACGACGCAGAGATAATTCCGGGCCCGCGTGCACGCCACGTAGAGCAGCCGCCGCGTCTCCTCGTCGTCGGCCGCCTGCCGGCGGCGCCGCGCATGGCCGGTGTCGATGTCGAGCGCGAAGCCGATGTCGAGCTTGCGGATGCCGTCGTCGTCGTAGAACACCGTCGGCCTGCCGGGGGCCGCGGCCGATTCCTTCCACAGGTCGGCGACGATCACGCAGGGAAACTCGAGCCCCTTGGCCGCGTGGATCGTGAGGATTCTCACCGCGTCGGCGTCGCTCTCCACCCGGCGGCTGACGAGGTCGTGTTTCTCGTCGATGCCGGCGAGGTGGCTGAAGATTTCCAACGCCTGCTCCGGGGTGCGGCCGCGGCCCGGCGCCTGGGCGTTCATCACCTCGATGACGTGGAGGAAGTCCGTCACGTTTCGCTCGCCGTGCCGGCCCGCCGCGATCCTGGCCATCGTCGCCTCGTCGGCCTCGACCGCGGCCCCGAACGCCGCCAGCCCCTTCGTCACCAGCAGACGGCTCAGGGTCATGAGCCTGTCCTGGATCTCCACGAGGACGTCGTCACCCAGGCCGCAGACGTCTGCGAGCGACCGGCCGATGAACAGGGTGGCTGCGGCACGCCGCACCCGGCCGACGTTCCACGGCTGCGCGCACGCCTCGAGCAACGAGCGGACGTCGAGGGCCATCGCGCTCTTCATCACGCTCGAGGTGCCCCCCATGACGGCCGGGATGTTGGTCCGCGCCAACGCCCGCTCCACGAGCCGCCCGACCCCGCTGGAGCGAACGAGGATGCAGATGTCACGCGGCTCCACGGGCCGGACGCCGGGCACCGGCTCGTCGGGCGTCGCGAGCCGGGCGTCGTCGAGGATCTCGATCACCTTGCCGACCACGGGATCGACCAGCGCCACCTGCCGGGTCGCCCCCGGCAATTCCACGAACTCCACGCTCGCGGGCATGTTGCGGATGCCGGCCGCCTCCCGCCCCGGCGCCGCGGCCACGTCGAGGTACTCGATGCCGGGACCGAACGTCTGGCCGGCGAAGGCGGCATTGACCGCGGCCAGGAGGGGCGCGTCGGACCGGCGGTTCACGGGCAGCGTGCGGTAGAGCTTGGCCCGGGTCGCCGCGTCGCGCTTGGCCTGTCCCGCCTGATCCACGTAGGCCCGGACATCGGCCCCGCGAAACCCATAGATCGCCTGCTTCGGGTCACCGACGCTGACCAATGCCCGGCCGTCGTCGAGTCCGGGAAAGATCCCCCTGAAGATCATCCACTGTTGCCGGTCGGTGTCCTGGGCTTCATCGATGATCGCCAGCCGAAACCGCTGCCGAAGGCCGGCGAGAACCTCGGGCCGCGGCGCGTCGCAGACCGCCTGACGGGCGATCCGCAGCAGGTCGCCATAGCCGGGCGCCCCGGACAGCGCCGCGTCGATGCGTTCCTCGCAGGCGGCGACGAGGTCGCGGACCGCTTCCAAACGCTGCCGGGCGGCGGCGGTGAGGTCGGCGTGCGCCCCATCGAACCAGAGTTCGAGCAGCGGGTCGTCGCGCTTCGCCATCACGAGTCTGCGGATCCGCGACTCATCCCAGCACTGCTCGGCGGTCGAGCGGGTGACGACCAGGTCGTTGACCACCTCGGCCACGATCCGCTCCGCCTCGTCGGCGTCGGTGATCGTGCCCATCTCGACCCCGGCGGCCCGCAACACCCGGCTGCAGACGCCGTGGATCGTGGAAATCGTCGCCGCATCGAACTCCACCAGCGCCCGCTCCAGCCGCCGAACGCGGGCGGCCACCTCGGCCGGGGCCGCATTCGCCAGCGCCGTGGCGACAAGATCGGCGGCCGGCGGCGGCCCGCCCCGCAGCACCGCGGTGGTCTCGGCGATCCGCCGGCGAACGCGGTCACGGAGTTCGGCCGCCGCGTTCTGCGTGAACGTGGTGATCAGGATCTGGCCGATCCGCAGGTCCTCGCGCAGGGCGAGCTCGCGCGTGACGAGGGCCGCCACGGCATAGGTCTTCCCCGTGCCGGCGCTGGCCTCGACGACGAGGCCGTGGGTGAACGGATCCGTGGCGAGGTCAAGGTTCATCGGGCTGGTACACGTACCTGCGGCTGACCGCCGTCAGCGCGTGATAGCGGGAGAAAAAATCGGTCACAGCGGGATCGTCGGGAAAGACCGCGTCGAAATCGGGCTGGGCCCCGTAGACGACCGCCTCGTTGCCGTCGGCATACCGCTGGCCGGACACGAAGGTGGCGAAGGCGTCGCGGGCGGACTCACGGTCGTCGCCCACGCGCAGGCTCGCGCCGCCGAAGCCGGCCCGCGGCACCGTCGCCGCCGTCCGGTAGAGCATGCACAGTTCGCCGAGCAGCTGCCGGGCCCGCGGCGCGTCGATGGTCGGGGCGAGCGTGATCGTGCGTGCCTGGGCGGCGGGCAGCGGCTCACCGTTCGCCTTGACCGCTCCCGGATGCCAGTCCTCGTGGCGGTTGAGGATGACCGCGCGCTCGACGGGGTGTCTGGCCGCACGCGTCGCAAGCAGCAGGACCACGGCGAGCATCTTCGCCCGCCCGAACTGGGGCGAAGACGACTTCATCGCGTCGGGCCGGACGAGGACGACTGTCTGCACGTTCCGGGCATCGGGAAGACACCGCTCGACCGTCCCAGCCAGGGCGATGCCGTCGAGATCCAGTCCGAACGTGGCCGGCGTGCAGGCGGACAGCCGCGCTCCCAGCGTCCGCTCCGCGACGGCCACGAGCGAATCGACGAACTGCGTGATCTCGTCGAGCACCGCATCGCCAAAACCGAGCACGGGGACGTCCCCCTGGGCCCGGGCGGCATGTTCCCAGGACCGCCGAAACGCCCCCCGGTCGGCCGCCACGAGCGTTCCCGCCAGATAGCCATCCAGCAGGCGACGCCGCTCGAGCGTGTCGAGTTCCAAGGGGAGCAGCGCGGGGGTCGCGCGTTCGTCCGCACGCCAGGTGGTGATGTCGAGCGTCTTGCGCACGTACGGCCAGAGCGGGTCGTGCATGAACTCCGCCAACGCCACGAAATCGATCTCCACGGGGGCCGCGACGCCCGCCGCATCCAGCGGGAGCGACGGCACGTCCCGCCCGAGCGCGACGGCGGCGGCCAGCGCTGCCACGTCGTGGCTCCAGGGGACGTCCGCCCCGACCACGCCCCCGGCCCGCGCGACGAAGTTGCGCCGGCTGCAGGCATGCCGCGGATGAAAGATTTCGATGGCGGAATGCCCGGCCCGGGGTGGATTCGCCGCCGGCACGCCATGCCGCCCCACGAAGTCGACGAATTCGGCGAGCGCCGTCGGCAGCGGCAGCGTCGCATTGTTTTTCACGTCCATGCCGGTGCAGGTGACGATCAGCCGCTGCCCCGCGGCGAGCAGGCAGTCGAGCAGGCCGCGGCGGACCTCGAGCCGCGGGTCGGCGTCGCCGAGCAGCCGCGGCTCACGGTCGGCGAGATCCTCCGCATCGCCGTCGCGCGGAGCGACTGCCACGTCGTCGAAGCCGGCCAGGCAGACCACGCGGAAGGGGACGCCGCGGAGCGGGATCATCGAGGTGGCGGTGATCATGCCGGTCCGCAGCGGCTGCCGGCCTACCGGCGCCGCCAACGTGGCGGCGAGGATCACCTTCACGTCGTGGTACGGCACGGCGACGTTCGCCCGACCATCCTGCGCCGCGGCCGCGGCGGCCTGCCGCAGGGCATCGAGTTCCCGCACAGGCTCGGCCAGTTCGTCGTTCTCCTCGCCGGCGAGCCGGCCGAGGGCGGTCTCGAGCAGATCGCACCAGTCGCGGACCGGACGGGGGGCCGTGATCGTCCGGTCAAGTTCGTCGACGATGGCGAAGATCGACGCCAATGGCGCCAGGTCGGCGACCTCGGCCACGTCGACGCGGTCCAACGGCACGACGCCGCCGAGGACGGGCTCGGGACCGCCGTCGGGCATCACGGCGCCGAGGAGCGTCCGCTCCAGGCCGAGCCTCCAGGTGTGGGCCGCGAGGCCGGGGCGGTCGAGGCCGTCGCGCCGCCGGCGGTCGGGATCGAGCCCCCAGCGGATTCGCGTCCGCTCGATGCACCGCCGCCAGACCGCCACGGTGTCGTCGTCCGACCCGAAATGCGCCTCCACCAGCGGGTGGCAGGCCACCGCCATCATTCCCTCGACCGAGCACCGCGAGCCGATCAGGTCGAGCAGGGCGGCCAGCAGCTCCGCGCCGCGGCTGACCTCGCGGATGCCGCGGTCGGCCACCAGCTGGGGCTGATCGATCCCGGCGTCGCCCGCGCCGCGTGCGGCACGGGCGAACGTCGCCGCCAGATGCGGGGCGAGTTCGGCGATCCGCGGGCTGACGATGACCACCTCGTGCGGGGCGAGCCGCTCGAGGTCGCGAAAGGCGTGGAGGATCGCCTCGTGCAGCACCTCCGCCTGCCGGCCCAGATCGTGGCAGCGATGGATCAGCACGGAATGGTCACCGCGGTCGAACGGGGGGACTGCCGCCGGAGAGATGCTGCCGGTCGCGACCGTCTGCTTGAGCCGCTCGAGCAGCGACCCGCCCGGCCGTGCAGCGGCCGAGCCCAGCGGTGCATGGGTGGGCTCGATCCCCTGCGACGCAAGGAGCCACTGGCATTCGCGGCTGCCGCGGAGCCAGGCGTCGACGAGCGGGTCGACGCCAGCCGAAGGCATGGCGTCGACCCGCGCCGGTGACACGCCCGGCGACGGGGGCGGTGCGGCCGCACCCCATGTGGCCCGCAGCGCGGGAGACGGATGCACCAGCACGACCTGCACGTCGCAGGGCAGCCCCGACGCGGACGGCGTCGCCGCCAGTCGCGTGAGCAGCTCGATCTGATGCAAGGACAGGCTCTGGAGGCCGGCCACGAGGATGGCCTCGGGGGCCGATCCGCAGGACTCGCGGTCCCGCTGCGGCGGGCTCGGGCGACCGATCCGCGACCGCACGGCCCGCCACAGATCGAATTGCCAGCGATCGGAGTTTCGCAACGATGCGGCCTGGATGACGCCGCCATCAGCCGCCGGGCTGAGCCGGGCCCGCGCCGCCTCCCATTCGAGAATCATGCCGGGACGGCGGAAGTGGTAGTGATCGAAGCGGTCGGCGATCCGCCGGGCGGCCCGCAACGGCCCCCCGGCCCGCGTCACGACCGCGGCGTATGCGGGATCGGTGGCGATGACGTCGAGGATCGCGAACGTCAGGGACTCGACGTCCCACGGGTCGAGCCCGACCGGCGGACCGGCGGCAGGCTCGAGAAGCGCCGAGAATGTTCCGGGGTAGGAGAAGTCGACGTTGGCGATGATGCCGTCGCCGGCCGGCCGACCGCCGCCCTCCGCTCCGGCGGTCGCCCCGAGCGTCTTGGCCAGTTCACTCCACAGCCACGCCTTGGCACCCGCCGTCGGCACCACGATCCGGGGCCGTGCGAACAGGTCACCAGGCCGCTCGAGAAACTCGCGCACGGAGCCGAGCACGTCCTCGAGCCGCTCGACGTAGAAGATCTTCAGGGGCATCCCGGTTCCTCACCCGCCACCCGAACCGGGGGGCGGGCAGCAGTATCGGACAGATCGCCGCCGTCGGCCAGATCCCGCCCCGCCCACGACCCCGCCGCCGGGTACGGCCGCAAAATGATCGGCGCCGACCGAATGCTTGCCCGACACCTGGCATCCGCGCGGAGAATTGTCTCGCATCAGGAGCGACGCGTCCCCCACGACGTGTCGGAGACGCCACGGGAGGAGTAGGCCTGATCTCATGGGACGAAGCGTCGTGCTCGCCGGTGCCGCCCGCTGCCCGCGGTGCTGCCTGCCGCCGCGCTGGTGCGTGTGCGGCCTGCTTGCGCCGGTGGCGACGCGTCTCATGGTGCATGTGCTCATTCACCGGCACGAGCACCACAAGCCGTCGAGCACGGGCCGGCTCGTGGCCCGCGCCGTGACCGGTGCCGCCTGCCACATCTACCAGCGGGAGACGCGGGCTCACCCCGCTGCCGGCTTCCCGGCCGCCGCCGGCGCCCGCGGCCGGGAGCCGTGGATCCTCCATCCGGACGGCGATCCGCTCCCGGCGCCGGACCCGGCGGAGCGTCCCGGCCAGCCGGTGATCCTGCTCGACGGCACATGGCGGCAGGCCGGCGAGATGCTTCGTGCCTGCGCGGGACTCGGCCGCCGGGTTCGGCTGGCCGACGCCGGCGCGGCACCGAGCCGCTACTGGCTCCGCGATCAGTCCGCCGGAGACAGACTGTCCACGGCCGAGGCGCTGCTCGGGGTGTTCAGCTGTCGGGGTGAGGCCGATGCCGAACGCGGCCTGCGGCTCCATTTCGAACTCCATGTCTACGCCATGCTGCGCGCCCGCGGCCGGCGTGAAATGGCCGAGCGGTATCTCGCCCACTCGCCGCTCCTCGGTGCGGCACCGGAGGCAGTTTCCCGCCTCGACGCCCGCAGGCCCGATCCGGCGGGCTGAGGTTCACACTGGCCCGAGGCAGCCACCGGCATCGTGGCGGCCGCGCCGTTTTGTCGCTTTGTGCATGGCAGTGGCGCCGTTTCGTCCCGATGATGTCGGCTCCTTCCGGAGAACCATGGCCATGTTTTCGTTGCTTTGCGTCCGTGTCCGCCGCGCCTGCGTCGCCGCGCTGGCCGCCGTCTGCCTGTCCACACCAGCCGTGCTCGCCGCCGACCCGCCGCGGCAGCCCAACATCCTCGTCATCTGGGGAGACGACATCGGGCAGTTCAACGTCGGCGCCTTGAACCACGGCATGATGGGCTACCGGACGCCGAACATCGACCGCATCTTCCGCGAGGGGGGCATGTTCACCGACTGGTACGGCCAGCAGAGCTGCACCGCGGGTCGGGCCGCCTTCATCACGGGGCAGTCGCCGATCCGCACCGGCCTGACGAAGGTCGGCCTGCCGGGCGCCCCGGAGGGGATGAAGAAGGAGGATCCGACGCTCGCCACGCTGCTCCGTGCCCGCGGCTATGTGACCGGCCAGTTCGGCAAGAACCACCTCGGCGACCGTGACGAGATGCTCCCCACGAACCATGGCTTCGACGAGTTCTTCGGCAACCTCTACCACCTCAACGCCGAGGAGGAGCCGGAGCATCCCGACTACCCGAAGAACCCGGAGTTCAAGAAGCGGTTTGGTCCGCGCGGCGTGATCCACTCCTTCGCCGACGGCCGGATCACCGACACCGGACCGCTGACCCGCAAGCGGATGGAGACGATCGACGAGGAGGTGAACGAGAAGACGGTCGCCTTCATGGACAAGGCCCACAAGGCCGGCAAGCCGTTCTTCATCTGGTGGAACTCCACCAAGATGCACATCTTCACCCACCTCAAGCAGGGCGTGGGGGGAAAGACCGGCCTCGGCATCTACGCCGACGGCATGGTCGAACATGACCGGCAGGTCGGCGAGCTGCTCGCCAAGCTGGAGGCCCTCGGCCTCGCCGAGAACACGATCGTCATGTACTCCACCGACAACGGCGCCGAGGCCTTCACCTGGCCGGACGGCGGCACGACGATGTTCCGCGGCGAGAAGAACACGCAGTGGGAAGGGGGCTACCGCGTGCCGTGTGCCATCCGCTGGCCCGGCGTCATCAAGCCCGGCACCGTGATCAACGACATCGGCGCCCACGAGGACATGCTGGCCACGCTCTGTGCCGCGGCCGGCGACACGACCGCGAAGGAGGACCTGAAGAAGGGGCGCACGATCGGCGACCGCGCCTACAAGGTGCACCTCGACGGCTACGACCTCGGCCCGGCGCTGCGCGGCCAGGCACCATGGCCGCGGAAGGAGTTCATCTACTGGACCGACGACGGCAGCGTCGCGGCCCTGCGCTACGAGAACTGGAAGCTGACGTTCCTCGAGCAGAAGGCCCACGGCATGCACGTCTGGCAGCAGCCGTTCGTGGAGCTGCGGGCGCCGACGCTGGTCAATCTGCGGATGGATCCATTCGAACTGGCGCAGGACATCGGCATGGACTACCAGCGCTGGTACCTGGAGCACATGTTCGCCATCGCCCCGGCGACGGCCTACGTGGGGGAGTGGCTGCAGAGCTTCAAGGAGTTTCCGCCGCGGCAGAAGCCCGGGAGCTTCAACCTCAACCGGGTGATGGAGGCGGTGAACGCCGGGACGCGGAAGGACCGCTGACCGGCCCGTCTGCGTCAGGCCCCTTCGCATCCGGCCCGGCCGCGGCGGAGAGTCTCCGAGGGGGACTCGCCGAACCGGCTCCGGTAGCGGCCCGCGAACCGGCCGAACTCCCAGATCCCGTTGCGGACGAGGACGTCGGCAACCGTGGCATCCGCCGGTGCGCCGGAGACGAGCTCGCGCCGGATGCGGTGCAACTCCCGCAGCAGCAGATACTGCTTCGGCGGGATGCCGAAGGTTTCCTGGAAGGCCCGCAGCAGGGTGCGACCATTGACGCCCACGCTGCGGGCGAGTTCGGCCGCCGTCGGCAGCGTGGGCGCGGCCTCCAGCGTCTCCATCGACCGGCGGATGATCACCCGCCTGTCGAGCTGGGGCCGGCCCGGCCGCGGCCGGGCCCGGCCGGCAACAGGCAGGCAGGCCCGCGTGGTGGAAAGGAGTTCGAGCCCGGCCAGCCGATGTGCCACGGTACCGGCTGCCGAGCCCTGCAACGCGGTGAAGATCGTTGCGACCAGCATGCGCAGGGCGGGCAGCGAACCGGGCGCGCAGGCGATCTTCGTGCTCGTGACCGCGCCGCACGCCGCCACGTCGACGCCGTCGGGCAGGGCGACGGAGCACCAGGCGTGCGCCCGGCGGCGGACGCGGATGCTGAAATCGGCCCCCCGGGGAATGACGAACAGCGACTCATCGTCGAGGCCGGCACCGTTGACGAAGTGCCCGCCCGGATGGCTCAGCGGCACGAACAGGAGCGGGCCGGGGTGCGTGTTGGCCCCGTAGCACAGATTGCCGCCGCCTTCCACCGCCATCTGAAGCACGACGCCGCCGAGGTCGAGGATCCCCAGCGTCCAGCGGGGCGTCTCGACCGCGTCGCAGACGAGCTGCAGGCTCGCGCCGCTGACGGCCTCGCCCCAGGCATCGAAATCGTCGAAGGTGATCACGGCAGCATGCTACAGGCGGCGGATGGGCCCGGGCAACGGCCGCGCCGGCGGGACGCGGCACCGGTCAGTACCGCCAGCCGACGCCGAGGTTGGTGAAAAAAACGGGCGATGTCTCGTTGAGGCCCCAGCCGACCCGGAGGCCGAGCTCGAGGTTCTCGGTCGCAAGGACATGACCACCGAAGCTCGCATACTGCACGTCGAGCGGCGTCTCCTTGCCCGAGGACAAGATCGCGAAATACTCGGCGTGGACGTTCCAGCGCGGGCCGACTGGAATCTTGAGCACGGTGGACGGTGCCCACTGGTTGAAGGCGTCGGCCGCCTCGAAGCCGGTGCCGTAGCGGATGGCCGACGTCCATTCCCAGCCGTTGGCGAACCGCCAGCCGAACGCCTCCCCGAGCATCAGCGTCGACTTGTTCGACGGCCCAGAGACGGGGGTGAACCCCTGGATCAGGGCCGAGGACCGGGGCAGCCAGCCGCGCTGCTCGCTGGTCTCGGCCTTCATGCCGTAGAGGACGCGGCTCTCGTCCTCCGTCTCGATGTCCTCGCCGCCGAACTCGCTGCCGGACACGAGGCCCGGCCCCCCGGCCTCGTAGTTGAAGCCGAGGCGGGCCTCCAACTTCTCACCGATGCCGCGACGCAGGAGCAGTTCCGGGACACTGTGGGCCTCGGGCGCGGACCGATTCTCGATGAACGAGTACGATGCCTCGACAATCGAGAGTCCCGGGCCGGCCGTCGTCGGGGCGAACGTGAACGAGTCGCGGTCGGTCTCCAGCTCCTCCCGCTCGGGCAGCCGACGCTGGCCGCGGGCCGCTTCACACCAGCCGATGCAGGCCACCGCCGCCGCCACGACGGCGGCACATCGCGGGGTCGGATGCCGGATCATGCGCAGGAGTTCCGAGGGATGACTGCACAACGATCGGTTCGGCGACGGCCCGCCGTTCAGTCGCGGCCATTCTGTCGGCGACTGCATGGAAGGTGCGCAAGCCCAGCGGCCGGAGTGGCAAGCGGGGCAAGTGAGCCCGGCCGTGCCGATTTCGTGACCGGGCGAGGAGAGCCCCGTGGCTGCCTTGTGGGGTCTGCAACGCAGCCGACGGAACGGCCCCCACGCCGATAACCGACGGCATTCGGCGGGAGCGAGGCCGGCGGGCGGACGCCGTCCTCTCGCTCCCGGCAGCGTGACGCGGTGCGTGGGGAGCCCATCGATGATTGCTCACGGGAAACGGTTCGGATTCACCTCCATCGTGCTGTCGGCCGCGGTCGCCGCTGCAACCGCCGGCCACGCCCAGGAACGGGCCTTCGTCGGCCAGCCGGGCCAGGTGGGGGCCTTCGAGGCATCCGATCCTGTCCTCGTCGACGAGGTGATGACGGGCATCATCCCGTCCGGCCAGGACTGGTTCCTGTTCGGGGAACCGGATCGCGGGGGCGTCTACGGCTGGCTCGACGGCGGCTTCGTCGGCAACTTCGGCGTGCCAGCCAGCAAGTTCAACGGTCCCTACAACGCCGTCGATCGCGCCAACGAGGCGATGATGAACCAGGTGTACATCGTCGCGGAGCGGACCCTGCCGGGCGACGGCTCCAACGGCATCGGCGGCCGGGCCGACCTGCTCTACGGCGAGGATTTTCCGCTCGCGATGTCGCTGGGGTGGGAGACGAATCCGGGCCCGCGCGACTGGAACAGCGGCGAGTATTACGGCCTGGCGATCCCGCAGCTGTATGCCGAGCTCGGCAGCGAGGACGTGTCGCTCAAGCTCGGCCACTTCTACACGATCGTCGGCTACGAGGGCGTGCCGGCGGTGGGGAACTTCTTCTACATGAAGAGCTACAGCTACCAGTTTGCCGGCCCGTTCACCCACTGGGGCGGGCTCGTCAACTGGAACGCATCCGACAACCTGGAGTTCGACGCCGGACTCGTCAACGGCTGGAACGGGCTCGCCTCCCCCTACAGCAAGGCGAACTTCCTCGGCCGGGCCCGGCTCAAGAACGACGACAACTCCCTGGCCACGTCGTTCGCCATCGTCACGGGCGACGAAGGGAACGACTTCTCGCCGCTCTTCCAGCCCGCGCCGCCGCTGACGTCGGCGAACCGCACGCGGTACAGCCTGATCCTCGAGTACCGCCCTTCCGACCGCTGGGAGTATTTGTTTCACCAGTGGCTCGGCACGCAGGCCAAGGCGCTGGTCGGCGGCGGCACCGCGCTGTGGGCCGGGATCGACCAGTATCTCTACTACCGCGTCAGCGACGTCTGGGCGTGGGGGGCGAGGTTCGAGTGGTTTCAGGACACCGACGGCACCCGTGTGGGCCTCAACCGGCCCAGCAACCCCAACCACGTCCCGCTGCCCGGCAACTTCTACTCGCTTACGATCGGGCCGAACTGGACGCCGACGGGCAACTTCCTCATGCGGCCCGCCTTCCGCTGGGACTTCTTCGGCGGCCCGAATGGCGGCCCGCGGACCCCCTACAACGACGGCATCAGCAATCAGCAGACGATGCTCGGTTTCGACTTGATCCAGAAGTTCTGACCTGACGGGCAGAGTGCGTCAGCGAGCGGCCTGGTAGACCGTCCGCCCCTCCTTGATCGTCTCCACGACCACGATGTCTTTGATCGTCGTCGGCTCGACCTTGAGCGGGTTCTTCTCGAGGATCACCAGGTCGGCGAGCTTGCCCGGCTCGAGCGTGCCCTTCGTCTGCTCCTCCTTGAGCTGGTAGGCCGCCATCGCTGTCACCGCACGCAGGCCGTCATATGGGGAGATCCGCTCGTCAGGGCCGATCACCTGCCCGCTGCCGCTTGTGCGGTTCGTGCCCGCGTCGACGAGCGCAAGAATCCAGGGCTGCGGTGACACCGGTGCGTCGTGAGAGAAGGTGAACGGCAGGCCGGCACGCAGGAAGGTCCGCGCCGCCAGGGACCCCGCCGCCCGCTGCGGACCCCAGAGCCGCATCACGCCGTCTCCCCCCGGGACGATGCCCGAAGGCAGGAAGCTCGGGATCGCGCCGCAGGCCTTCATGCGCTCGATCTGGTCGGCCCGCAGCCACGAGGCGTGGACGAAGACGGGCCGCGCGTCCCGCATCCCGTGCTTCCGCACCGCCTTGCCGATCGCGGACAACGCCTGGTCGGCAGCGGCGTCGCCGTTCATGTGCATGTGGATCTGCATGTCGGTCGCCCAGAAGCGGTCGAAGGCGGCATCGACCACCGCGTCAGGAATCTGCCGGAAGCCGGAGTACGATCCCGTCTTGCCCGGCGGGTTGGTGGCGTAAGGCTGCGTGAACCAGGCGGTGTCGAGGCTGCCGTCGAGCCAGAACTTGATGCCGCCGAGCCGCACCCTGTTGACGTACCGCCGATCGAGATCGACGCGGGCCGCACGGAGCTTCTCCAGCGTGCCGTCGGGCTTGGGGTTGTAGGCCGAGGCCACGCCGTAGGCGGCTGTGAGCGTGTCGTCCACCGTCGAGTCCTTGGCCGCGATGTAGAGGTCGATCGGCAGCAGGTTCCTGTCGACCGCATTGAGCACGACCTGGATGTCGTCGCTGCCGAGGCCGAGCCCGGCCTCCATCGCCGTCGTCTGGCCGTGGCGCGCCCAGAGCTCGGCCGCACCCTTGATGACGGCGTCGGCCAGTTCCCCCGTGAACGGCGGCCGCTTGCTCCGCACCGCATTCAGCGCCGTCTCCTCCATCGGGCCGGCGAGCGCCTTTCCGCCGGCCTTGCGGGCGAACGAGCCGCCGGCGGGGTCGGGCGTGTCGGCCGTGACCCCGGTGATGGCGAAGAGTTTTGAATTCCCCGCGCCCAGGTGGCCGGACGAATCGACGATCATCACGGGCCGGTCGGGGGCGACCTCGTCGAGCTCCTCGATCGTCGGAGTCCGTCCCTCCTTCATCTGCCTCGGCTGGTAGCCGAAGCCGACGATCCAGCCGTCGGCCGGCGCCCGGGCGGCCTGCTTCTTCATCCGGGCAAGGAGGTCGGGAATGTCGCTGCAGCCGAAGAGGTCGGCATCGACGAGGTTCTTGCCGAAATAGACGAAGTGGCCGTGCGTGTCGATGAAGCCCGGCAGCAGCGTCTTGCCGCCGAGATCGACCGTCCGCGCGGCCTGTCCGGCGAAGGCCTTGGCTTCGGCCGCCGGGCCGACGAAGCCGATCTTCCCCGCCCGCACCACGATCGCCTCGACGTATTCCGGCTTCTCGCCGCGCAGGGGGATGATGTCGCCGCCGAGATAGATCGTTTCGGCGGGTTCGCCCGCGGCGGCGACTGCGGGCGCGAGCGCCCCGCAGAGGAGGATGGTCGAGACGAAGAGGCGTGCACTGGCCATGGTGTTCGATTCCCGGGGGGATGTGGAACCGAAACTGTATCTCAGCGGTCGGCGTCCGACGACGGGACCAGGCGGCCGGCGGCCTGTGCGGCGGCAGCGGCCGCGGCGGAGCCGCCGGTCCAGACCGCGGCCCCGGCGAGCGCACCGGTCAGCATGCCAACGGCTCCGCCAGGCACGCCGGCCAACGCGAACGCGGCGCCGCTCGTGGCCAAGCCCGCCCGCGCGCCGCTGCGTCGACTCGCTTCATCCGTTAGACCCGCCTGATGCGCCCGCCATTCGGCTGCGAGCGCCGCCCCCTCGGCCACGATGGCGGCGGGGACGAGGGACCGCGGCCCGAGCCGCACGGCCGTGCCCAGTGCCGTCCGCACGACGATGCGTTCGGCGACGCCGACGGCACCGCGGGCGGAGAAGGCGGCAGCGGCCCGGCCGATCATGGCCGACACGCGGGTCATCACCAGGTCCACCTGCCGGCTGGCCCGCCTGCCGGTCGCACACCAGGTGGCGAAATGCTCGCAGTTGTCGACGACGGGGCTGTAGCCCTCCCTGCCCACCGCGGCGACCGCCCGGTCCACGATCGCATCGGCGCCGAACCGGGCGGGCGGATCGACGACCGTACGCACGGGCCGGCCGAGGGCGAACGCTTCCAGCGTCGTCCGCACGATCCGCCCACCGGCGAACGGATTGCGGAAGTCGTCCGGCCGGGCGTGCACGACGGTGCCGTCGCCGAGGTCGATGCCGTGGTGCAGATACGTGACGGTCGAGCCGAGAAGCGTGCGGTCGACGGCCAGACGATCACCCCGTGCCATGCGTGTCGGTCTCCCGAGTGCCCTACGAGAGCCAGTCGTCCGCTGTTCGGCCGCCAACCCGCGGCTACTTCGCCGCCGGCAGGTCGCGGATTTCGTTCCGCCAGTGCGTCACCGTCGCCTCCGCGTTCACCGTCGTCTCCGCCACGCTGCCGCGAAACACCTTGACCGCGTCGAGGATCACGGCGACGTGCTCGCGGATCTCCTTGACTTCGGGCGTCTCGACGTCGGCGTCGAGGGCACGGTCCGGGTCGACCTCGCCCTCGTGCTGCGTGACGCCGGCGTAGCGGATCAGGTAGACCACCCAGGGCCTGATCGCGTCCACGATCCGGGGCACGTCGGCGGCGGCGGCGGCGGCGAGCGGCTTGCCGAAGTCGGCGAGGCTCGTGCCGGTCTCCAGTTTCTTCTCCGCCAAGAATCGGCCGGCCTGCGCGGGCACCAGGGAAAACACGGCCGCCTTGTCGCCGATCGCAACCGCCGGCCGGAGCTGCTCGTCGAGCCCCGCACCGGTCAGGGCATAGGACCAGACCGAGCCGCCGTCGAGTTTCGTCTTCTCCGGCTCCGGAATCTCGTAGTCCGCCGGAACCGCATCGGGATCGATCTCGCGGAGCGCCGCGACCCATTCGTCGCCGAGTTCGAACAGGTCGCTCATCGCATCACGAAACAGGGCCGCGTCCCGCAGCGGCAGGACCAGCGACAGGTCGGGAAGCGGCAGCGGCGGATCCGCGGTCGGCAGTTCCCGCTGCAGCCGCTGCGCCTTCGCCGTGGCATCGAGCACGAGCCCGACCTGGCCGTCGGCCAGTGCCGGAACGAACTTCTTGCCGAGGATTTCCGCGAGCTTCCCGATGAGTGGCACGAGGTGCTCGTCGAACTCCTCGACCTTCTCCCGCGTGTCGTCGTCGTCGAGTTCCGGCAGGCCGTGCTTCTTGAACAGCTGCCAGCCTTCACCGACAGCCGCCACCAGGTCGGCGAAGGCCGCCGGATCACTCTTCATCCGCGACACGGCAAAGGCGAGCGGCGCGCCCCCGACCCGCGACAGCAGGCCGAGCGGCTCCGTGCCATCGAGCCCGAGCGTGTTGCCCCAGAGCCACGAATACCCCTCGTAGCCCTCGGCGCTGAGAAACGAGAAGGCGAGCGTGGCGTTCGGCTGCGGCAGCCGCTTGGCCGCGATGTCCACCATCCGGGTGGCGAACTTCTTCAGTTCGCCACGGGCCTCCGGCGACAGATCCACCTCCAGGGACAGGGCCCGACTGTCCAGGGCCGCGGTCAACTGCGAGATCGTCGTCGCCGGGTCGGCGTTGGCCTCGGCCAGCTCACGGCTGGTGTAGGAGATCCCGGTGATCCGCTTCTCCTTGTGGGGCAGGAACGGGGCCAGCGCCGGGTGGGCGATCAGGCCCTTGCGGCCGCTTCCCGGCAGGGCGAGCTTGTCGAGGTGCTCGAGCGAATCACCGACCGAGAGGATCACGCGGTCGCCGACGAGGCCGAGGGCGATCACGAGATCGAGCCCGCGAAGCCGCTCCAGCAACTTGCCGATCGCGGCTCCCTGGCCGCCGGGAGCCTCGTCGAGGCCGAGGTCGGCCACCGCGGCGTCCAGCCGCCGCGTCGCCAGCTTCGCGGGGAGCGTGAGCACGACGAAGTCACCACCGGCGGCCTTCTTGCGGGTCAACCGCTCGGCGAGATCGGGGTCGGCCTGGGCGGCGAACTGCGCGAGCGCCTCGAGCCGCGCGAGCTGGGCTTTTGCCGCGTCCGGCTTCGTAATCCTGAACCCCCAGACGATGTCGGGCATGACGACGAGGTCGAGGTTGGCGGCGGCCACCTTCAGCATCGCGAGCTCGTTCTCCTCAAAACCCTCGTCGCCATCCGCGCCGTCGTTGCCGCCCGGCAGCCCGGGGATACCCCCGAGCCCGCCGGCGCCCCCGGCGCCGCCGCGGAAGGCCGTCCCCGACATGGCGGCCTGTATTTTCTGGATCAGTTTGAGGAACTTGATGCACGACGGCTCGACATAGACGAAGGTGTCGGTCGCGACCATGTCGGCGAGCAGGTCGAGTGCCTGCTGGTTTTCTGGGGCTTGCAGGAAGCCATCGACCATGCCCAGGGGATTGCCCGGCATCATCCGCTGTTCGTCGAGCGACGCCAGCGCCCGCGTGACGCCCGGCAGCCTGCGGATCGTCGCGAATGCGTTGCTGTTCACGATCAGGTCGTACTGCTCCCGGGCGCGGAGCGTGGCCGAGAAGTAGGCGGCATCGGCCGGCACGATCTCGAGGCCGGCAAGTCCCGGCCGATCCTCGGCGCGGGCGGGCAAAACGGCGAGCATGAAGAACGCGGCACCGACGGCTCCCAGCCCCAAACGGCCGGCAAAGAACCTGGAGGCCTGAAGGCTTCGGCCGCACGTGGGAAAAGAAGGTTCGCGGGAGGGCATGGACTGCGTCCTGTGACTGGAGGGGGGACCGATTCGCCGCCGACGGTAGCATACGCAAATCGATCCGCCGACAAACGAGGTTTTTTTCCCCGCACGCCCCGCCTCCGGCGGCCGCTTTCTCCCGGACTTGCGACTCCGATGCTGCTCGGTTCCACACAGATCGCCGACACCTTCGCAGAGGCGTTTCGGCTGCGGTATGCCCGGCTCGTCGTCACCGCCCACGACGAGCATTGGCTCGACGCGGCCGTGCGGGCCGGTTGCGGCTACGGCACGAGCGTCATCGGCTGCGATGCCGAGATCGGTGTCGAATCCCGCCTCGATTCTGACGCCACGCCCGACGGCCGGCCGGGCGTCTCGATCCTCGCCTTCGGATTCTCCCCCGAGGGGCTCGCCAAGGCGGTCGCCAACCGCACGGCACAGTGCCTCCTCACCTGCCCCACGACCGCCGTCTTCGACGGGCTGCCGGCGGCCGCCGAACGGATGTCGCTCGGTGGCCACGTCCGCTTCTTCGGCGACGGCTTCGAGAAGACGAAGGTCATCGACGGCCGCCGCTACTGGCGGATTCCGGTGATGGACGGCGAGTTCCTCGCCGCGGAATCGACCGGCATCGAGAAGGGAGTCGGCGGCGGCAACTTCATCATCCAGGGCCGCACGCCGGAGAGTGCGCTGGCCGCGGCAAGGCGGGCCGTGGCCGCCATCGCAGCCTTGCCTGGCACGATCACGCCCTTTCCCGGAGGCGTGGTTCGGTCCGGCAGCAAGGTCGGATCGCGATACGAACAGCTGCGGGCCTCGACCAACGAGGCGTTCTGCCCGGCGCTCGTGGGCCGCGTGCCGACCGACCTGGCGGATGGCGTGTCCTGTGCGCTCGAGATCGTGATCGACGGGGTGGACGAGACGGCCGTCGCGGCCGCGATGGCGGCGGGCATCCGGGCGGCTGCCGCCGCAGACATTCCGGCGATCTCGGCGGGCAACTACGGCGGCAAGCTGGGGAAGTTTCACTTCCAGCTGCGGCAGGTTCTCGGAACTGCCTGAGTTTCCTCCCCTGCCGCGCCGGATCCCGTCGCGGCAAATGCCCTTCTCCGCCACGCCGTCGGTGTGCTACTTCCGTCCGGCCGCGGGTCGTCTTGTGTCGTGCTCGATGCCCCTGCATCGGCCGGACGCCGCGGGCCGTTCCGAGGTGCCGTCATGCCCGACATGCCAGAACAGATTCGTGACGTCCCACCGACCGTCCAGCGACCTTCCCGGCAGAGCCTCGTCGTCTCCCAGCCGCAGTCGAACCTGCCGCTGGTGATCGGTGCCCTGCTCTGCGGCTGCCTGGGCTTCGGACTCGTCTGGGCGTTCGGTGGCATGGTCGCCCGCCACGGAGGGCCGGCGGACGGAGCGGCCGACGCTGCGCCGCTCGCGACCGACACGGCCGTGACGCCGACGACGCACGCCGACGCCGAGCCAGCCCGGCTCGACCTGCCGACGGAACCGCTCCGGGCTGCCGACGACGACCGCTGGCGGACCAGTTCCCGCGGCAACGACCGGCATCCGCACGGCGTGGAGCCGTCGCCCGTCACCACCGCCTCGCTCGACCTGCCCGAGGGGACGCGGCTGACGTCGGCGGAAAACCCCGCCGGATCACGATTCTCCTCGCCCGACCTCCCCCCTGCGCCCACCGCTGCCGACACGTGCCCGCAGCCGGCAGCGACCGACGCCGACGCGAAAGTGATCCTCGATACCGACTCGGTTGACGTCCCGGCGAACCGGTTGATGATCGGTGCCGGGCCCGGCCGCTTCGGTGCCGACGCGGCTGCATCCTCCGGGCAGGTCGCAAAGCCCCGGGCGCAGGAAACCGCTCCGCCACCTGAAGAACTCCCCCCGGCGGCGCCACCCGGCCGCTTTGATCCGCCGGCCGGCGAAGTCGGCGGCGCACCGAACGAAACGCCGGCCAACGTCGCGCCCGCGGCGGAAGCTGCTCCCCCCGCCGCCCCGCAGCCGGAGACGTCGCCGGCGCCGCAGCCGTTCGCTGCCGCGCCGGCCGCCATCCCCGCGGCCCCGCCGCGGTCGGAACCGCCGGCAGTCCGCCCCCCGGGCCCGCTTCCGCCCCCCCAGCAGCGCTCCGCCGCTTCCCCGCAGCCGCGCCCCGCGGCCCCAGCGGCCGGCGTGCTGCCGTACGCCGCGGCGCCCCCGCTCGTCGGCGGTGCCTCGGCTCCGCCCGCGCGAGGCGACGCCGACAGGCAGATGAACGCCGGCATCGCCGGCGACGGCCCGGGGCGTCCCGGCCCGATGCAGCTCGAGGGGGTGCAATCGCCACAACTCTCGGTCGAGAAGCGCGGGCCGCGCGAAGTGCAGGTGGGCAAGCCGGCCCGGTACGAGATCCTCGTCCGCAACGGCGGCGGCGTCGCCGCCCGCGACGTCACGCTCCGCGATGCGGTGCCGCAGGGCACGGCCTTGATCGCCACCTCGCCCCCGGCCACGCCCATCGTCACCGCCGGCGGCGGTCAGGCCGACGGCGAACTCCTCTGGCAGCTCGGCGAGCTCGCGCCCGGCGCCCAGGTGCGGATCGTGGTCGAGGTCATGCCGCAGGTCGAGGGGGAGATCGGCAGCGTGGCGAGCGTCAGCTTTCGCGCCGATGCGTCGGTCCGCTCCCGGTCGACGAAGCCCGACCTACAGATCGAGGTCAGCCAGCCGCAGGCCGTGCGGATCGGGGGCGATCTGCAGCTCTCGGTGCGCGTCGCCAATCCCGGCAGCGGCATCGCCACCGGCGTCGTGCTCGAGGGCTTCCTGCCCGAGAACGTCTCCCACCGCGCCGGTCGCGAACTCGAATTCGACGTCGGCCAGCTGAAGCCGGGTGAGTCGCGGACGATCGACCTCGTCCTCGGCTCGCGCGGGCCCGGCATCCATCAGGCCCGGTTCGCGGCCCGCGCCGACGGCGGCATCGAGGTCGAGCGGCCGGTCAGGCTGGAGGTGACGGCCCCGACCCTCGACGTCGAGATCGACATGCCGGTCCGCCGCTTCCTCCAGCGGCAGGTCACCTGCTCGATCTCGATGGTCAACGCCGGCACCGCGCCG
>JBKDUV010000019.1:0-4746 GCA_046339335.1 Planctomycetia bacterium | reverse complement strand
CCATGCGCAGGCCTTGACGACCCTGGAGAAGGCGGTGCCGCGTCGTGATTCCGACCCCGAATGTCTGTCCTGCCACGTGGTCGGCTGGGTACCGCAGCGGTTCGAGCCGTTCGAGGGGGGCTTTGCGGACATGAAGGCGACACCGCACCTCGCCCATCAGGGCTGCGAAAATTGTCACGGCCCGGCGGCCGCGCACACGGCCGTCGAGCGGGGGGACCTGAAGGCCACGGACGCGGACCGCGACCGGCTGCGAAAGGACCTGGTACTCACCCTGGCGACGCCGGAGGGCAGGCAGAAGGCGGTGAACAACTGCCTCGAGTGTCACGATCTGGACAACAGCCCGAAGTTTGACTTCGACGAATACTGGCCGGCGGTGAAGCACTGACTTGAGCGCTCGCCGGGCCATCCATGGCCCCGGCGAGCTTGGCTCGGCGATGGCACAGCCGAGGTGTGCCATGCCGAGCCGCCCGGCCTCCGAGCCGGGCGTTGCCGCTGTGGGGAAGCGCGCCAGTTGACCGGCCGCCTGGATGGCGGCCTTCCGAGAGCGAGCGGAGGAAACGAGCCGGTCGGAGGCACGCGCAGGAGTCCGGGGTGCTTTGCCTGCACCAAAAGACGCACCATCTCTCACGAGGACTCGACGGCAAAGTCCCCCGGCGACGAGCATGCCTCCGACCGGCGGGACCGTGCGCAGGACAGACGGATCTGATACGCATTCCACTTGTTCCTTGCGCATCAAACGAGCGTCCAGAATCGAATGACGGGCGGGGCTGCCCATGCCCCCGGAGCCGGCGTGAGCTGGCAAGCACAGACAGGATGTCGGAGCGCAGCCAGGTCCGAGTGAGCGCAGGCCTGGAAGGCCGAAGCAAATGTCCGGCGACAGGGCGTGGGCAGCCGCGACCGCCGCGGTCAGCCCAGCTGGGCCAGCGCCTCGTCGGGAATGTTGAAGTTCGCCGCCACGCTCTGCACGTCATCGTGGTCGTCGAGCCGCTCCATCAGGTCGAGCACCTTACGGGCGGTGTCGGCATCCTCGACGTCGACGGAATTTGTCGGAATTCGCACGATCTCGTTCGCGTCCACCGCAATGCCCGCCTCCTGCAGGGCATCGAGCACGGCGGCCATCGAGGCCGGCTCGCAGACCACCTCCCAGCGGTCGCCGGCAAGCCTGACGTCGTCGGCCCCGGCGTCGACCGCGATCTCCATCAGTCTGTCCTCGGCACACGAAGCCTGCGGCACGCGGACGACACCCTTCCGCTGGAAGAGATAGGCCACGCAGCCGGTGCCCCCGAGTTTGCCTCCGCACATCTCGAAGATCTTGCGGATCTCCGGCGCGGTGCGGTTCTTGTTGTCGGTGAGGATCTCGCACAGCACGGCCACGCCGCCCGCACCGTAGCCCTCGTAGAGCGACTCCTCGAGGTCGCCTCCTTTGAACTCGCCCGTCCCCGTCTTGATCGCCCGCTGGATGTTGTCCTTGGGCATGCTCACCGCCTTGGCGGCGTCGATCGCATACCGCAGTCGGAGGTTCGCGTCCGGATCCGCGCCGCCGTGCTTCGCCGCCACGATGATCGCCTTGGCGAGTTTGCTCCAGAGTTTGCCACGCTTGGCGTCGATCAGCGACTTCTTGCGGGCGATGTTGGCCCAGTGGGAATGTCCGGCCACGTTCTCCTCCTCGTTGTCGCGATCAGCGGGGCTTGCGCTTGGCCAGGTGCGCCGCATGCTGGCCACCGGCGCCGGCCTTGCCCTTGGGATCCGGTTTCGGCACCGGCTTGACCGGCGGTTTCTCGGCGGCTGCCGGTGCGGCCGGCTTGATCGTGATCGGCTTGCCGACGTTCGGCTTCACGACGAAGGGTTTGGGGCCCGACTTGCCGCTCTTGCCGTCCGCCGGCCGCTTCGGTCCCGAACCGGCCGGCGGCAGGGGCGTCTTACCGACGGGACGCGCAGCAGCCTGCGGACCGGCCGGCCTGTGCTCTTCGGCGGCGACGCGTGCGGCATCTGCGGCCCGCTGGCCCTCACGATTGCTGGCCGGAGGCGGAGGCACCGGCTCCGGCAACGGCAACCCACGTTTCGGCAGCCGATCCTTCGCCGCCGGATTCACCGCCTGCAGCACCCGCTTCACCGTGGCGCCATGCAGGTTCGTGAGGCATTCGATGCCGAACTGGTGAAGCAACGACGCGAACTCCACGGCCGCCTTCTTCGGCACCACGCGCTCCAGGCCGACGACCTTCCCGGCGTCGTATTCCTGCTGCGTGACGATCCCGGCGAGAAACAGGGCCGTCAGCGCCCCCTTGTCGAGCGGGATCATGTGCCCGCCGAGGCCGGTCGACACCACGTATTGGACCGCGAACGGTGGCACACCGTGCAGGCCTTCCAGCGTCTTAACGCCGTGCGCGAGGGAGTGCTTGCGGGCGTGTTCCAGCGAGAAACTGTACGTCGATTCGAACACGCCCTGCAACGCCCGGCGCAGCGACAGCGCCGCCCGCGCCGGGTCGGGGAGGTCGTGGAGCGTCTCGGCCAGTTCCGCGACCGTCGTGACGCGGATTTCATTGAGGTCGATGGCCCGCTCGAGCAGCCTGGCAAAGGCCTTCTCCGCCACCTCGGGTCGGGCGTTCTCCAGGCAGCATGCGAAGAGGACCTGTTCGAGAAGCGGCCGCGACGTGTTCGGCTGGATCGGCTTGTAGACGGCCCGCAAGGCCTTCTGCAGTTTTGGCACGAGCACCGACCGGGCCGGCTGCTTCACGACCGGCTCCTTCGGGGCCGCGGGAGCCGCCGCCGTCGACTTTGCCTGAACAGGCTTCGCCGGCGCCGGCTTGGAGGCAACCTTGGACGCCTGCGGCGCCGGCTTTCCCTTCTGTGCGGGCCGGGCCGCGGCCGCTGGCTTTCGAGAAGACTGCTGCTTTCGCTTCGGTGCGGTCATGGTTCTGTTCCTGCTGATTCCTGGCGTCCATCGTCTGCCGCGACTGCTTCCGTCGGGTGCGGCAGCACCTCCCCGAGCACGCGGGCGATCTCCAAGGCGTGCTTGACGCCCCGGTCCAGCTCGAATCGGAGCCGGGGCGTGTAGCGGGTCTCGATCCGGTCGGCGATCCGTGACTGCAGGAAGCCGGCAGAGTTGACGAGGCCGCGGAGCGCCAGTTGCTGCTGTGCGGGACTGCCCATGATCGAGACGTGAATCGTGGCACCGCGCATGTCGGGGTCCATTTCCACCCGCGTCACGGTCACGTCCTTGACACGTGGATCACGAACCTCGGTCAGGATGGCCATGCCGACCACCTCCCGCACCGCTTCGGCCGCCTTGAGAAGTCGTCGCGTGCTCACGACAGCGTCCGTGCGACTTCCTCGATCCGGTAGCACTCGAGGATGTCGCCCTCCTTGACGTCGTTGAACCCGGCCAGCTTGATGCCGCACTCCAGACCGTCACGGACCTCGCGGGCGTCGTCCTTCTCACGCTTCAGCGATTCGATGCCGTATTCGCCGATGACGCGGCTGTCACGGATCACCCGCAGACGTCCGTTACGGGCGATCACGCCGGCGATCACCCGGCAACCGGCGATCACGCCGAGGCGGCTGATGGAGAAGGTCCGCTGCACGATCGCCCGGCCCAGATCGGCCTCGCGCTTCTCGGGGGCGAGCATGCCTTCGAGCGCCTTCCGCAGGTCGTCGGTGACCTGGTAGATGATGTCGTACCGCCGCACCTGGACGCCCCGGTCCTCCGCCGCAGACCTGGCCCGTTCGTCCGGCACGACATTGAAACCAATGATCACCGCGTCCGACGCGTCGGCCAGTGCGACGTCGGCCTCGGTGATGCCCCCCACGGTCGCCTGGAGAACGCGGACCTTGACCTCGGGATGCTCGAGTTTCTGCAGTTCCTTGAGGATCGCCTCGATTGAGCCGCGCTGGTCGGCGCGGAGGATCAGGTTCAGCGTCGGCGCCTTCTGGGCGCCGAGCCGATCGGCCAGGTTTTCCAGCGTGACGTGCACCGGGGCATGGGCCAGGCTCGTCTGCCGCCGAATGCCGCTGCGTTGCACCGCCACCTCGCGGGCCCTGGCGATCTCGTCCACCACCTGGAAGCGGTCGCCGGCGCCGGGGGCCACGTCGAGCCCGGTGGCGAAGACCGGCGTGCCGGGGGCAGCGCTGGTCATCTTCCGCCTCGTGAGCGTGTCGAACAGCGACTTGACGTGGCCGCTCGCCTCGCCGCAGACCAGGGCATCGCCCACCCGCAGCGTCCCCTTCTGGACGAGCAGGCAGGCGACCACGCCGCGACCCTCGTGGATCGAGGCGTCGAGACAGACGCCGGCGGCGCCGCGGTCCGGGTTGGCCCGCAGGTCGTGCAGTTCGGCGATCGTCAGGAGCGTGTCGAGCAGTTGGTCGATGCCTTCGCCGGTCACGGCGCTCGTCTTCACGACCTCCGTCTCGCCGCCCCACTCGGTCGGCAGCAGCTCGTTGGCGGCCAGTTGCTGGTAGACCCGCTGCACGTCGGCGCCGGGGAGGTCGATCTTGTTGATGCAGGCGACGATCGGCACGCCAGCGGCCCGGGCATGGCTGATCGCCTCCTCGGTCTGCGGCATGATGCCGTCGTCGGCGGCGACGACGATCACCGCGCAGTCGGTGACGTTGGCGCCTCGGGCCCGCATCTGCGTGAACGCCTCGTGCCCGGGCGTATCGACGAACGTCACAGACTTGTCGTTGTGCTTGACGGAGTAGGCGCGACTGTGCTGCGTGATGCCGCCGCTCTCGCGAGCGGCGACGTCGATG
>JBKDUV010000018.1:0-6729 GCA_046339335.1 Planctomycetia bacterium | reverse complement strand
GTCCGCTCGGCCGCCGGTCGTTCACCGCCGGGTCGGCGGACGGCAGCGTGACCGGCGATTGCAACGCCCGGTCGGTGGACGCGGTCACGCCCGCGACGGCCGGTCGCGCCGGTTCGTTCGGGGCGACGCAAGGGCCGGCGGGCGAGCGGGCGGCGTGGAAAGAGCGTTTTTTCGCCGACGTCCTGCCGCTGGAGTCGGTGTCGGTTCCGGAGGCCAACGCGATCGCCGCCGAGCAGGACGATTTTTTGGCGGCAATCCGCACCGGGCGGCCCCCACTGGTGTCGGCGGCCGCCGGCGCCGCGGCGGTCGAGATCGCGGCCCGGGTGCTCGATGCCCTCGAGTGTGCCCGGTTCGGGGGCGACACGCGCCGCCGCGCGGGCACGATCCCGATCTACCCGCGCCGCAAGACCGGCTGACACCGGGCGTCCGCGGCGGTCGAAAGATTGCCGCGGCCGGCTGCCGATAACCGATCCTGGACGGCCGCAGGGTGCGGGCTGCCCGTGGAGCCTACGCATGAGGCGTGTCGTCCTTCCCGTCGTGCTCGGTGCCTGGCTGGGCGTGAGCGCGGGCAGTCGCGGGCACTGCGACACGTCCGTGGGTGTACTGCGTCCGTCTGCCCTGCAGGGAGCCCTGCACGGCGCGGTGGACGGCCCATCGCCGGAGGTCGAAACGTCGATCGCCGAGGCGTTACGGCAACTGGAGGCCGAACGGGCGCGCGACGAGGCCGGTCTGCTTCGGCTCCCCGGGATCACCGTGCGGGAACTCGCGGTCCAGGGGCCGGTCGGGAGCGGGGCGCCCGGCCCGCTCGCCGCCGAGGTACGGACCAAGGCTCAGGCTTTCGACCTGGCGGCCGGCGTCCGGGCCGAACCAGGGCCCCGCGCCGTCGAGCCCACGGAATGGTCGGGGCGGGTCGGCGTAGCCAACGACCATCCGCGCGGCCGGGAAGCATTCGAGATGCGGACCACGATCGGCGGCCGCGAGCCCGGCCGCGTGTTCGGTGTCGAACTGGGGCCGCGGTTCGAACGCCGGTTGCGGCGCGGCGCGACCTTCTTCTTTGACGGCCGGGCGGCCGCCGAGACGCAGCGTCCGGAGCAGGGCTGGCGGTCGCTCCCCGCCGCCGCGGGCGACGGATCGACCACGGTCGGGGTGACGGCCCGCGCCGGCATCGCCCGCTGAGCCGGCGGGGGACTCATGCGGGGGTGTCCCTGCCATGTCACCGGCCGTTCTCTGGGGGCCTCCGGCCCTCCGTTCCCTGCATGTCCGCCGCACCACGGGCCAGTCTCTGTGAAACTGTGCCACTACCCCCTCATGTGGGTGGATCAATTTCGGCGGCCGGCCGATACCCCTCTGTGCAGGGGGTTGTTGTCCTGGCGGCGGTGCCGCACCCCCTCCGTCCTGCCCGTTGCTGCGGGCGGGCCCGAGCACCATCGCGAGGGGTATCATGGAGCGGGGCGACGTCGACCATCGGCCAGGCTGGCTGTCCTCCGGCGACTGCTGCGTCGTGGTGACGGCGGCATTCCTGATCGTGCTAGGCCTGCTGCGGCACGCGCGAAGTGAAACGGACGTGGCGTGGCCCGAACCGCGGTCCGCGGCCTCGGCGTCCTGCTGTGGCTGCCCTGCCGACTGCTGCGGCCCGCTCTGCCACGTGCTCGACCCGCTCGGACAGGATCCGCTCTGGAGCGGTCGGGCGGAGGGGCTCCTGCTCTGGCGGAACGCGCCGCAGGGGATGCCGCTCTTCAACACCTACTCGGGCGGCGCGGCGACGGGGCCGGCGCTGAATGCCGCCGACTTCACCAGCGGCATGGCGGCCGGGCCGCGGTTCACCCTCTTTCGGCACACCGGGGATGAGGCCGCCATCGAATTCAACTTCCTCCGCGTCCAGTTCTTCGAAGCCCGTCGCGTGCTGCCCGAGACCGACGGCGGCTACCAACTCGCCGATCTCGACGAGGGCATTTTCTGCTGCCCGTCGATCGTCCCCCTCGACGCCGTTTCGGGAGGGCTCTCCAGTGGCCTGCAGAGCTTCGAGATCAACCGTCGGCTGCCCAGCGCCGGCCGCTGGCAGTGGCTGGCCGGCGTCCGTTGGGTGCAGTGGAACGAGCGGGCAGCAATCGATGCGGCCTGGCTGCCGATCGGCGCGGTCGCCCCCCGGTCAGGCTATGCCACGACGACGAACAACGATCTTTACGGACTGCAGGTCGGTGGCGACTCGATCCTCATCGGACTCGGCCGATCGTTTCGCGTCGAAGGGCTCGGCAAGGCGGGCATCTTCTGGAATCGCGCCGTGCAGTCCTCCACGCACGCCTATTCCGGCGATCCCTTCCAGGACGCATTCGTGCTCGCGAACTCCCGGACCGTCTCCCGCGGGGCGTTCGTCGGGGAGATCGGGGCCACGGCGGTGTACGACGTGTTCGATCGGCTGTCGCTCCGGGCCGGCTATGCCGCCTTCTGGCTCGGCGGTCTGGCGACGGCCAGTGCTCAGTTCGACGACCAGTGTCTGTGCCCGCTCGATCCCATCCATGCCGCGATCGACACCGGCGGCAGCATGCTCGTGCACGGCCTCACGCTCGGCCGCGAAGCCCGCTGGTGAACGGCGGCACGCGGTGGCGCCGGACTGGAGCCGGCGCCGGCCGATCCAGGCGGCCGCCAGAAGCAGCGTCCCCACGGCGGCTGTCACGCCCGCTTCCGGCTCGGGGGCGAGGATCAGGTCGACCTGCGCGAACCGCACGTCCCAGCCGGCGTCGAGCCCGCACTTCTGGCCGAGGTTCATGTTGGTCAACCGGAACTGGATCGTGGTGGTCGTGGCCGGCAGATCCACCTCGAAGGCCTGGCTGGCGACGAACCAGCCGCTGGAGAAGCCGGGCGACAGGCCGGTGAAGGCGGCACCGCCGTCGACGAGCGGCGGCAGCGAGACGACCGGCCCCGCACCGGGGGTGAACTGCGGCACCGCCCAGCCGGGAGCCTGGACGACCGCCGCCACGCTCGCCGGCAGCGATCCCGACGTCGCCCAGACGGATGCCGGCAGCGGCAGGAACACGTCGCCGTCGAGGCTGTAGGTCAGTTGGCCGGCGCCGACCGGGATTCGATACCCCGGCCTGACGATGCCATCGGCGGGCAGCTTGAAGCGGTGGGCGAGCGTGAAGGTGAACTTGTCGGCGGGTGCCTCGGGAGCCAGGCGGATCAGCGGACTCGTCAGGTAGTTTCCCGAGCGGTAGGCCGGACTCTGGACCGGCGCAGAATCGACGCTCCAGGTCCGAGCGGCCCCGGACCACGTCCAGCGTGGCGTCTGGGGCGGCGGGTTCGTGAGGAAGGTGTTGGTCGCCACCCAGCCTCCCCCGCCCGTGGCGAAATCCCAGGCCAGCGACTGGATCGGCTCCGCTCGGGCCACGAACTGATCGCCGAGAAGGGCGAGCAGCGTCGCAACCGTCCACGACGCGCGCCGTCCGCGGGCGGCCACATGGTCCGGTACGCGATCGAACATGACGCGGCTCCTTGATCGGGGAAGCGGCGTCATGCCGACAGGCTGGCGGAGCGATCATTCCAACGGCGACCGTCACGGTCAATCGATGCGCCGCCGCCGCCCGCGGCCCGGCCCGGTTTTCGCGGCCGTCTCGGGCCGGACACTTGATCGTGGGCGCGATCGATTCGCCGGGGGTGCCGGAGTGACACGCTCGCCGGCGAGGCCGGCGTCAGGCGAGGTCGCGGTCCTGGAAGAGCACGTAGGCCACGAGCAAAGCGACCGCCGCATAGAGCGCCGCGTAGACGGCGGCCCAGCCGAGGTAGCCCCAGGGCACCGGCACCGAACGCATGACGGCCGCCTCGACGGTGAAATGCTCGAGCACCGGCAGGATCGTGGCCAGGAGCCGGCCGAAGAACCGTACGATCTCGTTGCGGCCGACGCTCGACTGCACGATCAGCGGCAGCAGATGGCCGAGGGTGTAGACCGTGAAGCAGACCACGAGGTTTGCCACCATCCCCAGGCGAGTGGACACGGCGAGGCTGATCGAGGCCAGGACGATCGTCTCCATCAGACCCAGTGCCAGGCCGGGCACGAGCGTCGTCATCTCCGCCGTGCACGCCTGCCAGAGGGGATCGGTCTGGCTGTTTTCCCGGGCGTCGTACACGACCTTGAAGTTCGTCCCCGCCAGGAGCACGCTGCCGAGGACGAGAAACACGAGCAGGGCGATGAGCGTCAGCCCGGCGAACTTGCCGAGGAGAAACTGCCAGCGACGCAGCGGCTTGGACAGCACCGTGAGCGCCGTGCGGCCCTCGACTTCTTCAGCCACCGCTACCGAGGCCGTCCAGGCGACGACGAGCAATGCCAGCACCTTGACGAGCGTCAGGCCGCTGTCCTTGAACATCTTCACGTCCTCGCCGAACGTGTTGTAAGGCAGGACGATGAACAGCACGAGAAGACAGCAGCCCAGGATCAGGGCCACCGGAAACACCGGCTGGCCGATCGCCTCCTTGTTCGTCGCCGCGGCGACGGCGGCCGTCTTGCGGGCGGCGAGACGGAAGACCGTGTACAGCAGGACCACTGTGGCGAGCACCGCGAACGTCGCCGGGAGGATGGCGACCTCGGGCTGTTCCGGCGCCAGCCACCATGTCACCCGCAGCCGGGCGGGCACTTCGCCGAGATTGCGCACCTCCAGCACGGAGCGTTGGCCGAGGAACGGGTTGGGCGTTCCAGTGGACCGCTTCCAGGACCACGGGCTGGCGGCGCCGAGTTCGATCTCCGGCACCTTCGCGAGCAGGCCCTCCGTGGGCTGCGGCGTGCGGACGATCAGCGGCCCGTCGCTTTGGAACACCAGTTCCCGGATCTCCTGCGGCCGGAGACGAGGAAAGGCGATCCGGTAGGCGGATCGCGGGTCGATTTCCACGATCGCGCCGCTTGTGTCAGGGGCGGCGAGCCGGACGAGCGACCGGCCGATCTGTCCGAGCGGCGACGGACTGGAACTCCACAAGGCCGGCGTGATGGCGGCCGCCAGGGCGGTGAACGTCGCCAGCAGCCAGGCGAACGGTCCGAGAAAACCGTCCCGCAGGCTGGCCCGCGCTTCGGCCGCCGACCGCGGCAAGACGAGCCGCAGCAGGCCGTACGCCAGCAAGCCGCACGCGAGCGTCGCCGCGGCGGCGACGCCGAGCAGCCAGATCGAGGGCAGCGGAACGAGAAAGCGGTTGGCGAAAAGCAGCGGCATACGAGGCCCGTCCAGGGGCGGCGCGACGACGATCTTGAATTATGTCCTCGGGAGCGGGATGCGGAAAGCCGCGGCCGGCCGCGGGGCGGCTCGACCGACCACCTAGCCCTTATCCAAGCGAATGTGGACTTGCGCATTTTGCGCTGAGCGCATAAAAAACTCGAAATCCCCGACGAATCGCTTGATTTCGGTTGGCGCCACTTCAAGCGACTCGCCACTACATGAGGAGTTTCGAGTGAACGCCAAGGTACGACGACAACTGAAAGCCCGCAAGCGGAGAATCGCCGAGCGTCTGGAACAGGCCGAGCGGTGCGGGATGGATCAGCCCGAAATGGCCGCGTCCAACATCCAGTACGAGATCGCGGATCGCACCCGGGCGATCAACGCCGGCGGCATTGGGGCGGCCCACCTGCTGGTGAAGCGGCTGGGCCTCGACCAGGCGATCAACGAGCGGCTCGACCTGCTCAAGGTCCACCTCCCGTACCACGAATCGGATCACATCCTGAACATCGCCTACAACCTGCTGGCAGGGAACTCGCGGCTGGAACACCTGGAGCTGCTGCGCAACGACGAGGGGTATCTCGACGCCCTCGGCGCGGCAAGGATTCCTGATCCGACGACCGCGGGCGACTTCTGCCGCCGGTTCAATGCCCCTGCCATCGACACGCTGCAGGAGGTGTTCAATGACGCCCGCCTGAAGGTCTGGAGTGAGCAGCCCGCCGACTTTTTCGACGTCGCGACGATCGATGTCGATGGCACGACGGTCGAGACGACCGGCGAGTGCAAGCAGGGCATGGACATCAACTACAAGAACCAGTGGGGCTACATGGTTCAGGCTGTGTCGCTGGCCAATACGGGCGAGCCGCTCTACGTCGTGAATCGCCCCGGGAACCGCCCGAGCCATGAGCAGGCTGCCGTCTACCTTGACCGGGCGGTCGCCCTGTGCCGCAGAGCGGGCTTCCAACAGGTTCGCCTGCGGGGCGACACAGACTTCTCCCACACCGAGCACCTCGACCGGTGGACGACCGATGGCGTGAAGTTCGTGTTCGGGATCCAGGCCATGCAGGGCCTGTACGTTCATGCCGAGAATCTGCCGCGAAACGCCTGGAAAGAGTTGTCGAGGCCAGCCAAGTACGACGTGAAGACCGAGCCTCGGCAGCGGCCGACGAATGTCAAGCAACAGGTCGTGGAGGACCGGAGGTTCACCGACATCCGACTGGCCAGGGAGCATGTGGCCGAGTTCCGGTATCGGCCCTGCAAGTGCGATCGCGACTACCGCATCGTCGTGGTCTGGAAGGATCTCGAGGTCCACAAGGGCCAGCGGAAGCTGTTCGACGACGCGAGGTGCTTCTTCTCCATCACAAACGACTTCCGCAAGTCGGCAGAGGCGATCGTCTTCGAGGCCAATCACCGCTGCAATCAGGAGAACCTGTTCGCGCAGCTCAAGGGCGACGCGCACTCGCTCTCGGCACCCGTCGACACGCTCCTGAGCAACTGGGCCTACATGGTGATCGCATCGCTGGCGTGGAGCCTGAAA
>JBKDUV010000017.1:0-3664 GCA_046339335.1 Planctomycetia bacterium | reverse complement strand
TCGGCGTCGAAACCGCCGTGCAGCAGACGCTCGCCACCGAAATCGACCGGGCCTTGGCGGACCGATCCGGCAGCCCCGCCGCCGGCGTCGTGCCGGCAGCCCACGAGGCGCCCGCCGCGCCGACGAGCACCGAAACCCGTGGGCAGGCCGCGGCGACGGCCGCTGCCCAGGCGATCGACGGCGGTGTCGCCGTGCAGGACGTGCCCTACGAGCCGCTCCGTCGCCGGCTGCTGGCCGACGGTCAGGTGCTCGAGTATCGCGGCCCGCCACGGCTGCCAAGCGGCCGGAAGGCGGCAGCAACTCCGTCCGCAGAGCCCGAGCCGACGGGCGGGGCTGCGCCGCGGGCCAGCCGCACCCCGCCGAACATCCTCTTGATCGTGGCGGATGACCTCGGCTACGAGACCCTCGGCTGCTACGGCGGTCTGGATTTTTCCACGCCGCACCTCGATCGCCTGGCGGCGCAGGGCATGCGGTTTGGCCGGGCCTATGCCAGCCCCGTCTGCACGCCGTCGCGGATGAGCCTCTATACCGGCACCTACGTGACGCGACACGGCTACGACTTCGTCCTGCCGGAGCACGAGGGAAGCCGGGAGGCGGTCGATTTCCGCGACCGGTGGGCCACCTACCCGCAGCTCCTGCGGGCGGCGGGCTACCAGACCTCGGTCTCGGGCAAATGGCAGCTCGGGCCGCTCGAGTTTCACCCCGAGCATTGCCGCGACGCCGGCTTCGACTCGTGGTGCGTGTGGCAAATCTGGCACGACGATGCGAAGACCGAGCGGCACTGGAAGGCGTGCCTGAACCACGACGGCCGGATCCGCGACGACGTGGCCGACTGCTTCGGCCCCGACGTACTCGCCGACTACGTGATCGACCAAATTCGCGCGGCCGTGGCGGCCGGGCGGCCGTTCTGCATTCATCACAACGAGCTGCTGCCGCACACGCCGGTCGTCGACACCCCGCGGGATCGCCGGGAAGGTGAGCCGAAATCGGTCCACCGAATGGTGGCTTATATGGACGAGCTGTGCGGACGGATCATGGCGGAGATCGATCGGCGCGGCATCGCGGATGACACGATCGTGATCTTCACGGGCGACAACGGCACCGACATTCAGGCGCCGCGGCGGATCGCCGCCGGCGCCGTGACCGGCGGCAAGCGGGATCTCAACGACTCCGGCACGCATGTGCCGCTCCTGGTGCGATGGCCGAAGCGGATCCAGGCGGGCGCCGTGGCCGATGACCTCGTGGACATGGCCGATCTGTTTCCCACGATCTGCGAGCTGGCGGGGGTCGAACTGCCGGCCACGCTCGACCTCGACGGCATCTCGTTCGCCCCCCGGCTCCGCGACGGCACACCTTCTGCGCGCGAGTGGGTGACCGGCGGCATCGGGGGCAAGGTGAGCCTGTTCGACGGCCGGTGGCGGCTGAACCTCGAGAGCCGACAGGTGATCGACGCCCGCGACCTGCCCCGCGAGCTGGTCGTCGCTGAGCCCCGGTTCACCGACGAGCCGCTTCAGCGGCTCGAACAGGCCGGCCGGGAGATCACCTCGCTGCCGCGGACGAACCGCAGAAAGCCATGAGCGGCCGACTAGCCCTTGTCAGAGCTGCTCACGCATGCGGGCGAGCCGTGCGAGGATTTCGGGCTCCTCTTTGAGCTCGACGAGTGGGCCCAGGTGCGCATCGATGTAGGCCCAGTCGAGGCGACCGTGTTGCCGGATCAGGATGCCCTCCACATCCACCCAGTCCTTGGGGCGGGAGGCGAACGCCTTCATCACGACGAGATCCTCCGCCGACGCGGTCACGAGCTGGATGCCCGGGGCGAACTCGTAGGCCGTGGAACGGTTCACGGCCGACTCCTCGAACGGCATGCCACCCAGGGCGATGTCGATGCCGACGCCGGACGATGCCTGCACGAGCAGCACTCGATTGTCGAGGGCGAAGGTGACCGGGTCGGCGACCCGCGACTCGTACCAGGTGAGGATCTCGCTGACGAACATTTTTTCATCGCCAAAGCCAGTGAGCAGCGTGACGTCGACATCGATCGTCTCCCGCGGCTCACCCCAGCGTTGCAGGGCGAGCCCGCCGATCAGGCAGAATCGCCAGCCGCGATCCTGAAACCTTCGCTGCAGTTCGGCTGCCGCGCGGTAAACCTCAAGCATCGCCGCGGGCCTTCATGAACCACCGCTGCTGCTCGACGAGCCCAGAGGAGGGCCGTGCCTTCCGCGGCTCCTGCCGGTAGTCGGCCGGGCCGGTGAGCAGGGCCAACGCCCTGCGGCCGTCGAGCGCACGAAGCTCCGTGCGGCGCACGCGTTCGAGCGCCGCTCCGGCCGACCGCCACGCCCGCAGCCATTCGACTGCCTCGTCTGTCATGACGTTCGCTTGCATCTCGACCACACCGTGCAACATCCCACCGAAGTTTCCGGCATTTCATTCGTTCTCATACCCACTCGTCGATCGGTCCGGACATCTCACGGCCGGCCGCGGGGCTCGACGTCGGTAAACGGGGGCTTCTCGAAGGGCACGTCGGCGGCGAGCCGCGGGTCATCGGCCGCGCTGAGCTCGGCGTCGAGCCGGGCTGCGAGTTCGCGGCGGACGGCGGCCTGGGCCGGATCGGCCGCCACGTTCTTGATCTGATCGGGATCGGCCCGCAGGTCGTAAAGCTCCTCCGCCGGCCGCGGCGCGAAGCAATAGTCGGCAAGCCAGCGCCACTCTCCTTCAGTGCCGTGGCGGACCACCCAGGCCTTGGTCGGGCTGGCATCCATGTCGGGATAGGCGGCGAAGGTGTTGGTCTCGAGGGCCTTCGCATCGGCACCCTCGCCCGCCGCCGCAATCCCGGGGCGGCCCAGCGGCAGGCGGTCGGGTGCGAAGTTGCGAATGTAAAGATGGTCGGCGGTGCGGATCGCCCGCATCGGATTGGGGAGGTTGCCGTCGCGGGCGGTGTCCACGTGCCGCTCGCGGCCCGTGATCACAAACGACCGGGCGGGGTCGATCTGCCCACCGTGGTCCGACAGCAGGGCGGGCAGCAAGCTCGGTGCCGTCATCCCTTCCGGCCGCGGCACGCCCGCGACCTCGAGGAACGTGGGGGCAAGTTCGGGCAGCGACACGAAGTCATCCACGATCCGCCCAGGCGTGCCGCCGGGTACCCGGGCCACGAGCGGCACGGCGGTGCCGTGGTCGTGGAGTTCGCACTTGCCGTGTGGCACGCCCGGCATGCCGTGGTCGCCGCTGACCACCACGAGCGTCGAGTCGAGCAGGCCGGCCGCGTCCAGCTCGGCAACGAGGGCGGCCACGTAGGAATCGACCGCCTGCACCTCGCCCAGGTAGTCGGCCACATCCTCGCGGACCTCGGGCACATCGGGCAGGAAGCAGGGCAATCGCATCTTCTGAGAGCGGCACAAGTATTGCGGTGAGTCGTCGAAAGGCAAGCGGGCGGTGGTGGCCGCACGTCGTTTCGCCTGTGTCACGGAGGACGACTTGTGATTCTTTCAACGACGCCGGTAATTCTTTCACACTTCGAGGACCTGACCGACCCACGGATGGAGCGGACGAAGCGTCACCTGCTGATCGACATGGTGGCCATCGCCTTGTGCGCGGCAATCTGCGGGGCGGAGGGCTGGGCTGACGTCGAGCGGTTCGGCAAGAAGAAGAGGGAATGGTTTGCCCGGTT
>JBKDUV010000016.1:0-14424 GCA_046339335.1 Planctomycetia bacterium | reverse complement strand
AGGCTTCCGTGCTGAGGCTCGTCTCGGCAGTCCTCAGCGAGATCAGCGACGACTGGGAAACTGAAAGGTCTTACCTGAACATGAAAGCCAGATGACCCGCCCGCTCATCCCGGCATTTACAGAAGAGGGGTTGCTTTATCTTTTTCGAAGTCGATGCTGCGGTGCTCAAGCCCGCTCTACCCGCCCGGCGATACCTGCTCCGAGGGACCGCCGCATGTCCTCCCGCCCCCCGCCGTCCGGATCGATGCCCGGATCGATGTCTAACGCCCACCGGGGGGCACGGTGGCGATGCTCGCGGCGGAGTGGCCGTCGCTCGAGACGCCGGACCTGAACGTCGCGCCGGGCATCCCACAGGACTGGGAGGAGCACTGCCGGCTGCTCTGTGACCTGATCGTGCGGGCGTTCCAGGCCGACATCACCCGGATTTCGACGTGTGCATTGGCCAACGAATTGACGAGCCGCAAGTTTCCGGCCGGCAGGGCGTCCGGGTGCCGAAACTCGGCGATTCGACCGGGCTGCTCCAGGACCTGTGACGGGCTGCCGGACTTTTCTGGTTGGACGCCAACGGGCCCCGTCCCGGGCTGGTTCGGCGGGCAGTCATGCTGCCGGTCCGGAGGCGGTCATCCCCCGATTTCTGCGGAAATAGGCTCTAGGCCCGACGGGAACCGGCACGATCCGACCCCGCTGCCCCGCGGCCCCGCAGCTGCCCCCCTCGGTGTTGTGACTTGGGGCTCAGGATGATACAACTGGTCCGGTTCGACAGACCGCGTCAGCACTCCAGTCCGTTCGGGAACTGTGGCTCTTGTGCATCCGGCGATGGTCGTTCAGTCGAGTGTGTTTTCGATCCAGTTCCCGACCCCCCGAGGTTTGATTTGCCATGTCCCGGAAGATTTACGTGGGGAACCTCCCCTGGTCCACCACGTCGCAGGATCTTGAAGCCCTGTTTGCCGCGCACGGTCCCGTGCGCAGTGCCGAAGTGATCTCCGATCGTGAGACCGGACGTTCACGCGGCTTTGGTTTTGTCGAGATGGATACAGACGAAGGTCTGCAGGCTGCGATCTCGGCCCTCAACGGCCACGAGATCAACGGCCGGCCGTTGACCGTCAACGAGGCCCGTGAGCGGACGCCGCGTCCGGGCGGTGGCGGTGGCGGTGGTCGTGGCGGCTACGGCGGTGGCGGCGGCGGTGGTCGCGGCTACGGCGGCGGCGGCGGTGGTGGCGGCGGCTACGGTGGTGGCCGTGGCGGCTACGGTGGCGGTGGCGATCGTTACTGATCGTCGCGGTTCACGCCCTGTAGTGCACATGACCTCGCGGGGGCCGGCCTGCTGACACAGCCGGCTCCCCCGAGGCGATTTTTCGAAAACGTTCTTCATTCCTTCCGCGTTCAATCCTCCTTCGTCCCCCGCACCAGCAGAAATTCCAAGCCGATGAGCATCGCCGGTCCCAAGTCAAAGTTTGCCAAGACGGCCCGCAAGAAGGCCAAGCCCCGCGTTAAGGTGAAGCGGCGGGATCCGATCTTCATCGACGGCGCCAGGCCGCGGCCGATGTATGTCGACTACAAGGATCTCGAACTCCTGGGCAAACTCGTCAATCGTCAGGCCAAGATCATCGGCCGGCGAAAGAGCGGCTGCACCGCGGCGAGCCAGCATGCCGTGACCCGTGCGATCAAGCGGGCCCGATTCATGGCGCTGCTTCCCTACGTGGGCGAGTGACGGCGGCGGGGCCGACCGTGTCGGTTCGGCCTGACGGAGACCCCGATGGCCGCCCTGCTCACCAGCCGCCGCGTCGAGTTTCGCGACACTGACGCTGCGGGAATCGTCCATTTCTCGGCATTCTTCTTCTGGATGGAGTCGGTCGAGCACGAGCTGCTCCGTGGAGCCGGCCTGCGTGTGATCGAGCGCGGTGCCGACGGCGCGGACGTCAGCTGGCCGCGGGTTTCGGTGACGTGCGACTACGTCGCGGCGGTCCGCTTCGGCGACGAGGTCGAGGTGGCGGCGACCGTCGCGGCGATCGGCCGGTCGAGCGTCACCTACGCGTTCACCTTCACCCATGCCGGTGCGGTCGTCGCCCGGGGCAGGATCGTGGCGGTCCGCTGCCGGATGCAGCCCGGCCGGAAGCCGGAGCCGCTGCCGGTGCCGGCCGAGGTCGCCGCGCGACTGCGGGCGTTTTCTGCCGAGGGCTGAAAGCGGGGCGCACGTGCTCGAGGTGAATCGCATCTCCAAGTCGTATCCGGCGGCGCAGGGCCGCGTCACCGTGCTGGACGACGTCTCGTTCGTACTCGAGCCGGGCGGACGGATGGCCATCATGGGGCCGAGCGGTTCGGGCACGAGCACGCGGCTGGCGATGGTCGGCGCCCTCGAGCCGCCGACGTCCGGCAGCGTGCGACTCGACGGCGTCGATCCGCACGCCGCCGATGCGGCCGGCCGGGCGGCGTTTCGCAACCGCCGGGTCGGATTCGTGTTTCAGGAGCATCATCTGCTCGCCGGCTGCACCGCGGTCGACAACGTGATCCTGCCGGCCTTGGCCGGCGGCCGGGCTACGGCCGACGTGGTCGCCCGGGCGGAGCGGCTCCTCGAGCGCGTGGGGCTGGCCGACCGGCGCCATCATCTGCCCGGAGCGCTGTCGGGGGGAGAACGGCAGCGTGTCGCCGTGGCCCGGGCGCTGCTGTTGGCGCCCCGGCTCGTGCTCGCCGACGAGCCGACCGGCCAACTCGACGGCCGCACCGCCGCCGACATCGCCGACCTGCTCGTGGCGCTCGTCGAGGAGTCGGGGGGCATGCTGGTCGTGGTCACGCACGCCGATGCCGTGGCTGCCAGGATCGGCACCATCCGTCGCCTCGTCGCCGGGCGGCTCGAGCCATGACCGGTTCCGCCTCCGGTTCGTTGGCGCCGACGGCCCGCCGGGACCGGCAGCCGGTCACGTCGCTGGTCGGTCTGATCGCGGCCCTCTCCGGCGCCTGGTGGCCGCGGCTCGGCGCAGTCGCCGCCGCGGCCGCGGTGGTGGCTGCCGCGATCGCCGGCAGCCTCGGCGTCGGTGACGCGATGCAACGCGGCCTGCGTGCTCTCGCCGTCGCCCGCCTGGGGGCGATCGACGCGGCCATCGTCGCCGACGAGCCGTTCGGGCCCGGCATGGCCGAGTCCTTGCGGGCTGCCGGACTCGGGGGCCTCGTTCCCGCTCTGGTCCTCGACGTCGCCGTGGAGCACGAGTCCGGCGGGCGGCGCCGGTCGGCGCGGGCGACGTTGCTGGCCTGCGATGACCCGGCGGGGCTCGGGTTCGTGCCGCCGCCACCGCCCCTCGCCGAGGCGGGAGTGTTCGTCAACGCGCCGCTGGCGCGTGCGGTCGGGGCCGACGGTGGCGATAGCGTGATTCTCCGGGTGCCGCGGCCCTCGGCGGAGCCCGCCGACAGCCCGCTCGGGAGGCGGACGGCCGAGTCGAATGGGCGGAGACTTGCCGTCACGGCCGTCCTGCCTGACGCCGGCCTGGGACGCTTTTCGCTCCGGCCGACGCAGGTCACCGGGCCGCTCGTCGTGACGTCGCTCGGCGTCGCCCGGGACCTGCTTGGCCGCGACGGCGCGACGAACGCGGTGTTCGCGGTCGGCGCGGGCCGTGAGCCCGGCGCGGATGCGCTGCGCCGCCGCATCCGCCCTTCGCTCGCCGACTACGGGCTTTCCCTGGAGCCGGCCGGCCGTGCCGGCTGCCCGCGGCTCACCAGCCGGCGCCTGCTTCTGCCCGCCGCCGTCGATCGGGCTGCCGCCACCGTCCTCGCGCCGCTTGGTGGCCGGCCGTCGCTGGTGTTTCTCGTCAATGCGATCGAACCGGCGCCGCCGGCCGGCGAACCACCGGCCGGTCGGCCGGCTTCGATCCCTTATTCGACCGTCGCCGGCATCGATGCCACGAGCCTGCCGGTCGGTGCCCTCGTCGATGGGGCCGGCCGGCCGCTGCCCCTCCCCGCTGCCGACGAGATCGTGATCGACCGCTGGATGGCCGACGACCTCGCTGCGCAGGGGAGGCCCGTCGTGATCGGCGACGCGGTCGATCTGCGGTTCTTCGCCGCCGAGACGCTCCATGGCCGCGTCGTGGAAAACTCGACCCGGTTGCGGATCGCCGGGATTGCCTCGATGGCGGGGGCGGCCGTCGCCAGGGAGTTCGTACCCGAGGTCGAGGGCGTCACCGACGAGAAGTCGATCGCCGACTGGGATCCCCCCTTCCCCTTCGACGCCAACCGCGTGCGGACGACGCCGCCGCACGACGAGGACGATCGCTACTGGAAGGAGCATGGCGCGGCGCCCAAGGCGTTCGTGTCGCTGGAGACCGCGCGGCGGCTGGCAGGCAGCCGCTTCGGGGCGACGACCGCCTGGCACCTGCCCCCCCTGCCGGCGCACGAACTCGCGGCGGTGCGGGACCGGCTGGCCGCCGCCATCGCTCCCGAGAGTCTCGGCATCCGCGTCGTGCCGTTGCGGGCCGAGGCGATCGCGGCCGCCCGCGGATCGACTCCGTTCGGCGGCCTGTTTCTCGCCCTTTCGAGTTTCGTCGTCGGTGCCGGACTGATCCTCGAGTGGCTTCTCTTTCGGCTCCTCGTCGCGGCCCGGCGCCGCGACATCGGCATCCTCTCCGCGATCGGCTGGCCGCCCCGCCGCCTCGTCCTGCTCCTCGGCGGGATCGCCGCCGGCGCTGCCGCGACAGGGGCCCTCGCGGGCACGCTGCTGGGACCGGCATGGACGCGGCTGCTGCTCGCGGGACTGTCCCGCGGCTGGCAGGCCGACGTCGCCGCCGGATCGGCGGCCGTGTTTCAGGGACACGCCCCGACGCCGGCGGCGGTCTGGCCCGGCGGCGTGATCGCGTTTTTCATGTCGCTGCTCGCCGTGGTCTGGGGGGCGCGTCGGATCGCGGCGGCCGCGCCCCTCCAGCTTCTCGGCGCCGGGACGGAGACGCTCGGTGGCGGCCGGGGCGGCGCCTGCTGGTCGGCGGCCAGTGGTGCGGCGGCTGCCGTCGCGGCCGCCGCCGTCGCCCTGCTCGGTCGCCGCGCGGAGGGGCAGGCCGCGGTCGGCTGGTTCTTCGGCGCCGGCGGACTCGGTCTGGTCGCGGCCCTGGCATTCGTGCGGGCCTGGCTGCATGGCGGCCCACGCGGCGGGCCGCTGCGATCGCTCCCGGGACTCGTCGGCCGCGGGCTGGCCCATGCGCCGGCCCGCGCGTTCGCCGTCGCCGCGATCGTCGCGGTGGCTGAGTTCCTCGTCGTCGCCGTATCGTCAGTCGCGCTGCGGCCGCCGGCCGATCCCCGGGACCGCGGGTCACCGACCGGCGGCTGGTCGTTCGTCGTCGGCTTCGGCACGCCCACGGCGGTCGATCCGCAGGCCGCAGAGGTTCGCGGTGCCCTGGGCATGACCGAGGCCGAAGAACGGGCCGTGGCCGATTGCACGCTCGTGCGCCTGCGGCGACGCGACGGCGATGCGGCCGACTGCACGAGTCTCTATGCGGCAGCCCGGCCACCGGTCATCGGCGTCGGTCCCGACTTCGTCGCCCGCGGCGGATTTTCGTTTGCGGATCGCGGCCGGGCCGCTGCCCGTGCGACCGCGGAGGGAACGGCGACAATCAATCCGTGGACGCTGCTCGCATCCGCGGCGGCCGACGCGGCCGGGCCGGTGCCGGCGATCCTCGATCAGGCCACCGCGCAGTGGGCCCTGAAGTACGGCGGCGTCGGCGGACGGTTCACGCTTCCCGACGATGCCGGCCTGCCGGTCGAGTTCGAGATCGTCGCCCTGCTGGAGCCCGGCATCCTCCAGGGCGTCGTGCTCGTCGCGGACCGCGAGTTCACGCGAATCTTCCCCGGCCGGTCCGGCTACGGGATGGCGTTGGTCGACGAGGGGATGCTGTCGGAGGCGGCGCGGGCCGCGGCCCGCTCGGGGCTGGCGACTGCATGGGCCGACGCAGCGCCGGAGTTCACCGGCGCCGGGGAGCGACTGCGCAGCCTCCAGGGGGTACAGAACACGTTCCTCGCCGCCTTTCAAGCCCTCGGCACACTCGGCCTCCTCCTGGGCACGGCGGGCGTGGCGGCGGTCCAGGTCCAGAATGCCATCGAACGGGCCGGCGCCCTCGCCCTGCTCCGTGCCCTGGGCTTCACGCTCGCCCAGGTGCGGCTCGTGCTCGTCGGCGAGACGCTCGTCGCGGTCGCGGTCGGGCTGGCCGCGGGCACCGCCGCCGCCTGTCTCGCCGTCTGGCCCGCGCTCGCGGCCGGCACGGCCGCCGTGCCGCTGTCATGGATCGCGATCAGCGCCGGCCTGGCGATCCTTGCCGCCGGCGTCGCGGCACTGGCGTCGGTGCGGCGCACGACGATTCCGGAGCGGCCGACCTCTGCCTGACGCGGCGGGAGTCGCCGGCAGTCACTTCTGCTCGTCCGGCTTGTCACCGGCGGCCGGGACCTGGGCGACGAGTTTGCCGACCTCCGCCGCCGGCACGATGACCAGCGCCTGGCCCTGCGCCTTGGTGATCCGCACGGCGGCGATGCCCAGCAGCGTGCCGTCGAGGGAGTAGGTCGGGCAGCTGCGGACCATGTTGGTCGCCAGGAAGCAGGCCCGTGGCCGCTCGATCACCGCCGAGACCTGGCCCATCGTCAGCGCCGGCTCGTTGTTGAAGACGTCGTCGAGCCGCGTCACCGAGACCGTCGGGTCGGCGACGGCAGGGCGGCCGCCGGCGGCGAGATCCACGGGAGCGAATGTCACGCCTTGAGCCTCGGCCGCGTCCGGCTTCGGACGGACGAAGGCGAGGTCGGAATCGGTGTCCTTGAAGACCATCGTCGCCGGCACCTCGGTGCCGTCGGCAAGGATGATCTCCAAATCATTGACGGTGGCGGTGGCCTCCATCTTCATCGGCCCCCCCGGCGTGTTCGCCTCGCGGCCGTCGATGAGCCGCGAGGGATCGATCGCGCTCAAGGACAGGACGACGAGACCGCTCTTGTCGATCACCGTGGCGTCGGAGCGGACCTTCTGTTCCCGCTCCGGCAGAGACATGCCGGGCCGGTCGCTGGCCGTGAGCCGCAGCGTGGCCCCGCCGGTCCCCGTGACGAGCGCGTCGCGGGTCTTGTCGAAGACCCGCCGGGCCTGCACCGCGGCCGATTCCTCGGCGCCGGATCGGCGGCCGCAGGGGTCGAGCCCGGCGAGCAGAGCGGTGGCCAGCAGGATGGACGACCGCTCTGGAAGGACGGCGAAGGACATGGCGGACGCTCTCCTGGGAAGGTTCGGGGGTAATCGTTCCGGGGTGCATCGAGGCCGACGGTGCCGCGCGGACCGCGGCGGCCGGGCCGGCGTGTCGTCGAGGATCCTACCAGCGCGGCTCGACCTCGGCGAACGCCGAGTTGACCCCGCGGCGGATGAAGAACACCACCTGCCGCGGCTTCTGCTCGCGGCTGGCGAGAAGTATCGCCTCGACGTCCGCCGCGGTCTTCACGACCGTGCCGTCGATCGACTCGATGATGTCGCCGCTCGCCAGCCCGGCCAGCGCCGCCCAGCCGTTGGGCTGCACGGTGCTGATCCTGACGCCCGGCGCGTCGACCGGCATCCGTTCGGCGATCCGCTCGGCGAGCGGCATGTCGCGGACCGTGAGTTCGAAGGAGTCGTCGCGGAACGTCTTCAGGTCGCCGGTCGCGGCCGGGCTGGCGGCGAGTTGTGCCTCGATCTTCAGGGCCGCGCCGCCGCGCAGGCCGTCGAAGGCGAGCGTGCCGCCGATCGGATACTCGCGGATCAGGCTGTCGAAGATGTCGGTGTCGGTGGGGCTGCCGGCCGGAATCACGCGGCCGTCGAGTTTGAGGAGCAGGTCGCCGACCTGGAAGCCGGCGGCCGCGGCCGGCGACTCGGGCACGACGTGCGTCACCCGGACTCCCTTGCGGGCCGTGACGCCGAGCGCCTCGGCGATCTCGCGGGTCAGGACCTGTGTCTGCGCGCCGAGCCAGGGGCGGACGGGGGCGGGGACGAGGTCCTCGGCGTTCGCGCCGCCGATCCGTGCGACCGTGACGAGTTCATCGGCGGACCGCACGAACGTCACCAGGGTCGGCACCGCTTCGCCTGTGGCGGGCGCGATCGCGGCCGCTGCGGTCCGCAGGTCGGCGGCCCGGGAGATCGGCCTGTCCCCGAGCCTGACGACGATGTCGCCCGGCCGCAGGGCGGGCTTCGACTCGGAGGCACCGCCGCCATTCCGCACGCCGACCACGACCGCGCCGTCGGTGGTGGGCCGCTTGCGTTCCAGGGCGAGGAACCGGGTCACGTCGCGGACGGTGACCCCCAGCGGCTGCACCTCCACCTCCTTCGGCTGCGAGGGCTCGCGGATCTCGGTGGTGATCGTCCACTCGATCGGGGTCCCGTTCCGCAGGCCCTTGACCGGCACGGTACGGCCCACGGGCACGGCGAACACGAGGCGGTTGAACGCCGGCACGTCCTCGGCGGAGCGGGCGGCCGGAATCGCGATGCCGTTGAACGACGTGAGGATGTCGCCGGGCCGGAGGCCCGCCCGCTGGGCCGGTCCTCCCGGGACGACGGAGCCGACGACGATCCCGGCGTCGGCCTGCTGCGACTTGAGCAGGGGCTGCGTCCCGAGGCCCACCCAGCTCCGGGCGACGCGTCCGGTGGCGATGATCTCGGCGGTGACGGCCTTGGCGATCGTCGCCGGGATGGCGCCGCCGAGGCTGCCGACGCCGATCTCGTTGACGCCGATGATCTCGCCGGCGAGGTTGACGAGCGGACCGCCGCTGTTGCCGGGGAAGATGACGGCGTCGTGGCCGATCCAGCGGATCAGCTCGCCGACGCTCTCGCCGTCGATCTCCAGTCCACCGCGGGGCATGACCATGGCGATGTTGGAGACGATTCCCTGCGTGACCGACTGGGAGAGGCCGGCCGGGCTGCCCATGGCGAGGACGACGTCGCCGACCCGGAGGGCGTCGGAGTCGCCGAACGCCGCGTGGGGCAGCGGCTTGGACGGGTCGCGGCGGGCGCCGGGATCGATTTTGAGCACGGTCAGGTCGGAGAGCGGGTCGGTGCCGACGAGGGCGGCGGGAAGTTCCTCGCGGTTGGTCATCCTCACGGTGATCCGGCTGCCGCGGCCGGCCACATGATGGTTGGTGACGATGTAGCCGTCGGGGGAGACGATGGCGCCGGAACCGGTGCCGCGCGACTTCTGCATCCGTCCGCCGTCGCCCGACTCCAGGACGACGTCGATCCGCACGAGGGTCGGGTAGACCCGCTCCACGGCCCTCTCGATCCGTTCCCGGGAGACGGCGTCGCGGGCCCCGGCCGGCCGCCCCGCAGGCGGCTCCTCGGCCACGGCGACGAGCGACCCGATGAGGAGAAAGGCGACAGGCCCCAGTTTGGAGCCAGCGACGTGACGAGTTAGCATGTTTGTCTCCGGAAAAGCACAGGCACGTGACGCCCGTCGATACCGGGAGTGTAGCCTGCGGCCGACGTTTCTCCCTACGGCTCGATCCCTCCCTTCCTCGCAGGAGCCATGCCATGTCCCCCCTCCGTCGAGATGCCGGTCTGTTCGCCTCGTCCGTCGTCCGGGTGATGGTGCTGGTGGTGGTGTGTGGGGCCGCGATCGCGGCTGACAAGCCCGTCCAGGATCCGTCCGCCGGCCCGGCAGGTCCCCAGGCAGCCGGCGGCGCGACCGCGGGTTTCGCACCGGCGAGCGGTCGCCCCGCCCTGCCGTCGGCCGCTCCGTCGATCTATCCGCAGGTCCATCTGCAGCAGCCATCGCGTGGCTACAGAACGGCGCCCCTCGCGGTTTCGGCAGCGGAGGCACGGGCCAGGGAAATGATCGACGCGGCACTCCAGAAGGGGTGCGAGGACGGTCTGGAGTTCAGCGACATGCCGCTCCGTGACGTCGTCAGCCGCCTCGGTGAGAAGTGGAATCTGCCGATCCACATCGATCACAAGCCGCTCGACGAGGCGGGAATCGATCCCGAGACGTCGATCACCAACGTGGCCGTGAAGGGAGAGACTCTCCGCGGCGTGCTGCAGGCTGTCCTCGACGACATCGACCTGACGTGGATCGTCAGGGGAGAACGGCTCGTGATCACGACGAAAGAAGCAGCCTCGGACTCGCTCATCACACGGCTCTATCCCCTGCCCTTCGGGACGGCGAAGCAGCCGGTCGATTTCCAGCCAGTGATCGACGCGATCGTGAACACGATCGGCAGCCCCGCGGCCTGGGCAGACCAGGGAGGCGATGGCCAGATCCGGCCGGCCGAGGGGGGCGAGCCGATGCTCGTGGTCAGCCAGACGGAGGAGTTGCATGCGGAGGTCGAGGTGCTGCTCCGCGGCATGCACGACCGGGCACTGGCGGAATTTCTCGACGACGCCGGCCAGCCGCGGCGGACGCCCGTCGTCAGGATTCATCGCTGTGCAGACAAGAAGACCCGCGACGAGCTCGTCGCCAGCCTCGCCGGCTTGTGCAATGCCGCGCTAGCGGCCGACGGCGACCCGGCGGCGAAGGTCACGGCGCTCGGCCAGCATATCGTGGTGCAGTCCTCCAAGGCCGACTTTCAGGCGCTGGCGGGGCAGGTCGTCGCCGCGACCGTGGGGGTGCGGCCGCTGCCGTCGTCCGGCCTCGGCGAGGCTGGTTACTCCGGGCAGGGGAATGCGGGTTTCGGAATGGGAAATGTCGCCGTGCCGCAGCCGAACCCGCAGCCGGGGAACGCGAACGAGGCTGGCCAGGGAGCCGGCGCAGGCCCGGCGGCGGCCGGCGCAGGCCAGGCTCAGGCTCGGGCTCCCGCCCCTGCCGCCGCGGCCCCGGCACCGGCCCCGCCGATCTATCCGCAGGTGCATCTGCAGCACCCGTCGCGCGGCTACCGAGTCGCGTTGCTCGCCCGGTCGGAGGCGGAGGCCCGGGCCCGCAAGGCGATCGACGCTGCCCTGCGGAAGGGTCTCGACGACGTTCCGGAATTCAACGCCAAGCCGCTCCGCGACGTCCTCAGAACCCTTGGGGAGACGTGGGACCTGCCGATCCGCATCGATCAGAGGGCCCTCGACGAGGCGGGGATCGATTCCGAGACGCCGATCACCACGGTCGGCGCGAAGGGGGAGACCCTGCGCAGTGTGCTACAGGCCGTTCTCGACGGCATCGACCTGACGTGGGTCGTGAGGGGAGAGCGGCTCGTCATCACCACCAAGGAGAAGGCCGAGGAGTCTCTCACGACGCGGCTCTATCCATTGCCTCTGGGAGCGGCGACACAGCCGGTCGATTTCCAATCGTTGATCGACACGATCGTGAACACGGTCTGCCTCCCGGCCTGGGCAGTCGTGGGCGGCAACGGCCAGATCAGGCCCTTGGAAGGTGGCGAGCCACTGCTCGTGGTCATGCAGACGGAGGAGGTTCACGAGGCGATCGAGGCGTTGCTCCGCGGCATGCATGACCGGGCGCTGGCGGAATTTCTCGACGACGCCGGCCAGCCGCGGCGGACGCCCGTCGTGCGAGTCTATCGCTGTGCCGACACGGAAACGCGTGACGCACTCGTCGCCAGCCTCGCGGCCATCTGCAACGCCGCGCTTGGGGACGACGACCCGGCGGCAAAGGTCACGCCGCTCGCGGACAATCTCGTCGTCCAGTCGGTGAAGCCCGACTTCCACGCCCTGGCTGGTCAGGTCGTCGCCGCGACCGTGGGGGTCATTCCGCAGCCGATGCGGCCGATACAGCCGCCGCTGACTGTTTGCTGGGTGGCCCGCGAGGTGTACGGCGCGGACAACCCGCGCTGGGTCGTCTTCCGAGACTGGATGCTCACCGAGGCGCCCGCTCCGCTCCGCGACCTGTACACGGCCCGCGGCGAGTCATTCGCGGCCTGGATCCACGACAAGCCGCTGCTCAAGGCGGCAGTTCGGGCAGCGATGGACCGCGTGGTCGATCGCGTCCGGAAGCCGTAGGCCGGCCGGCGTTGCGGGAATCCGGCTCCGGCCGCTACCGTCTCGGCATGGAAACGCCGCGACGGATCGCCGTGATTCTCCCGCGCTGGGTCGGCGACGTCTGCATGGCGACCCCGCTGTTGCGCGGCCTGCGCGGCCGTTTTCGCGACGCCCGGATCACGGGCGTGATGCGGCCCCTGTTCGCAGACCTGCTCGCCGGCACGCCCTGGCTCGACGACACGATTCCCTATGACCGCCACAAGCGCGATCCGGCCGTCGGCTTCCGGGCGGCTGCAGCGGCGCTGCGTTGCCTCCGCGTCGATCTGGCCGTCGTCCTTCCCGGTTCGCTCTCCTCCGCCGCACTCGCCTGGGCGGGCGGCGCCCGCCGCAGGATCGGCTGCGGGGGCAACCTGCGCCGGTTGTTTCTCACCGATATCGTTCGCCAGCCGGCCGCCGGCCCGGGCCTCACGCCGCCGCAGGCGTTCGCCCTGGTGGGCCAGGCACTGGGAGTGCCGGACGAGTCGCCCGACCTCGAACTCGCGACGACACCGGCTGACGAGGATCTGGCCGACGCCGTTCTCGGCGGACTGTTTCCGGGGTTCGCGTCCCGGACCGGCAGTCCGCTCGTGGTGGTCAACGACAACAGTTCCAACGGCACGGCGCGGGCCTGGGGACCGGCGAACCATGCGGCCCTCGCCCGCTGGCTCGTCGCCCGAATTCCCGGCTGCCGGGTGCTCGTGCACTGCGGCCCCGGCGACCGCGAGCAGGCCCGAGAGATCGTGGCCCAGGCCGGCCACGAGGCGGTTCGCGGGCTCGCGGACGTCGCCGACTTGCCACTCGGGCTGTCGAAGGCGATCTACCGCCGGGCCGCCCTCGCGATCACGTCCGACAGCGGCCCGCGGCACATTGCCGCCGCGTTCGGCGTGCCGACGGTGGCCCTGATCGGGCCGACCGATCCGCTGTCGGGCCGGTCGGCGCCGGAATCGTGCCGCGAGATCCGCCTCGACCTCCCCTGCGCCCCGTGCGCCGCGGCGGTCTGCCCGCTCGGTCACAACGACTGCATGCGGCTGATCGGCGTGGAGCAGGTCGGCGCCGCCGCTCTCGACGCACTCGCCGCCGGGCGACGTATGATTGCCTGACTTCCACCGGAGCCGTTTCATGCTGCAGTTCATCGGGATGCTCGCCGCCATCGCCCTCACCGCCTGCTGCTGGGGGGCGTACGGCCCGGTCCTGCACTTTGGCCGCGATGCGATGCATTCGAGCCTCCGGCCGTTCGTCTGCGTCGGGGCGGCCTACTTCCTGATCGCGGTGCTGGCTCCGGCGGCGATCCTCGGCGTGTGGGGCGAGCGCGGCCAGTGGACCGTGAAGGGCATCGTCTGGAGCCTCTTGGCCGGGGCCGCCGGCGCGCTCGGTGCCCTCGGCGTGATCCTCGCCCTTGGCTTCGGCGGCCGGCCGATCTACGTGATGCCGCTCGTGTTCGGCGGAGCCCCGGTCGTGAACACGCTGCTGACAGCCTTCATGAACCGCGGCTTCTCGCAGCTCAAGGCGCCGTTTCTGGCCGGCCTGCTCCTCGTGGTGACCGGCGCGGTGACGGTGCTCGTGTTCAAGCCGCAGGCGGCGGGGCATGCGGCGCCGCCGGCCCACGCAGCGGCGGCCGGTGCGGCGGTGAGTGCGGCCACGGCTGCCGGCGAGGCCGCCCCGCCGGTCGAGAAAACGGCCGAGCGGCTCGTCGAGGTGCTCCTCGCCACGCTCATGGCGCTGCTCTGCTGGGGCGCCTACGGCCCGGTGCTGCACCGCGGCCAGGGGGCGATGGGGGGAAGCCGGCTGCGGCCGCTCTTGTGCATCGGCGCGGCCTACTTTCTCATCGCCGTGCTCGTGCCCTTGGCCCTGCTCGGGCCTATGGGGGACACCGGAAGCTGGAACGTCGGCGGCACGCTGTGGAGCGTGGCGGCCGGCTCCCTCGGCGCCCTCGGGGCGCTGGGCACGATCCTCGCCTTCAACCTCGGCGGCAAGCCGTTCACCGTCATGCCGGTCGTGTTCGGCTGCGCGCCGGTGATCAACACGCTCACCACGCTCGCCCTGACCCGGACGCCGACGACGGCCGTCAGCCCGTTCTTTCTCGCCGGCATGCTCGTCGTCGGCGTGGGCGCCGCCACGGTGCTGGCCTTCGGGCCGCGCGGCCACGCTCCGGCGAAGCCGGCGTGATGCAGGCGACGGGGTTGCCCGTGCCCTGTCGCCCGGACGCTGGCGGCGTTTGCAAGGCCCCGCCGGCTCGGGGCTGCCAATGCCCCATCGCCGGACGTTCGCGTCATGCATCCTGCATGATGCTCACTGCATGTCCGCTGCGCTTCGCCATCCTGGCTTCGCTTGCTCCCATAGCCCGGCTCTCGGGGCACTGGCAGCCCCTCATGTCTTGGTTCAGCGTGAACTGGAATCGCGAGGGCAAGGCGTAAGGGAACACCGTGCGGCTCCATGCCGCTTGAGTCGCGGCCTCCGGCCGCGAAGGTTTTTCGCATTGGTGCCGATCCCGAAGGGAAGGTCGGGCGGCG
>JBKDUV010000015.1:0-17879 GCA_046339335.1 Planctomycetia bacterium | reverse complement strand
CGATGAGGACGTCGAGAAGGAGCGCGCAGAGGGCGTCGGCCCCCTCGGTGCCGATCCGCGTCCGGCCGTGGCGGATCCGCCGGCGGATCGACTCGAACGGGTCGGCGGCCTGCCGCTCGCGGAACGTGATCACGTAGCGGTCGCCGAGGAAGATGCAGATCGGGTCGGTGACGATCCCCTCGCCGTCGAAGCGGACGGTGCGGGCGGCGATCAGGACCTGGTGGCCGAAGATCTCCACCTTGGGCCGCTCGTCGGGCGTGACCGCATCCTCGAGGGCCAGGTCGCCGATGGAGAAGACGCGGCCGATGAGGGAGGCGGAGGCCGGGTCGTCGAGCCCCTCGACGTCGATCCACACGACGGGCCACTTCTCCCGGGCGGCGGCCAGTTCCTCGGGACGGAGGATCGTCGACTCCTCGGTCGTCGTTCCGTCGCAGGCGAGCATGCGCAGCGTGGACGGCGGCACTTCACCAGCGGCCGCCAGGCCGGTCGCCGCGACGACCGGCCCGAGGTCGGGGCGGCGGTGACGGCGGCGGCGGCGATGCTTGCGGGCTGGCACGCGAAGGACTCCGGGACCGAGGGCAGGGTATCCTACCAGCGTGGCACGCGCACCTCATCCATCGCCGGTCGGAGAAGCCCTCGCCTGGGCGTCGCGCATCATCGCCATGGGGTGCGTGATGTTTCTCCCTGCAGTGGCCGGAAATTGGCTCGACACACGGATGGGGACCGGGTTCCTCGCCCCGCTGGGCCTCGTCGCCGGGTTCGTGGCGGGCCTCTCTTGGCTCGTCCAACTGTCGCAGCGGAGCAGACGATGAGCCGGACGGGGCAGGCCAGCGAACGCATTTCGACGCTCGCCGGGGGGATGATCCTCGTGACCGCGACGGCGCTGGTCGCAGGGGCCGGGCTGCTTGCCGGAACAGCCGAGAAGCCCGGTGGCGGCGCCGCGTTGGCATTCGCCGCCGGGGTCTGCCTGGCGGGGGCGCTTGGCGGCTGGACGCTGGCCCGGTGGCCGGTTTCCATCCCCTCCCGGCGCGTGGCCCAGGGCCTCGGCAGCACGGCCGTGCGGTTGTTCGGCCCCCTCGTCGCGCTCGGCTGGCTGCAGGCCGCGGCCCCGGGTCTCCGGCAGGCCGGGGCAGGGGAGTGGCTGCTGATTTTCTACCTCGTGCTCCTTGCAGTCGACATTTTCCTGACCATCATTGGGGGGCCGCAGCATCGGAAAAACACCGGAGAAATCTCGGAGAATTGACGAATCACTGCGGCGTCACGCAGACTGTCCGGCCCCTGCCGATCGACGTGTCGGCTGACACGTCCTTTCTGCCGCCCGTCGGCAGCCGAGAATCAGAGCCACGATGTCCGACCACAATCCGATCTACCACCTCAAGGACTGCTATTTTTTCGAAGTCCCGAAGGCACTGTGGCGGCAACGCTGGCAGGCGGAAGAGGATGTGCCGGAGTGGCTGCGTGAGGCCCACCCGACTGCCACGGTGGAGGAGTTCCGGCAGGCGCTTGACGGAAAGATCCTCATTCCGCAGCCGTTTGCCACACTGGAAAGCCTGTACTCTGTGAAGTCGGGGTTCGGGATTTCCAAGTACATGATTCTTGAGGTGGTGCTGTCAGCGATCCTGGTGCTCCTCTTCTCGCGCGTGGCACGGTCCCTTCGACACGGCGACCCAACGAAGGGTCGGATCGCGAACTTGTTTGAGGGGATGATTCTCTTCGTGCGTGATCAGATCGCCCGCCCAGCGATCGACAGCCACGACCACCACGACGATGACCATGGCCACCACGACGACCATGCGCACGGTCACGGGCACGCCCCGGCACTGCTCGCCAAGCACGACGGCGACCGGTTCGTGCCGCTCCTGCTGACGCTGTTTTTCTTCGTCCTCGGCTGCAACCTTCTCGGCATGCTTCCCTGGGCCGGCTCGCCGACGGCCTCATTCTCGGTGACACTCGCGCTCGCAGTGATTACGCTGTTGTCGGTCGTCGTCGCCGGCATGGCGAAGTACGGGTTTCTTGGCTTTTTCGCCAATCAGGTTCCCGCGATGGACCTGCCGAAGCCCATGGGGTTCATCCTCAAGCCGATGATCTGGATGATCGAGATGCTCGGCCTGGGCATCAAGCATGGCGTGCTGGCGTTTCGGCTCCTCGCCAACATGGTCGCCGGCCATCTCGTCCTCCTCGGCATCATGGGCCTGATTGGGGCGACGGCGGCAACAGCGACACCCATCTGGGCGTCCGTGACAGGGGTTAGCGTGTTGAGTTGCGCGCTCTTCAGCATCCTGGAACTCTTCGTGGCATTCCTGCAGGCCTATGTGTTCACGTACCTGTCGGCTCTGTTCATCGGTTCGGCCGTCAACCCGCACTGACACCCGCCGGCGGAGCACAAGCCTCCCCCCTACACAGTCAACGAATAATCCCTAAAACTTAGTGGCCATGCGTCAGCCGCACAGCTTCTCCAGACGGCATACTCGTTCCCTTCGTTCCGATTTTTCACCCGCATCCGGGCGTCCGCCCGGTCGCTTTTTCCCCAGGAGTTGATCGATGATCCGTTCCCTGCTTTCGACCCGCACGCTGTTCACCGCCGCCGTCGTCGCGGTCTTGACCATCTGCGCCGACACCGCCAGCGCCCAGGAGGTAGCCAGTGCCGGCCGCCCACTCATCGACCTGACGAAATACTTTGGCGCCGGGCTGATCACCGTCGGCGCGGCCCTCGGCATCAGCCGGCTGGCAACGGCGGCCTACGAGAGCATGGCGCGTCAGCCTGAGGTGGCGGGAAGCATCAGCACGGCGATGCTGATCGCGGCGGCGCTGATCGAAGGCTTCACCTTCTTTGCGCTGCTGATCTGCTTCCTGAAGTAGGAACTCTCGGCCCCGGAGCGGACCCGCCCCGAGCGCGTCCGCTCCGGCCCGATCATTGCCGGTGGTCGTCGGGCGGGCAGCCCGGCATTGACCCCGGCCATGAAGTATTTCCCGTGTTCCTGCCGTACCCCGAGCGGAGTTCAGTCACGATGAAATCGATGCGTGTTTCAACCGGCACCGGTTCGCGGATGTGTTTGGCTCTCGTCGCGGTCGCCTGCTGCGTAGCGATCGCCAGCGGGGCAGGTGCGGAGCCGGCCGCCGCTGCCGACCACGGCCACGCCGATCACCACGCCGAGATCGGCATGAATCCTGAGCCGGATGCCAATCCGGCTGAGTTCAAGACCGATCTCGCCATCTGGACGCTTGCCATCTTCCTCGTGCTCCTCCTGCTGCTCACGAAGTTCGCCTGGAAGCCGATCATGGAGGGGCTCGACAAGCGCGAGGAGGGGATCGCCCGGCAGATCGCCGAGACGAAAGCCGCCAACGAGGAGGCCAAACGGATGCTCGCCTCCTACGAGCGTCGGCTCGCCGAGGCCGCCGACGAGGTCCGCGGGATGCTCGACGAGGCCCGCCGCGACGCGGAAAACACCCGGCAGACGATCGTCGCCGAGGCCCGCAAGGCGGCCGACGACGAGAAGGCCCGGGCCAAGCACGAGATCTCGCTCGCCAAGGACGATGCCCTGGCCCAGATCGCCGAGAAGGCCGGCCACCTCGCCGTCGAGGTGGCAGGGGAGTTTCTCAGCGACTAGCTCGGCGCCGAGGACCAGTCGCGGCTGGTTCGCGAGTCGGTGGCCAGCCTGTCCAGCCGGCCGAGCGTCAACTGATCCGCTGAACACCTGCACCCCGGGTCGCCCATCTCCACCAGGAACGCCACCCCAGCCTCAGACGCCGAGTCGTTTCTCGTGGACATCGCCGCCGAGCAGGTGGCGCGGATCTACGCGCGGGCGGTGGACGAGGCTGCGGAGGCCGCCGGCTGCCGGCGCGAAGTGCTGGCCGAGCTCGGCCAGATCGCCCGCGAGGTGCTGCCCGGCGTCCCCGAGGCGGCTGCGGTGTTCGCCTCGCCGAAGGTGCCGGCCGAGGAGAAGAGCCGGATCATCGACCGGCTCACGGTCGGCCGCATGCAGCCCACGACCACCAATGTCCTCCACGTGCTCGCCCGCCACGGCCGGCTCGGCCTGCTCGGAGCCGTCGTCGCCGCCGCCGAACGGCTCGCGGAGGAGCGCGACGGCCGGCGCCAGGCGACCTTCACCAGCGCCGTGCCCCTCGACGCCGCCGAGCAGGCCCGGGTCGTCGCCGGCGTCGAGAAGGCCCTCGCCGCCCGGCTCGTGCCCCGGTTCGTCGTCGATCCGGCGATCATCGGCGGTCTCGTCGTCCGCGTCGGCGACACCATCTACGACCAGTCGGTCGCCACGGGCCTGGCCCGCCTCGGCGGCCGCCTCCGGGAACGAAACATCAACGCCATCCAAAACGGGGAGTATTCATGGCACACATGACCGACGAAATCGCATCCGTCCTGCGCGAGGAGATCGCGCCGTACAAGTCCGGCATCGACGTCCGCGAGGTCGGCCGCGTCCTCGAGGTGGGCGACGGCATCGCCCGCGTCTGGGGCCTGTCGGGCGTCATGGCCGGCGAAATGGTCGAGTTTCCCCACGGGATCACCGGCCTGGCCTTCAACCTCGAGGAGAACTCGGTCGGCGTGATCATCCTCGGCGACTACCTGAAGGTCACCGAGGGAGACGAGGTCAAGAGCACGGGGCGGCTGCTCTCGGTGCCGGTGGGAGACGCCGTCATCGGCCGCGTCCTCGATCCGCTTGGCAACCCGCTCGACGGCAAGGGGCCGGTGGTCACCGACCTCCGTCGGCCGGTGGAAACGCTCGCCCCCGGCGTGGCTGAGCGGTCGCCGGTCCGTGAGCCGCTGCAGACGGGCATCAAGGCGGTCGACGCCATGACCCCGATCGGCCGCGGCCAGCGCGAGCTGATCATCGGCGACAGGAAGACGGGCAAGACCGCCATCGGCATCGACGCGATCATCAACCAGAAGAACAGCGGCGTGAAGTGCTTCTACGTCGCCGTCGGCCAGAAGGACTCCTCGGTCGCCGTGGCCATCGACACGCTGCGCAAGTACGGCGCGATGGACTACACGACGGTGATCGTCGCCGGGGCCTCGACCGCCGCCCCGCTGCAGTACATCGCCCCCTACTCGGGGACGGCGATGGCCGAGCACTTCATGTACAACGGCCAGCACGCCCTGATCGTTTACGACGATCTTTCCAAGCAGGCCACCGCCTACCGGCAGCTGTCGCTCTTGATGCGCCGGCCGCCGGGACGCGAGGCCTACCCGGGCGACGTGTTCTACGCCCATAGCCGGCTCCTGGAGCGGTCGGCCAAGCTCTCCAAGGAGCTCGGCGGCGGCTCGCTGACCTCGCTGCCGATCATCGAGACGCTCGAGGGGGAAGTTTCGGCCTACATCCCCACCAACGTGATCTCGATCACCGACGGGCAGATCTACCTCCAGCCCGACCTGTTCTTCGCGGGCCAGCGGCCGGCGATGAACGCCGGCATCTCGGTCTCCCGCGTCGGCGGTGCCGCCCAGACCAAGGCCATGAAGAAGGTGGCCGGCGGCCTGCGTCTCGACCTCGCGTCGTTCCGCGAACTGGAGGCCTTCGCCCAGCTCGGCACCGATCTCGATGCCGCCACGCAGCAGCGGCTCGACCGCGGCTACCGGATGGTGGAGCTGCTCAAGCAGGGGCAGTTCGCCCCGATGGACGTCGTCGACCAGGTGATGAGCATCTACGCCGGCACCCGCGGCCACCTCGACGAGGTGAAGCGGGACGAGGTCGCCGACTGGGAGAAGGGTTTCCTGACCTTCATCCGCGACCAGATCCCGGAACTCCGCAAGCGGATCGACGACTCGAAGGAGCTCGACGCCGAGAGCGAGCGGCAGCTGGAGGGGGCGATCGCCGAGTTCAAGCGGCAGCGGGCCGCCAAGGCCGGTGGCGCCCGGCAGTTGGCAGGGGCCCGGTAGGAATTCGTGGCAATCGCACGCTGAAAGTCGCACACCATGGCAAAAGCCCGGGCACTCGATCGCCGTCGCAAGTCGGTGAAGAACATCCGCAAGATCACGCGGACGATGGAGCTCATCGCCACCGCGCGGTTCAAGAAGGCGATGGACCGCTCCGTCGCCGCCCGGGACTACCCGAAGCACCTCGCCAAGATCCTCGAGAACATCGCCAGCGTCGGGGCCGACGTCGCTCATCCGCTCCTCGAGAGCCGGCCGACCCGGCGGACGGCGACGCTCGTGCTCACCGGCAATCGGGGGCTGTGCGGAGGCTACAACTCCAACATCGGGCGGCAGTCAGTGGCCCTGCTCGGCCAGTGGCGGAGCGAGCAGGTGCCGGCCCACGTCGCCGTGTCGGGCAAGCGGGGCATCTCGGCCCTGCGGTTCCGCGGCGTGGAGATCGCCGAGAAGTACACGCAGTTCGAGGACAAGCCGGAGTTCGCTGCGGTGGCCCACATAGGCCGGGCGTACCTCGAGGCCTATGCGGCCGGAGAGATCGACCGGCTGGACGTCGTGTACACGCGATTCCACTCGATTGCCAAGCAGGAGGCGGTCACGGAGACGCTGCTGCCGCTCGCCCCGCCGCAGGCGGCGTCCGCCGGATCCATGGCCCGGCTCGCGTCGGACGAATATGACTTTTACCCGTCGGCGGCGAGCATCCTCGAGGAGATTCTCCCGGCGAGTTTTCTGTCGCGGCTCTTCAAGTGCTTTCTCGACGCGGCGGTCAGCGAGCAGGTGGCGCGGATGGTGGCCATGAAGGCGGCCACCGAGAACGCCGGCGGCCTGATCAAGAGCCTGTCGCGGCAGTACAACCGGGCCCGGCAATCGCAGATCACTGGTGAGATCATGGAGATCCTCGGCGGCGTCGAGGCCCTCAAAAAATAATCCCGATTCAATTCTCCCTCCCTGAAACAGGCTGAACAGCACATGGCAAACGGCAGCATCACCCAGGTCATCGGCTCCACGTTCGACGTCGAGTTTCCCGAGAAGTCGATTCCCGCGATCTACAACGCCGTCCGCATCGACACCGCCAAGGCGGGCATCGAACTGCACCTCGTCGGCGAGGTCCAGCAGCACCTCGGCGGCGGCAAGGTCCGCTGCGTGGCCCTCGGCTCCACCGACGGCCTGACCCGCGGCGCCGCCGTGGTCGACACCGGCGCCCCGCTCTCCGTGCCGGTCGGCAAGGCGACGCTGGGCCGCGTCTTCAACCTCCTCGGCGAGCCGATCGACAGCCGTGGACCCGTGGAGACGCAGGAGCGCTGGCCGATCCACCGCGACCCGCCGCCGATCAAGGAGCTGACCACGAAGACCGAGCTCTTCGAGACGGGCATCAAGGTCATCGACCTGCTCACGCCCTTCGTCCGCGGCGGCAAGGCGGGCCTGTTCGGTGGTGCCGGCCTCGGCAAGACGGTCATCCTGACCGAGCTGATCGCCCGCATCGCGTCGGCGCACGGCGGTTACTCGGTGTTCGCCGGCGTCGGCGAGCGGACCCGCGAGGGGACCGACCTGTGGCTGGAAATGCAGGAAGCGAAGATCGGCGACACCGGCCGCAGCGTCATCGAGCAAACCTGCATGGTGTTCGGCCAGATGAACGAGCCGCCGGGAGCCCGGCTTCGCGTCGCGCTTTCGGCCCTGACGATGGCCGAGTACTTCCGTGACACGACCGGGGCCGACACGCTGCTGTTCGTCGACAATATCTTCCGCTTCTCACAGGCGGGCAGCGAAGTGAGCGCCCTCCTCGGCCGGATGCCGAGCGCCGTCGGCTACCAGCCGACGCTGGCCACGGAGATGGGCGCGCTCCAGGAGCGGATCACGTCGACGTCGAAGGGGGCGATCACGTCGGTGCAGGCGGTGTACGTGCCGGCCGACGACCCCACCGACCCGGCCCCGGCCACGGCGTTCGGCAACCTCGACGCGTTCCTGTATCTGGAGCGGTCGATCTCCGAGAAGGGCATCTATCCGGCGGTCGACCCGCTCGCCTCTTCGAGCCGCATTCTCGACCCGCAGTACGTCGGCGAGCGGCACTACAAGATCGCCCGGCGGGTGCAGCGAACGCTGCAGCGGTACCGCGAGCTGCAGGACATCATCGCCATCCTCGGCGTCGACGAGCTCTCCGAGGAGGACAAGCTGGTCGTGCATCGGGCCCGGCGCATGGAACGCTTCCTGTCGCAGCCGTTCCTCGTCGCCGAGGTGTTCACCGGCAAGCCGGGCGAGATCACGAGCCTCGACGACACGATCCGATCCTTCGAGGAGATCGCCGACGGCAAGTGGGACCATCTCCCAGAACAGGCCTTCATGTACGTCGGCCCGATCGAACAGGCCGAGGAGCAGGCGAAGAAGATGGCCGCCAAGGCCTGACGCCTCCGCTGACGCCCAAGGACGTAATTCACCATGGCCGAATCCACCCGCTCCGCCGGCACGCTTCGCTGCGTCATCGTGACCCCCGAGGCGACCGTCCTCGACACGCCGGCCCGGTTCGTGACCCTGCCGCTGTTCGACGGCCAGCGCGGCATCGGCCGCGGCCATGCCCCGTTCATCGGCAGGCTCGGTGCCGGTGAGGTGCGGATCACGGCCGAGTCCGGGGCCGGAGACGGCCGGAGCACATTCGTGGAAGGGGGCTTCGTCGAGGTCGGTCATGACGCCGTGACGGTGATCACGCAGCGGGCGGTGCCGGCCGAGAAACTCGACGCCGTCGCCGCCCGGGCCGACCTCGCCCGGCTGGCGGCCGCGAAGCCGACCGGGGACGAGGCGATCGCCGCCCGGCTCGCGGCCCAGGAGGCGGCCCGCGCCGTCGTCCGCACGGCCGGCCGGTCGCGGTAGACTCCGGGCGTCGGTCAGTCGCCCAGAACGCATGGCAGCGGCCGGCAGCCCAGCGGATGGCCCGCACATCCTGGAGTGCATCATGCAGCGACTGAGACGCGTCGTGATCGGCGCCGTGCGCTGGCTGCTGCGGATCTACCTGCTGCTCTGCGGCGTGCTGTTTTTCGTGCAGCGGTCACTGCTCTTCCACCCGGTGCCGGCAGTCGGCGGCGGCGCGGTGGTCTCTCTCGACGTGGACGGAGTGAGCCTGCGAATCGCGACCCGCCCGCACGACGGCCCGCGGGCCCTGCTGTACTTCGGGGGCAACGCGGAGGACGTGTCCCAGACGGTGCCTGAACTGGCGGCGGCTTTCCCCGACAGGGCCATCTACGCCTTGCATTACCGGGGCTACGGCGGAAGCGGCGGCCGGCCCTCGGAGGCCGCTCTTCACGGCGATGCCGCGGCGGTCTTCGACGATGTCGCGGCCCGGCACCCCGAAATTGACATTATCGGCCGCAGCCTGGGGTCGGCTCTGGCCACACGGCTGGCGGCCACGAAGCCCGTTCGCCGGCTCGTTCTGGTGACCCCCTTCGACAGCATCCTGGCGATCGCCGGGCGGTTGTTTCCCTGGCTGCCGGTGCGGCTCCTGCTCGCGGACCCGTTCGAGTCGGTGCGAGACGCCCCGCGGGTTTCCGTGCCGACGCTCGTGATCACGGCGGGCCGGGACGACGTCGTGCCCGTCCTGCACACCCGCAGGCTCGTGGAAGCCTTCGCTCCGGGGATCGTGACGGAGCGGCTCTTCCCCGACGCCGGCCACAACGACATCTCGCTCGACACCGACGATCTGGGGGAGATGGTGAACTTTCTGGATATCGCGGCGTCGCCGCCGTCGTGGCCGGCGACGCCTTACGCGGGCCTCCGCCCGCTCCCCTAGCGCCGCCCTCCAGGCGGCCGGTTCAGTGGCGCGGCGTCGCCGCCGTCGTGGCCGGCGACGCCTTACGCGGGCCTCCGCGGTGTGTTCACGCAGACCCTCGGCTTCCTGCCTCGGTCTGCTTGGCGGGCCCCCGCCCGCTCCCACAACGGCCGCCCTCCGGGCGGCCAGGCATGCAAGACGACTGAACGAGGCTCGGGAGTCGGCGAAAGCTGGAGGCGCGTGGGCGTATCCTCGCCCCAGCGACGACACTTTTGCCGCTCCCGAGCCGGCGCGACACTCCACCACGTCCCCACGCGACGACTCCGCTGAACCGATGGACGGGGCGGGGTTGCCCGTGCCCCGGGAGCCGGGCTATGGGAGCAAGCGAAGCCGGGAAGGCGAAACGCAGCGAACGTCCGGCGATGGGGCATGGGCAGCCCGGACCAGCGAACCTCGCGAGGCTCGATCAGAGCCGTCGTGCGCAGGCCTCCTGCCCAAGGTCATATCTGCCAGTCGTTACCCGTCTCGGGAGCCTCGCCGCGCATGCGCAGCTTCGGCTTCTCCAGCACCACGGTCGTGTGCGGATCGACCGACCGCGTCAGCCAGACATTGCTGCCGATCACCGAGTGATGACCGATCCGCGTCGTCCCGCCGAGAACCGTCGCGTTGGCGTAGATCACCACGCAGTCCTCGATCGTCGGATGCCGCTTCGTGCCCCGGACGAGATTGCCGTCGCCATCGGTCTGAAACGAAACGGCGCCGAGCGTCACGCCCTGGTAGAGCTTGACGTGGCTGCCGATCTCACACGTCTCGCCGATCACGACACCCGTGCCGTGATCAATGAAGAAGTGATCGCCGATCGTGGCCCCCGGGTGGATGTCGATGCCGGTCCGAGCGTGCGACCACTCCGCCATCATCCGCGGGATGAGCGGCACCTCCAGGCGATGGAGAACGTGGGCGAGGCGATGGATCGTCACCGCCTCGAGGCCGGGGTAGCAGAAGATCACCTCGTCGAGCGTACGAACGGCGGGATCGCCGTCGTACGCCGCCTGCACATCGGTGGCCAGCACGCGGCGCAGGTCGGGAATCCGTTCAAGAAACTCCACCGCCTTGGCCTGCCCGAGAGCCTCGACGTCGGCCTCCTCGGTGCAGTGCCTGGCCGCTTCCGAGACCACGGGCGGCTCGACCCCCTGCTCGACGGCCGTCCGCTGCGCCGAAACGCTGTGCCGCAGGGCGCGACCGATCTGGGTCGTGAGTTTGTCGTGCAGGCCGTCGATCAGGTCCCCGACATGGTAGGTGACGTTGCCGAGGTGCAGGTTCTCGCGCCGTCGATAGCCCGGGTAGAGAATCTCCTTGAGATCCTCGCAGGCCGAAACGATCGATTCGTAATTGGGGAGCGGGCAGTGGCCGAGATAGTGGATCGTCGGAACGTCCTGGTACGTCTCCACGATCCGCCGGGTGAGTTCGGGCAACTGCTCCTTGATGCGGACGTCTGTGGCCATGGGAATCGATCGTAGGACGGCCCCGCGACACCGGCAAACGCCAGCCGGCGCGGACTCCGTTTCGGTCGACGCGGACCGGGGGCGAAATTGAGGGCTCCTGGCGGCGTCACGGCCATTTTCACCCCTCCGTGGCACCCTCGGAAGACCGGGCAGTCTGTGCCGGAGCGGCAGTCCCCGGCTCATCCGTCGCACCGATCAGCCGCGATCCCCGGCGGCCTCCAGCGCCGCGGCCAGCGTCACGTTCCCGGTGTAGAGCGCCTTGCCGACGATGCAGCCGGTGGCCGCGATCCCGGCCACCCGCCGGATGTCTTCGGCCGTCGCCACGCCCCCCGAGGCGACCACCGGGAGCGGGGTCGCCGCGATCATGGCCTCGAGGGCCGCGACGTTCGGACCGCCGAGCATTCCGTCGCGGGCGATGTCGGTATAGACGATGCCCGCCAGGGGCAGGGCGGCATGCGCACGTGCCACATCGACGGCCTCGAGCGGGCTCGTCTCCAGCCAGCCACGCACGGCGACCTTCCCTTCGCGGGCATCGAGCCCGAGAACGACCCGCCCCGGAAACTCGACGGCCACGGCCCGCAGCAATTCGGGCTGCTCGATGGCGACGCTGCCGAGCACGACCCGCTGCACACCGGCAGCAAGGTAGGCCGCTACCGTCTCCCGAGAGCGGATTCCGCCTCCGATCTGGCAGGGTACGCCCGCCTCGCGCACCATTCGCCCGACGAGCCCGGCCTGCACCGGTTCGCCCGCCCGGGCGCCGTCGAGATCGACGATGTGCAGCCGCCGGGCGCCCCCGGCGACGAAGTCGCGGGCCATCGCCACCGGATCAGCGCCGAACACGGTCTCGCGTTCGTAGTCCCCTTGCAGGAGCCGGACGCACCGCCCGCCAAGAAGATCGATCGCCGGCCAAAGTTCCATGGCTGCACGTGCTCCCGGAGGATCAGTCGGATTCGAGAAATCGCCGCAGCAGCCGGAGCCCGACCGCATGGCTCTTCTCCGGATGAAACTGCGTGGCGAACAGGCGGCCGCGGCAGACGGCGGCGCAGAAAGCGCCGCCGTAGTCGCACGTGGCCGCCACCACCGGCTCGTCGGCGGGCAGCGCCCGATAGGCATGCACGAAGTAGAACGAGTCGCCGTCGCTTCCCCAACTCCTGCCCGCGGCCTGCCAGCGTACCGTGTTCCAGCCCATGTGAGGCACCTTGAGCGGCGCGGGGAGGTCGAAGCGGCACACCTCGCCGCGAAGCACGCCGAGCCCGGCGTGCCGTCCCCCTTCCCAGCCCGTCTCGAAGAGCAGCTGCAGTCCCATGCAGATCCCGAAGAACGGCCTGTCAGCCGCGATGTGGGCGATCAGAGGGGCAACGAGACCGCGGGCCCGCAGCGCCCCGATCGCGTCGGCGAACGCCCCCACGCCCGGCAACACGACCCGGTCCGCCGCGGCGACCACGTCGGGGTCGCCGGTGATCGTCGCCGGGGCGCCGAGCCGCTCGAAGGCCTTCTGCACGCTGCGCAGGTTGCCGCTGCCGTAGTCGACGATGGCGATCGGGATCATGGCGGCAGTCTACGGCCGCGGAACGGCAGGGGCGAGGGGGGAGCGCCGTCAGCGCCGTGGCGCCGACCGCTCCGGGTAGACGACGAGTTCCATCCGCCGGTTTCGCGAGCGACCGGCCGCCGTGGCGTTGGAGACGAGCGGATGATTCGGGCCATGGGCGACGAGGAACAACTGCCCCTCGTGCATCCGCGTCCGCGCCGTGAGGAAGTCGAACACGGCCGCGGCCCGGGCGGCCGTGAGCTGATGCGCCGACCCCCACGAGGCATTCTGCAGCGGCTCGGTGTCGAGGTGTCCCTCGATGCCGACGAAATGGCCGGGGAACACCCGCTCCAGTTCCGCAGCCACCTGTGTGAGGATGGCGGCGCCTCCGGGGACGAGGGCGGCCGAGCCGGGCTCGAAGAGTTTCTCCGCGGGCACGTCGAGGCGGACCACGGCCCCGTCGCCGCGGGCATCGACTCCCGGCAGCACAAGCTCCGCCACGGCCGCCTGCATTGCGGCGGGCGTCGACGGCGGCAGTCCCGGCGCGGCCGGCGGCACATTCGCCTGTCCGGCAGCGGGTGCGGCGGCGGGTGTCCCCTCCCCACGGAGCCGCGCCAGGTGCGCCGACGTGCTGGCCAGCTGATCCCGCAATGCTGTGATCTCGTCCTGCATGACCTGCGTCTCCTGCCGGCTGCGGGAGAGCGCGGCCTCGAGTTGCCGGCCATCGACGTCGGCATAGGACGGCATCGCGGGCGCGGGCTGGGGCAGGGTATGGGCCGGGGCAGCGACGCCGGGGGGTGGCTCGAGGTTCGGCGGCGCCGGCTGGGCCGTGCGGAACGGATTGTTCGCGCAGCCGCAGGCCAGCGACAAGACTGCCGCAGAGCAGGTCGCGACTCCGACGACGCGCGAATACATGGGCTGGCTCCGAGGGGCCGGATGGTAGGGAGGCCGCGGGGTCCGGGCAAGGTCGCTCGAGCCCGAAAACAAAGCCCGCCGGCGGACCGGGCCGGCCGTCAGCGGACGGCCCGGTCCCGTTCCCGGACGAGCCGCAAAACCCAGAGGAAGCCCGCCGAGCCCACGATCACGAACGCGGCGACCGCCGCGATCACGAGTGGGTCCTCCAGGTATCTGCCGGTCCCCAGCCACAGCGGCCGCCAGAACAGGATCACGAGCACCGTCGCGAGGCAGAGGCTCGGACCGAAGGGGAACTCGGTCTCGCCCCGGCGAACGAGGTGCACAAGCGCGTGCGTCAGTCCGACGAAGACCGTGCAGTAGAGAACGAGAAGGCAGGCCTGCCAGCCGATCCAGGTGCCGATCATCGCCATCAACGTCACGTCGCCCATACCCATCGCCTCCCGTCCCATGGCCAGCGAAGCCGCCGTGCGGATGCCCCAGATCATGCCGCCACCGACCGCCAGTCCGACGAGTGCCGTCACCACCGCGGCCCAGCGGTCGCCTCCCTGCCACCAGGCGCCGCAGACGAGCAGACTTCCGGCCACGAGAATGATGGTGCGTGGCTCGCGGAGCCGGCGGCTGGTGCTGGACGGGCCGCTGCCGAGAAACGGCGCGGTGCACGCGAACCACCAGCCAAGCCAGATCTTCAGGCAGATCGCCAGGCCGGCAACCGCGGGCCGGGCGGCAAGCCAGGAGGGAAGGTCGATCACGTGCAACCCGCCGGTCAGGCCGAGCACGTCGGCAACTTCAACCGGTGCCGCGAACGACCGCGGCTCCAGGACCACGACCGGAAGAAAGAAGTTCGGTGCGATGAACGCCCAGAGCAGGCCGAGCACCACACCCGTGACGGTGACGAGGTCGGGAATCACCCTGTGCCGGACATCGACGGTCGCAGCCGCGGCCAGCAGCGTGAAAAGGACCGCATGCCCCGCCCAGCGACAGGCGACGGCGGCCCAGTCCGCACCGAAGCCCGGCGGTGAGCCGACGGCCTGCTGGGTCTCCCACCACCAGGATGCGACCGCCGCCGCCACGGCGGCGCCCTGCATCAGCCGACGCGTCGTCCCGCGCAGCGGCGGGAAGCCCGGATCATCGACCCCGGCCCAGGGCCGCACCAACAGCCGATCGAGCGCTGCCGTCAGCAACCAGCCGAGCCCGGCGCCGATCAGGGCCGCCACGACCCAGGCCAGCGGGACCGTCACCGATGTCGCGTTGCCGAGCAGGAGGGTCATGCGGATGTCGACTCCGCCGGCCCCGCCGCCCCGGCCTGCGGGGCACCGGTCAACCGCTCCAGCCAGGCGACGAGCCGGGCCGCGATCTGGGCCGCCGACTCCTCCGCGACGTCCACCACGACGTCGGCACACTCGCGATACAAGGGCTCCCGCGCGGCGAGGGCTGGCTCGACGTCGGCGAGCGGATCCCGCCCTGCGAGCGGCGGCCGCCGGGTCGCCGAGGCCGGATCGGCGGCGATCCGGCGGCGAAGCACGGCTGCCGGTGCCGTCAGCCAGGCCACCGGTCGCCCGTGACTGCGCAACAGTGCACGATTCCCGGCCCGGAGCACGACGCCCCCACCGGTCGCGAGCACGCCCGAGTATCCACGCACGAGCCGCTCGAGGATTGCTGCCTCTGCGTCACGGAACGCCTCCTCTCCCCGCGTCGCCACCAGGTCAGCAATCGACATGCCGATGCTCGCTTCCAGCTCCAGGTCGGTGTCGATCCAGCCACACGACAGCCGTTCGGCGACGAGAGCCGCAACCGTCGACTTGCCGCTGCCGCGGTAACCGATCAGCGAGATGCGGGACATGGCGGTTCTCATTCGGGCTGTTTCGCGGGTGCGGTGGACCGCTTCAGCGCGTCCCGCATCACCTGCAGATCCGGATCCCGGCCGTGCCAGATCCGAAACTGGATCGCCGCCTGGCGGACGAACATGTCGACGCCGGTCACGGTGCGGCAGCCGATCTCGCGGGCCGTCTTCACCAGCAGCGTCGATTCGGGATTGTAGACGGTGTCGAAGACGACCATGTAGGGCCGGAGGTGCTCCGCGTCATAGGGCGCCTCGTCGACGTTCGGATGCATGCCGACCGGCGTGGCGTTGACGATGCAGTCGTACTCGAACCGGTACCGCTGGACCCAGTCCACGGCCTTGCAGCCGACGTCGGCGGCGATCTTTCGGGCCCGCTCGACCGTACGGGCGGCGACCGTGACGTCGACGTTTCGCTGCCGCAGTCCGAAGGCCAGCGCCCGGGACGCTCCCCCGGCGCCGAGGACGAGCGCCGTCCGAACCCGGTCACCGCCCCCGTCGAATGTCGACTCCTGATCGCGCAATGCGGCCTCGAGGCTTTCCACCGCCGCCGTGGCGTCGGTGTTGTGGGCGGCGATGCCCTGTGGCGAGAAGGTCAGCGTGTTGGCGGCCCGGATCGACCGCACAAACTCGTCTTCGACGGCGCAATGCCGAAGCACCGTCTCCTTGTGGGGGATCGTTACGCTCAGGCCGGCAAGCGGCCAGCGGCCGGCGGAGACGAGAAACTCGTCGAGATGCTCGGCCGGGACGCGGAACGGCAGGTACACGGCGTCGATGCCCGCCGCCGCGAGGGCCGCGTTGTGGACGATCGGACTGAGGCTGTGCCCCACTGGATCGGCGACGACTCCGTAGATCCGCGTCCGGGAATTGATCGCGTCGTAGCGGTAGACGTCGCGCATCTGCCGCCAGCCGATCTGCCCCGGCGCCAGCAGACGGTCCTCGGTGAACGTGGCGAACGTGAATGGCGAGCCGGCCCGGCCGGAGAGGATCCGCGTCGGCACGCCGATCTCTCCCATGCAGATGCCGATCGTCGGGCAGCGGCCCGCATGCACCATCTCCAGCATCCGCAGATTGTCGAGCGGATGGTTGGCCAGCGCCGCGATCTTGACGACGTCGGCATCCATTCCGGCCAGTCGCTTGTGCAGCAGGGTCAGGTCGGCGGGCGTCCTCGTGAAGTCGTGGTGACTGACGATCCGCTTCGTGCTGCCGTACCGCGGGATCGAACCGGCGATGTCGTCCTCCAGGTCGACATAATCGGCTCCCTCGACGATCGCGGTTCGGAGGACGAGTCGGCGGGCTTCCTCGGAGCCCGCCCAGCGTCCGCCTTCGCTTCCCCGCCGACAGGTGACGATCACCGGGCAGGGACGGTCGCGAAGCAACCGCTTGATCTGCACCGGCGCCTGGATGTAGTCCACCCGCAGTTCGACGAGGCGGATGCCGGCCTCGGCGAGAAACCGATGCTCGGCGATCATGTGCCGGTGACGACCGCGGCCGATGCTGACGCAGATCATGCGATGGTCTTTCGGGGGTTCCGCCCGCGGTCAGGTGCGGCGAAACTGGCGATCCAGTTCCTGCCTGGACAATGTCAGCGAGGTCGGACGCCCGTGGGGACAGTGGTGGGATTCCCGCACCACGAGCCGTTCGCGGACGAGCGCGTCGACCTCCGCCTGCGAGAGCGGATCACCCGCCTTGATCGCCGCCTTGCAGGCAATACCGTGCAGCACCTCGTCGACGAGCATGCCGGTGGCGGCTGCGGACTCGGCGGCGGCCGCGAGCCTGTCCAGAACCTCGCGGATGATCGTCGCCGCCGCCGTGCGGCCGGTGAGCACCGGCTTGCTGGTGACGATCACCGTGGAACCACCGAACGGCTCGACCCGCATGCCGGCGCGGGCCAGCGTCTCCGCGTGCTCGGTGAGCACGGCGACCTCGCCGGGGCCGAGATCGACCCGCTCCGGCACGAGCAGCGACTGGACTTCGAGCCCGCCGGCGGCGACCGACGACTTGAGCCGTTCGTAGAGCAGCCGCTCGTGCAACGCATGCTGGTCGATGACCTCGATCCCGTCCCGGCTCTCGACCACGATGTATCGGTCGTGCATCTGCACGGCGCGCTCCCCGCTGTCCGCGACCGGGGCCGAGCGACCGGCCGGCGGCCCGGCTGCGGTGCCGGTCGGGATTCCGGCAGGCACGCCGGTCGCGATTCCACCGGCATCGGTGGCCACGGCCGGAACCGCAGGCAGGTCGCCATCGTGGGCCGCATCCTCTTCCCACAGCGGCCGGGCGGCCGCGACCGGCGGCCCGGCATGCCGCGGCAAGGCCACGGTGGCGGGCAAGCCCGCGCGTGGGATCGCGACATCCGCCTGTCCGGAAAGGCTTCCGGAAAGACTCTGGGCGGGAAGACTCCCTGCCGGGGGCTTCATCCGGGCCGTCATGTCGGTGGCGAGAAACTTCGTGCGCAGCGTTGACAGCAC
>JBKDUV010000014.1:0-4764 GCA_046339335.1 Planctomycetia bacterium | reverse complement strand
CGCCGGCGCCGGCGGCGCGGCCCACCGTCCCGGCATGCTCGCCGCCCAGCCGCACCTCCCCGTGCTCGGTGGGCCGGTCGAGTCGGCGGTGCTGCGCGGCGTCGATTCGCTCCTCTCGATCGTGCAGATGCCGGCCGGCATTCCCGTGGGCACGCTGGCGATTGGACCGGCGGGCGCCGCCAATGCGGCGCTCCACGCGGTCTCGATCCTGGCGCTCGGCGACAAGACGCTGCGTGAGAAATTGGTCGCGTATCGGGCCGAGCAGACGAATCGCGTCCTCGCGGAGCGTCTCGACGGCGATCCAAACGGCTGGTCCGCCAGGCCGTCGGAGCGGTGACGTGAGCAGTCGCGAACCGCAGGTGCTGCTCCCCGGGGCCACGCTCGGCATCCTCGGCGGCGGCCAGCTCGGCGCGATGTTCGCCGTCGCGGCGCGGCGAATGGGCTATCGCGTCGAGGCCATTTCCGACGTCGCCGACTGTCCGGCGGCGCGGTTCTGCGACCGCGTTCACGTCGGTGACTACGCCGACACCGGGTTCCTGGGGCAGGCCGCAGCCGGGCTCGATGTCGTGACGTTCGAGTTCGAGAACGTGCCCGCGGCGGCCGGCCGGCTTCTCGACGACCGGCTTCCGGTCCGGCCCCATCCGGACGTGCTGTTCACGACGCAGGATCGTGTCCGCGAGAAGGCATTTCTCGTGCGGCACGGGTTCGCGTGTGCGCCGCACCGGGTCGTCCGGTCGCGGGCGGAACTCGACGCGGCCATCGCCGCTGTCGGCCTCCCGGCAGTCCTCAAGACCGCGGCCTTCGGCTACGACGGCAAGGGGCAGGCGAAACTCACGGTACCGGCCGACGTCGCGGTCGCCTGGGAGCGACTCGGGGGCACGGCGGCGGAGCCGCGGGAACTCGTGCTCGAGGGCTGGATCGACTTCGATTGCGAGATCTCGGTGGTCGCTGCGCGGGGCCGCGACGGCGCGGTGGCGGCGTTCGCCCCGAGCCGCAACGCCCATGCCAATCACATCCTCGACGTGTCGAGTGTCCCGGCGGGGCTCTCGGACGCGGTTCGGGACGAGGCCACCGCGACAGCCTGCCAGGTCCTCGAGGCGCTCGCCGTCGTCGGCGTGGCCTGCGTCGAGTTCTTCGCGACCCGGTCAGGGCGGGTGCTCGTCAACGAGATCGCCCCGCGGACCCACAACTCGGGGCACCTCACGATCGAGGCCTGTGAGACGAGCCAGTTCGAACAGCAGGTCCGGGCCGTCTGCGGCCTGCCGCTCGGTTCGCCGCGGCCGCTGGCCCCGGCGGCGATGGCGAACCTCCTCGGCGACTGCTGGTTCGCTGCAGACGCGGGCTCTCCCGTGGAGCCTGACTGGGCAGCGGCCCTCGCCGTGCCCGGCGTGCGACTACCTCGCTACGGCAAGACCGAGCCCCGGGTCGGCCGCAAGATGGGACATCTCACGGCCGTTGCAGCCTCGGCGGACGAAGCGATCGCGCGGGTCGTCGAGGCCCGGCGGCGTGCCCGCCGCGGCTGACATCTCCCCGCGACGGGCCGTCAGTCCTCCCCCTGGGCCTTCGTGAAACCGTCGGCGCCGTCGATCCGCAGCAGGCGCTCGATGTGGCAGACCTCGTGCGCGGCATTGACCTGCCGGGCGAGAGCCAACGCCTGATCGAAGTCGATCGCCTCGCCGCTGCGGCTCACGAAGCGGCAGCGATGGTGACTGACGCAATCGATGTTCGGATTGCCGTCGGGATAGACCTTTGTGCCGCGGTTGGAGATCATCTTCAGTTTCAGCGGCGAGCCGGCGGCGAGGACCTCGAGCGCCGGTCCGAGCTCGGCGGGAGGCAGACCGCTCTCCACGAAGATGTCGGCCCCCATCACCTCCTTGGTCTTGGCCGGCCGGAACACCTGGGCACGGCTCACTTCCGGGATGCGGACCGGCCGGGACTCCCGCACCGTCCAGCCCGCTGCCCGGCGGCCGAGATTGGCGATGACGTGCTTCGTGTATGCCGACGTCGTCACCCCCTTGTCGTAGCCGACGACGTCCCCGGTGAGCTTGCCGTCGAGGAGCGTGCACAGCACCGCGTGCTCGATGGCTGCGGCGGCGGCGAACTCCCCGAGATACTTGAGCATCATGACTCCGCTGAGCAGCACCGCGGGCGGGGTGATGACGTCCTTGCCGGCGGACGTCGGGGCCGAGCCGTGGACCGCCTCGAAGATGGCGATCCCGTTTCCGAGGTTGGCCGACGGCGCGAAGCCGAGGCCGCCGACGAGGGCGGACGTCAGGTCGCTGATGATGTCGCCGTTCATGTTGGTCGTGACGATGACGTCGAACTGGGCCGGCTTCTTGACCAGTTGGTGGGCGCAGTTGTCGATGATCACGTGCGAGGAGCGGATGTCCGGATACTCCGGGGCGATGCGTTCGAACGTCCGCTTCAGTTCACCCTCGGTAAGCTTCATGATGTTCGATTTCGTGGCGCAGGCCAGCGACTTTCGGCCCTCCGAGCGGGCGAACTCGAACGCCATGCGCACGATCTTTTCCGAGCCCTTCGCGCTGATGAGTTTGAGGCACTGCGCGACGTCCGGCGTCTGCATGTGCTCGATGCCGGCGTACAGATCCTCCACGTTTTCCCGGACCACCACCAGGTCGATCCCCTGGCCCGTGTACGGGGTCACGACGCCGGGAAGTTCGCGGACGGGGCGGATGTTGGCGAAGGTCTCGAACAATTTTCGGAGCGTGACGTTGGCCGACTTCTCGCCGAAGCCGACCGGCGTTCCGAGCGGTCCCTTGAAGACCACACGGGTCTGGTTGATCGAGTCGATCGTCTCCTGCGGCACGCCCGATGCGATGCCCTGCTTGAAGACCCGCTCGCCGGCGTGCCGCTCGATCCAGTCGATCGAGACGCCGGCGGCGTCGATCACCTCGACCGCCGCCCGGACGCATTCCGGACCGATTCCGTCGCCAGGAATGACCGTGACCGCATGACGTGCCATCAGAAAAGCTCCCTTGGGGTTTGAGGCGAAATGACGGGACTTGATCGGCTCACGACGCCGCGGCGAGGGGCGGCGCAGCGAGCGGTTGCACCGCGCTGACATCGAACTCGCGGGTCAGCAGCACCAGCAGTTCGGCCACCTTGGCGAAGCCGATCACCATGTCCGGCCGCGCCGGCCGGAGGACGGCCGTCCAGGCACCGCCGCCGTGATGGGAGAGCGTCGGCACATGGAACGGGCCGTCGGCCGTCAGCCGCCGCAGCCGTTCCTCGAGCATGCCGCGGGCCAGGGGCGTGCGGAACGTGATCGAATAGTTCATGGTCGCGTTTCTCCGGGTCCGAAATACATGTTTCATAATACAGGTATCGAAAAACATGTCAAGTGGGTTGAGAAAATCGCTATACTGTTCGCATGGCCCGCCGCGTCCCGTCCGCCGTGACCAAATCCCCCGCACCGAGCCGGCCGGCGTGGACGTTTCTCACCAACCATGCCCACGTGCTGGTCTGCATCGCGGAAAACTCCGACATCCGGATTGCCGAGATCGCCGACCTCGTCGGCGTCGGCGAGCGGGCCGCCCATCGCATCGTCTGCGACCTCGTGCGGGACGGGTACGTGGTGCGGAACAAGGACGGTCGGAGGAATACCTACGCGATCGATGCGTCCCGGCCGCTCCGCCATCCGCTCGAGGCGGAGCACACGATCGGGGAGATTCTCTGGGCCCGCGCCGGGAAGCCGGTCCGCGGTCGCTGACGGGGACTGGACGGCAGCCGCCGTTTCTCCAACGGCGGTCGTCGCTATTGGGGTGCAAGGCTGCGGCCGCGCCAGGCAGTCTGAAAACCGAGCCGCTTTCGCACCAACGCCGTCCACTGGATGGCGAGGAACAGGGCGACGGCGACCGGGTGGACGACGGCGCTCGAGACGCTCTGGCCGAACCGGCAGGCGGCGAGAAGCCGGGGCAGCCAGGCCAGCAGCACCGCGGCGACCGCGAGCGGCCACGCCCACCGCGGCCAGCCGGCGCAGCGGGTGGCGATGCCCCAGACGACGAGCACGAACGGCAGCACCTGGCCGCCGGCGAGCAGCACCGTGAACGGCACGATCGTGGCCGGGCTGCCGATCCCCTCCGTGGCGTTCTTTGACAGACCGCGCCAGACGTCGGCGTTGCGTTCGTACATCCGGCACGATGCGATCCCGCTGGCATCGAAGATGTCGGTCGCTAGCCCCGCCCGGCGATAGGCCCGCGGCAGCTTCACCCCGTCATGGAGCGACGCCCGGATCGTGGCGTGCCCGCCCGCCCGCTCGTAGGCGGCCCGCCGCGTGACGAACAGCTGCCCGCAGCCGGCCGCCAGGCCCGGCGACGGGTCGCGCCGCGCCCGGGCCAGCGGCAGGAACCCGAGAAGGACGAAGTGGATCAGCGGCAGCAGCAGCCAGTCGAGCAGGCAGCTCGTCCGCTGCCGTGGAAAGCCGCTCCCCAGCGCCGCGCCGGTGGTGTCGAGAAACGCCACTGCCCGGACGACGGCGTCGGAGGTGAGCGTCACGTCGACGTCGAGGAACACCCAGATGTCGTGCCGTGCCGCACCCGCGAGCTGCCAGCATGCATGCTGCTTGCCGCACCATCCGGCCGGCAGCGGCTCCCCGGTGACGAGCCGGACTCGCGGATCACGGGCAGCAATGTCGTGGACGACCGCCGCCGTGCCGTCCGTGCTCGCGTCGTCGAGGATCACGAGCTCGAGTTCGACCCCCACGCTCGCCAGCACGTCGCGACACAGCCTGCCCACCGCCGCCTC
>JBKDUV010000013.1:0-4104 GCA_046339335.1 Planctomycetia bacterium | reverse complement strand
CGACGATCTTCTTCATCTTGGCAGGACCGTCTCCGACGCTCTCAGAAAGACCCGGCGCCAGCAGCGGCTGCTCCGTTCCTTCTTCCGTCAGGCTGAACTCGACCTGTAGATCCTTGAAAGAACAATTCAAAGCTCAATAGTTCAGTGCTGGCGAACTCCAGTTAGCCGGGCTTCCCGTTGTGCGGTTAAGAGTGTGATGAAGGTCTTCTCATTCCATCTCGCGGAGTGCGGAATCGCGACGTCACTGCGGGCGATGGCCCTGCCGCCATCATCTCGGACTGCTCCGGGCCTCGTTCACGCGGAGTGCCTGTTGCCGATGACTCTTGGACGCCCGGTGGCCTTGCCGTCGCGATATCGACCGCATCAGCTCGCGGTGTTTGCAGCGTGGGATAGCGAGGCGGCGATTGACGAGTTCTTGTCGTCATGCAGCCTCGGCCTCGCTCTTGCTTCCGGCTGGCATGTACGCATGGAGTTTTTACGGCGATGGGGATACGTGCGGGCGCTCGATGGCTTGCCGCTGACCGCTCATGAACACAGCGATGATCAGCCTGTTGTTGCCGTAACGCTGGCACGTCTCCGAGTGTCACAGGCGTTTCGATTCATTCGCTGGGGGAAGCCGGTAGAGGTGCAGGTGCGTGACGACCCCGCGGCCACGTTTTCACTGGCGGCTATGCGTCCCATCGGCACGCTTTCCACATTCAGCATCTGGCGGACGCAGAGAGCGATGACCGACATGGTTCACGGGCGCTCGTCGGCATCGTCTGCGATGCGCCATGCACGAGCGATGGTGGAACGCAGCCGCAAGGACTTTCATCACGAGTTCACGACGCTGCGGTTCCGCGCTGTTTCGGAACACGGTAGCTGGGAGGGGAGAAATCGGCTTCTACCCTCGCCCGGAGACAGCGTCAGGGTATCCGGATCGTGACTGAGTGATCTCGCAAGCTAGACTCCCGACCATGGCTGACATCAATAGTCCGACGCTGCTGTACGCGAAGGGTGGACTGATGCTTGCCGTGGGTGTTCTGGCGGCGGGGCTTCTAGTTTCCGACAGCCCGACCATCAGGACTGTCGCTTTGCTTGCCGTTGCCGTGTGGGGTTTTTGTCGGGCGTACTACTTCGCGTTCTACGTCATCGAGCACTACGTTGACCCGAGCTTCAAGTTTGCCGGGTTGAGTTCATTCATCCGGTATGTGATCTGGAAGAAAAGCGACAAATAGACGGCGGGGTGACGCGAGCCAGCAGCCACCCCCTCTCCGCCCCCAACGCCTCCGACCGGCTCCTGAACGGTCCCAGCACTGGCCCGCCTGACGGCCCCATATCCGCCCACCAGTAGCCCTCGGTATCCGGCTCGACGTGGCTCGCCCGGGCGATCTGCAACTTCCCGATCTCCCGCAGGTCCAGTGCCTCGTCGTAGATGCACCGGGCCATGCCATCCGCGCCGACGACCAACTCCATCTCGCTGGTCATACGGCACCTCCAACACCACCGCGCCTGAGAATGTTCCTGCGGGGCCGATCCACGAGCATTTCTCCGACGCTGGCCTGAATCTGCTCGAAGTCCCGGGCCACCATCTGCCGGAGCCTGTTGGAGTCCCTGAGCGTCTGCGGCTCGACGCCCATGATCGTCTGCTGGGCTTGTTCGACGAGGGCATCCAGTTCCGGGCTGCTCCGAATGTTCAGCCGCCGGAATCGCTCGAAGAACTCCCGAAGGTTCTCAACGGCGGAGTCCCTGAAAACTTTCGGTTGGCCGTCATGCAGCCCCGTGAGCCGTTCCGCGAGATGAGCCGTGAGCCGCTGGAGTTCGGTGGCGAAAGCCTGCTCGGCCAACTCGACGGCGCTCTCGAATCGCTCACGGACCCGGGCTTGCTCCTGCTGGTAGACGTCGGGGTGCAGGGCCATGAGGTAGTTCGGAGGCTCGATGGTCGGATACGAGACTTCGAGGTCAAACAGGCCGTCGAGCGTGGAGGGATAGTCGGCTTGGTTGAAGAGCGTGCCGAGACGCCGCTGGGCTTCTGACTTCATCGTGTCGTACTGGCTACTGAGTTCCCGGACGGCCTCTTGGAGCCTCTCGCGGTACGTCTGCATCGTGCTGGCGAACGTGCTGAGCGAACTCTGGGGAAGCAGCCGAATGCCAGCCTCGGGGAACGGCAGCGTGACCGTGCGCCAGTAGGAAGACGCCTCGGACCTGACGGCAGCAACGGCACGGTAGGCAGGGTTCTTCGTGTCCAGAATCAGTTTGCTGGCCGAGAGCAGTTCGCGGTCGGCATGGAACGCTCGGGCGGCTGTAGTGCGCTGCTCCGGGGCGAGGGTCTTCCGGACGCCCAGCCACGTGAAGGAGAGTTTCACGGCGGCCATGGTGGTACGGAGCCTGTTGGCGGCGTTGCGTTCGAGTTGGCTGGTCGGGGTGTTGGTGGGCTGGGTTGTAGACCGGCTCGTGGTGTGTTCGCCGGTTGCTGGTTCGGTGGTGGTTGCGGTGGACATGGGTACGTGCGATCTCCTTGAAGGTTTGATGAAAGGCCCGGCCGCCAAGACTGCTGACAGACTGGTGGCGGCACAGGCTTGGAAAACCCCTTGGCTGATGACGGTTCTGGAGGGCTAGGACGGGCGATCAGCAGCCGAAGCGACCATGGAGCCGTCTACCACAAAAAGCCGGAATCAGGGGGCGAAAATCCCGGATAGACGCTGACAGACTGGGCGGCGGGCTTCTATCGGGCAGAGGGATGGGGCCGCGAGGGGTGAGGTGGACCCCGTTTTTCGGGCGCCCTGATAAGGTGGAGTTTCCCTGGCGGGAGGCACCCTATCAGGAGCAGGACGATGGCGGGGAAGCGACGCGTGTTTGGGGCCGCATTCAAGGCCAAGGTGGCTTTGGCTGCGGCCAAGGGCGACCGGACGACGGCCCAACTGGCAAGCCAGTTTGGTATTCACACGAGCCAGGTCACGGCCTGGAAAAAGCAGCTACTGGGGCAGGTAGCCGATCTGTTTGCCGATGGGCGACAGCGGCGGCCTGAACAGGCTACAGACGAGGAGGAACTCTACGAGCAGATCGGCCGCCTGAAGATGGAGGTCGAATGGTTGAAAAAAAAAGCTGCCCAGTTCGGCTGAGGTGAAGCGGCAATGCATCGACCCCCACCACAAGCATCTGAGCGTGGCCCGACAGTGCCGACTGGTCGGCCTGCCACGGAGCAGCTGGTACTACGAGCCCCGCGGCGAGTCGGCCGAGAACCTCTTACTGATGCGGCGGATCGACGAGCTGTACCTGAAGCGGCCCTTCTACGGCACGCGGAAGGTCCGGCTGACTTTCGGCATCAATCGGAAGAGGGCTCAGCGGCTCATGCGACTGCTGGGCCTCGAGGCAGCGCAGCCCAAGCGTTCGACCAGCCGCCCAGCGCCAGGGCACAAGGTATACCCTTATTTACTGCGGAATATGGCGATTACGCGGCCCGACCACGTCTGGGCCAGCGACATCACCTATATCCCGCTGCAGCACGGGTTCCTCTACCTGACGGCCGTCATGGATCTATTCAGCCGCAACGTCCTGTCGTGGCGGCTGTCCAACACGCTGACCGGCGACTTCTGCGTGGAAGCTCTCGACGCGGCCCTCGCCCGTGCCCGGCCGGAAATCTTCACCACGGACCAAGGGGCTCAGTTCACGGCAACGGCCTTCACGAGCCGATTGGAGAAGAGCGGCGTGGCGATCTCGATGGACGGTCGCGGCCGAGCGATCGACAACGTGTTTGTCGAACGACTCTGGCGGACCGTGAAGTACGAGGAAGTCTACCTGCGGGACTATGCCAATGGCTGGCAGGCCGAGAAGTCATTGGGGCGGTACTTCACCTTTTACCGGAACGAGCGGTCTCGCCAGGCCCTCGGATACCGCACCCCGGCGGAGGTCTATCGAGATGGCTGATGCAACGAAGGCGTTCGCCCTCAATTTTCCGTTGAGGCGGACTCAGAACGAAAGAATGTCCATAGGTACATGAACCATCCACAGCCTCGTGGCCGCGCGAGACCCTTGGGAATGGTCTCGCGGGCCACCGGCAAGTGGCGCACCACCTTAAAAGCCCTGACAAAAACTGATTTTGCACGACCTTTGCGCCATCGCCCA
>JBKDUV010000012.1:0-10058 GCA_046339335.1 Planctomycetia bacterium | reverse complement strand
GAGCCCCAGCGCGACGCCTTGGCCGCCGCCGTGCTGTCTTGGCCCCGGTGCAGCGGCCGCGGCGGGCGGTCTGGGTCCTACCAGCCCGAGATCGGCGAGCCCTACCGGGGCATCGACGAGGTCGAGCTGCGGATCGCCCTCGTGGAGCGGATCCGGAGCCTGGCCGCCACCGGCTCGGGGCTCGTGATCCTCGTCGACGAGGCGCACACGCTCCCCACCCGGCTGATCGAGGAACTGCGGCTGCTCACCAACGTGCCCACGCCGCTGCCGGCGGTTCACATCGTCCTCGCCGGCTCGGCCAAGCTCGAGGAACTGCTCGCGCTGCCGCGGATGGAGAGCCTGTCGCAGCGGATCGCCGTGCGGAACTACCTCGAGCCGCTCGACCATGCGGAGACCGCGGCCTATGTGCGGTCGCAGATGCGGGCCGCGGGACTCGACTGGGACGCGGTCTTCGACGCGGGCTGCGACGATGCCGTGTTCACGATCACCGATGGCATGCCGCGGCTCATCAACCAGCTCTGCGATCATGCGCTGCTCGACGCGTCCGGTTCCGGGGGACGGGTCAGTGCGGGGGCGATCGCAGCAGCGTGGCGGGAGATGCAGCGGCTCCCGGCGGCGACGCGGATCGGCCGCGGCGAGGAGCGGGCGACCGACCATGCGGACACCGACCATGCGGACACCGACCTCGACGACGCCTGGCAGACGGTCGACTGCGCGGCCGGTGGCGACGGCACCACCATCATCGAATTCGGCGAACCGGCATCCGGCTGCGATGCCGCAGACGAGGGCCGGGATCCGACCGGCACGGCGCGGCCCGGCGGAACCGATCCCTGGAACGGGCCCGACGTGGAACTCGTCTTCGACACCGGTGCCGACCCGTTCGCCGAATTCTTCGAGCAGGAGCGGGACGTGATCGAGCGGCTGCAGGTCGAGGGCCCGGACGACTTCAGCGGCCGCATGCGGGTGACCAGCCGGGATGGCACCTCGCTCGGCCGTGAACTCGACTCGGTGGAGCGGGTGGTCCTGCCTGCCGTGCAGACCGCGTTGCGGGCCGCCCCGGCGGCAGCCTCCGGGCAGGGCGGGGACCATCCTCCGACCGAATCGGGCGACGCCGATGCCGACGTCCTCGTGATCGAGGACGACCTGACGGAGCCGATCGCACCCACGACGAAGGTCGCGGTGCGGACGGGAGACTACCGCAGCCTGTTCGCCCGCCTGAGGCGCGGCGGCTGGAACGCCTGACGGGCGCGGCTGCCCGCGGCCCAGGAGCCGGCGTACGCTGCCAAGCCCAGGCAGGATGCCGGACCGCAGGCAGGTCCGCGCGACCGCGGGCCAAAGGCCCGCAGCGAACGTGTGGCGACGGGGCATGGACAGCCCCGACCAGCGAACCGCGCGAGAATCAAGGGGAAGCCGAATCAGTTGCCGAGCAACGGCGACGGCCCGAGCGTCGGCGAATTGGGCGGCTGCATCTCGGGCAGCGGAGGCGGCCGCTGACCGCCGGGGGAGGGCTGGGCGTTTGCGGAGGCCGCCAGCTCCCGACGAGCGGCCTCCAGTCCGACCTGGGCGTCCATCAACGAGGGATTGATCTCCAGGGCCCGCTCGAAGGCCGAGACCGCATCCTGCAGTTTCCCGTGCTTCATGAGCATGACGGCGCAGTTGTTCCAGCCGACGGCATTTCGCGGATGCTTCTCGAGCAGCAGTCGGAACTGCTTGGTGGCGAGTTCATAGCGGCCGAGCGCCGCGGCAGCGAGCCGCTGGGCCTCCTCGGGCCGGTTGGCCTTCGCGGCAGCGTTGGCGGCGTTTTCCATCGCCATCCCCTGCTGGCCGAGCGCGACCAGGAATTCCGTCGCCGCCGGATCCTCCTCATCGAGCATGGTGCGGAAGGTCGATTCGAACCGCTCCATCCGCCCGGTCTCGAGGAGCGCGTTCAGGAGGTTGACGCGGAACAGCGGCACGTGCGGCGTGGCGGCGATCGCCCGCTCGAAGGCGGCGATCGCCTCGTCGCGGTTCCCCTGCTGGAGGTGCGTCGTGCCCAGGTTGTTGTGCGTCTCGCCCAAATCGGGCCGGAGTCGCGACGAGTTCTTGAAGTGCTCGTGGGCCCCCTTGACGTCTCCGCGGGCCGCCTTCCAGGCGCCGAGCCGGTTGTGCGCCTGCCAGGCATCGGGGTTCGACGCCAGCGTGTGAGTCCACTGCTTGTCCTCGTTGAACCAGACGTGGGCGTAGCGAAAGGTCGAGAATGCCAGGAGGCCGACCAGCGCCGCCGCCGCCGTGACCGCCACCCGCTGCTCGGTGGCTTCGGCCCGTGCGACCCAGCCGGCCGCCGCCGCGGTGCCGAGCATGATCAGGCTGATCATCGGCAGGTAGAGGAAGTGGTCGCAGACCCAGGTGATCCGCATGTAGGAGATCGTGATGAAGCCGAGGATCGGCAGGAGCATGAGCACGAAGAACCCGAGCGCGAAGAGGACGTTCCGGGCCCAGCCCGAGCGGCCGCCCGGCCGCACCTGCATGACGAGCCAGACGAGGGCCGCCGCCATCAGCGGCCAGGGCAGGAACTGCCACCATTTCGGCGGATGGACCTGCCACTGCGGATAGATGGGGAGCAGGTCGAACGGCCAGACGGTCTTCCAGAGGTAGAACGGGATCGCCATGCCGGCGATCGCGAACCGGGGCAGGATGCCGTCGATCGGCATCTTCTCCTGCCCCACGGCCCGGCCATGCTGGTAGTAGATCGTCATCAGGCCCAGCAGCAGCGACACGAGGAAGAACGGGGCCGAATGGACGATGTCGAGCGGTCCGATGCGGCCGCGTTTCCACCATGCGTACATGAGGATGACGACGGGAAACATCACGACCGACGTCTTGGCGAGCATCGCCAGCAGGAAGCAGACGAGCGCCAGGACGTAGTTGCCCCACACGCGGGGTGAATCCCAGTCGCTTTCCGCCCGCTCCGCGTCGTCGAAGAGGACGAAGTGGATGGCCGCGAGCAGAAACAGCGGCTGGCAGAGGGTGTTCTTCAGTTCGGACACCCACGACACCGACTCGACGCCGATCGGGTGGACGGCGAACAGCATCCCGGCGAGCCAGCCGCCGGGGAGTTTCATCGCGTGCATCAGTCGCCAGAGCAGGAGGGCGGCGGCGGCGTGGAGGATGATGTTGACGGCGTGGTACGCGGTCTTGACCCGTTCCATCGCGGCCGGAACCTGGTCCGGAGGCGTGTTTGGTGCGGGCCCGAACAGGTGCCACTGCAGCCAGAAGCCGGTGGCGGTGAGCGGGAAGTAGTCGGCCCCCGCGGGAGCGACCCAGAAGTCCTTGAAGGAGTAGACGGGGTTGAGGACCGTGGGGTTCTTCCAGACCGACGTGTCGTCGTCCCAGAGCCAGTCGCCGTGGAGCGACGGCGAGTAGATCCATGCGCAGGCGACGGCGATCAACGCCGCCTTGATGAGCGCGTCGGCCCAGGAGCGGGCCGTCGCGGCCGTGCCGGTCGGCCGACCATCGTCCGCCGGCGCGGTGCCCGCTTCGGGAGGCAGGGGCGGCGCGGCGACGTCCCCGGGCTTGGCGGACCGAAACGCGGGAGGGCGACGACCGGTTGACATGCTGTTCACGACCCTGCGACGAGACGAAAATCCGAGTATAGCCCCAAAAAGGGGCCGGCCACCATGTGCCCTTTCCCCCCGTCACGGGGCGAGGGCCCGGGTGAGCAGGTCGGCCTCCGCGGGGGTGAGCATGAGGTCGGCGACGCAGCGGAACGGGTCGGCGAACCGCGGATCGGCGGCAGCCGCCCGCCGGGCAGCCTCGTGCGCCGGCGCGTGTTTGCCCAGCGTCTCCAGGATGATGGCCCACTGGACGATCACGTGGGGTGTCTTTCCAGGCGGCCCCTGCAGCAGCGGCTGCATCAGTCGTTCCGCCTCGGCCGACCGGCCGGCCTCGTTGCACGCGCCGGCGAGGCCGAGAATCGGCCGCTCCCCCGTCGGGTTCTTCCGATAGGCATCGGTCCAGAGTGCCACCGGATCGGCCCAGACCCGTTGCCGCGCCATGCTCCCGCAGGCGAGGGCGAAGACGGCGACGGTCAGTCCTTCCAGTATGCGCCGCCGGAGGAGCGGCCGACGGACGACCCACGGCGCCTCGAGCAGGCAGCCGACGGCGATCGCGACACCGGCGAGCGGCAGGTAGAGATAGCGGTCGGCGGCAGGCCGGTAGATGGGCACGAGGTTCGAGACCGGCAGCAGCGGCAGGACGACGAGGGCCGCCGGCAGGGCCATCCTCCGATCGAGCCGGATCGCCAGCCCCCAGGCGCCGGCGACGACGGCGAGCACCCCGATCGCGACCGGCAGGGGCAGGCCGCGGATCAGCGTGCCGTCGTAGTCGGCCGACAGGTTCGTCGGCAGCACGAACGACCGGAGGTATGCCGCGAGAATCCGTGGCTGCACGCGGGCCGCCGCCGCCAGCGACCCGTCGACGTACGTCGGCCGCTCGGTGAAGATCCGGGACGACGACGGCTCGAGCAACAGCCGCGCCGCCAGGAAGCAGCCGGCGACCAGCAGGCCCCCGACCACGGCGGTTGCCCAGAACCGGGGCGGGTCGCCGCGGCGCAGGACGAGCCACGTGGTCGCGAGCACCAACGGCGCCGCGATTCCGGACTCCTTGCTCCCGACCGCCAGGAAACTGCAGAGGATGCAGCCGCAGGCCCGCCACGGGTCGGCGGCCGCCGCCGGCGCGTGCCCCAGGGCGAGGAGTACGGCGGCAAGCGTGAACCCGGCGACGAGCAGGTCCTCCCGGTAGGTCGGCTCGCAGACGGCCTCCGTCGCCAGCGGATGGCAGGCGAACACCGCCGCGGCGAGCAGTCCGGCGGCGGGCCGCAGACCGCCGGCCGCGGCTTCGTCCGCCCCGCCGATCGGTGCCGCGCAGACCGCACGCGTCACGCCCCAGACGAGGACGGCGTTGACCGCGTGAAGGAGGATGCTCGTCAGGTGGTAGCCGAACGGTTCGCGGCCCCAGATCGCGGCGTCGAGCATCAGCGAGGCGAGATGGACGGGCCGATTGAAGTCGAGGACGTCCATGCCAAGCACGCGGAGCGAGAGCACGGGGAGCCAGTTGGCGGGGTCGTGCAGGAACGGATCGACGAGAATCTGCATCCGCGCGTCGTACACGAATCCCGAGCCGAGCGTCCCCGAGAAGACCGCCAGGGTGAGCCCCGCGATCGCGAGCGCCTGTCGCCACGCCGGACCGGCCATGCGGTCAGCCCCCCGGCGGCGGTGCGGGCGTGCCGATCGGGATGCAGACGAGGTCGCCGGCCGCCGATTCGATCACCGGCCCCGTCCTGGCGACGCCGCGCAGCGTCTCCTCGACCTGCCGGCCCCGTTCCGGAAACCCGTTGCGATTGATGAGCACGGCGGCGAACCCGCGCCGGCGGATCTCCTCGACCGCCCTGACCGGCTCGAGCCTGCTGATCTCCTGCTGCCACCGGTCGCGTTCCCGCCCCTTCATCGCCCCGAACGAGTAGCGGAGCTGCCTGCTGAACAGATACGGCCGCAGGTGATCGGCCGGCGGCATGCCCGGCAGCGGAGACTCGGGGTACTCCATGATCGGCAGCTGGAACACCATCGCGCCGGCAGGCAACGCGGCCTCCATCTTCGCCGCGAACTCGCGGTCGGCCGCCACCAGCCGGGCGATCTGCTCGCGCAGTTCCCGGGGCGGCGGCCGCGGCACCTCGTCCCAGAGCACGACGAGGCAGCAGACCAGCGGCGCCGCCAGCCAGGCCAACGCCCCGCCGCCGCCACCGGCCTCGCTGCCGGGACGCGGCCGGGCGGCCTGCAGCGCCGACAGCCGACCCGCGGCCCAGAGGAGTGCGACCGCGAGGATCACGATACTGTAGCGGCAGCTGGCGCGAAACATCGTGATCCCGAACGCTCCGAGGATCGCGTTCAGGCCCCCGGTCGTGAACATGAGCACGACCCACAGCACCTGCCAGGCCTCCATCGGCACCTCGTCCTGCCGGCGCCGGATCAGCGCCGCGACCGCCGACCAGGCGAGCCAGCCGACCGCAAGCAGGCCCACGATCCCGAGGTACGAGGCCTTCTCGTCGAGGAGCGGGGCGGCCTGGTGATGCCCCTGGGCCCAGGATGCGACGAGGCTGGAGCGGTGCGTGACCGGCGGCACGACGAGGTCGACGAGCTTGAGGCCGTAGATTTCCAGCCACTTGTATTCGCGGACCAGCGCCCCCCGATTCGGGCCGTGCCACCAGCCGAACGTCCAGGTGTCGAGGCTCATGAGAATGACGGCGGCGGCCGCGGCACCGATCACGGCGCCGGCGGCGAGCAGCGCCGGCCGGCTCCGGTCTCGGGCATGGAGCACCAGCGCCCCGATCAGCACCAGCTGGCAGAACACGTTGGTGTAGTAGATGAACATCAGCCCGGTGAGGAAGCCGATGCCGATCGCCCGGCGAAACCGAGGCGTCCCCCATGCCAGACCCGGGGCGGTGGCCACCCAGCGCCAGACGAGCGTGAACAGGGGAACGTGCCAGGCCCACTGCACCTGCGGATGATGGGGCGATTGCGCAAAGAGGAACGGAGCCAGACCGAAGGCCAGGCCGGCGACGAAGGCCCAGTTCGGCAGGCAGCCGCCGATCCGAGCAACCAGATAGCAGGTCGCCGCCGCGAGCAGGTGGCCGCAGAGCATGCCGACGTTCACGCCCATGAACAGGCCGCAGACCCGGGCCAGCAGCCCGAAGAAGGCGACCTGGACCTCTTCGATCAGCGGCCAGTCGGACCGGTCGGAGCCGAACGGTGCTCCCAACTCGTCGACGCGCTTCCAGGCGAGCGGCAGGAGTTGTCCGGCAGCGGACGCCTTCGTTTCCGCGTAGACCGCGATGACGTCCGACTTCTCCGGATCCTCGGTGTAGGCCGTCGGCTGCGCCCAATCGGCCTCGCTGCGGATGCCGTGCGCCCCGCACCACGCCCAGCCGACCACCACGAGCAGCACGCCGACCGCGACCGCATCGACCCGCGACGGCCATGGAGCCGCCAGCCAGCCACCGGGCGAACCTCCCGGCGCGGTCTCGTGCCGCTCGTCCCCCCGCTCCGCGTCGCGCCCCATGTGTCCCTCGTCCTCTCTGCACCACCTCGTGCGGTCGGCCCGCGCCCGGCCTGCCCGAGTCGGCACTATATCCTCGAAGCGAACCGCACCGTTAGACTTCGGCCGCCGCCGCCGCGAACCCCACCCCATGACCTCCCGCAAACCCACGATCGGCATCCTCACCGGCGGCGGCGACTGCCCCGGGCTCAACGCCGTGATCCGCGCGGCCACGAAGTCGGCCCACCGCCTCGGCTACAACTGCATCGGCTTCCTGCGCGGCTACGAGGGGCTGGCCGAGCCCGTCGGCTACATGCCGCTGACGCCGCAGAACACCGGCGGGATTCTTCTCCAGGGTGGCACGATTCTCGGCTCCACGAACAAGGGCCGCTTCGCCGCGCTCGTCGGCGAAGGGGACCGGGTGCGGATCGATCCCGAACTCCTGACGCAGGCGGGTGAGACGCTCCGCCGGCTCGACGTCTGCGGGCTCATCTGCGTCGGCGGCGACGGGTCGCTCGCCATCGCCCAGCAGCTCCACGAGCACGGCATCCCCGTCGTCGGCGTTCCCAAGACCATCGACAACGACCTCGGCGGCACCGCCTTCACCTTCGGCTTCGACTCGGCCGTGGCCTGCGCCACCGATGCCCTCGACAGGCTGCACACGACCGCCGCCAGCCACGAGCGGGTGATGGTGCTCGAGGTGATGGGGCGGCACGCGGGCTGGATCGCGCTCCATGCCGGCATCGCGGGCGGCGGCGACGTGATCCTGATTCCGGAGATTCCCTGGACGTTCGCCGGCGTCTGCCGGGCCGTCGAGCGACGCGAGGCCGAGGGGAAGCGGTTCACGCTCGTCGTCGTGGCCGAGGGATCGCGGCTCCCTGACGGCGGCCTCGTCCACGACGACGTCGTCGCGGACCGCCGGCAGGTGAGGCTCGGTGGCATCGCCGAGATCGTCGCCGGAGAGATCGCCCGCCGGCTCGACCGCGAGGTGCGGACGGTGGTGCTCGGCCACCTCCAGCGCGGCGGCAGCCCGACCACGTTCGACCGCGTGCTGGCGACCCAGTTCGGCGCCCATGCCGTACGACTGGTGCACGAGGGGCGGTTCGGGGAGATGGTCTGCTACCAGCCGCCGCAGATCGGGAGCGTGCCGATCACCGCGGCGATCCGCGCGCTCTCGACGGTCGATCCGCGCGGCTCGGCGGTGGCGGCCGCCCGGGCGCTGGGCATCGCCTTCGGCGACGAGGCAGACGACGTCAGCCCGTTCGCCGGCGCCGACCGGCGCTGAGGCGGCCGGCGGCATGGCCCGGCGCTGACGCGACCGGCACCGGCTCCCGATGGCGGCCGGGACGGCGGCGAAGTACAACCATCCTTCGCCGCGTGCGGGATGCGGCGGCGGGTCGAGCGGCCTCGAGCAGGAGCGGATGCATGACGGCGCAGGGGAGCGGAGCGGCGGGGAAAGTGTCGAGCGTGATGCAGGAGGCCCGCGTCTTCCCGCCATCGGCCGAGTTCGCGCAGCGGGCCCGGATCGGGTCGCTGGAGGAGTATCGCCGGCTGTACGACGCCGCGGCCGCCGACCCGGAGGCTTTCTGGCACGAACGCGCCCGCGGGCTCCCCTGGATGAAGCCCTATGCGCGCGTCCTCGACTGGCAGCCGCCGGCGGCCCGCTGGTGCGCCGACGGGCAGATCAACGCCTCGGCCGCCTGCCTCGACGCCTGGATCGCCGCCGGCAAGGGGGATAAGACGGCCATCGTCTGGGTCGGCGAGCCGACGGGGGAGCGGCGCACGCTCACCTATGCCCAGCTCCACGCCGAGGTCTGCCGGTTCGCGGCCGGCCTGGAGTCGCTCGGCGTGAAGGCCGGCGACGTGGTCTCGATCTACATGCCGATGACGCCGGAACTGGTGATCGCGATGCTCGCCTGCGCCCGGATCGGCGCCGTGCACTCGGTGATCTTCGGCGGATTCTCCAGCGAGGCGATCGCCGACCGCACCCACGACGCCCGGGCCGTGGCGGTGATCACGGCCGACGGCGGCTGGCGGCGCGGGGCACTGCTGCCGCTCAAGAAGAACGTCGACGCGGCGCTGGCCTCGACGGCCAACGGACCGACGACGGTCAGGCACGTGGTCGTGCTCCGCCGCACCGGGCAGCCGGTCGAGATGGTGCCCGGCCGCGACGTCTGGTGGCACGACCTCGTCGCCGGGAAGCCGGCCGACAAGGCCCCGGCCGCGATGGATTCCGAGGCCCCGCTCTTCATCCTTTACACCAGCGGCTCGACCGGCAAGCCGAAGGGGATCAAGCACACGACCGCGGGCTACGTGCTCTGGGCGAAGACGACCGCCGAGTGGGTCTTCGACCTGCGCGACGACGACCTCTTCTGGTGCACCGCCGACTGCGGCTGGATCACCGGCCACAGCTACGTCACCTACGGCCCGCTCGCCGCCGGCGCCAGCATCCTCATCTACGAGGGGGCGCCCAACGCCCCGCACGAGGGCCGGTTCTGGGAGATCATCGAGCAGGAGCGGCCGAAGATCTTCTACACCGCGCCGACGGAGATCCGCTCGTTCATGAAGTGGGGCATGCAGCACATCGAGGGCCGCGACCTCTCCAGCCTCCGGCTTCTGGGCAGCGTCGGCGAGGGGATCAATCCCGAGGCCTGGATCTGGTACCACGAGGTGATCGGCGGCGGTCGCTGCCCGATCGTCGACACCTGGTGGCAGACGGAGACCGGCGGGATCATGATGAGCCCGCTGCCCGGTTGCACGCCGACCAAGCCGGGCCGTTGCACGCTGCCGCTGCCGGGCGGGGCCCCGCCGATCGTGGACGCGGCCGGCGCGCCGGTGGCCCAGGGCGAGGGGGGCGGGCGGGGCTTGAGCCCCGCCGCGCGCGTCCGGCGTGCGGGCCCGGGCCGCCCGGAGCCGGCCCCCGGCCAAACCGCTCTCAAGTCAATGCGAGCATCACTCCTGGTCGCCGCGCAACTTGGCCAGCACGCTGT
>JBKDUV010000011.1:0-2840 GCA_046339335.1 Planctomycetia bacterium | reverse complement strand
GCGATCGCCGCCGGGAAGATCGGCGCCGTCGGCGCCGAGGCCGACGTCATGAAGCTGGCCGGTCCGGGAACCGAGGTCAGCGACCTCGGCGGCCGGACGCTCGTCCCCGGGTTCATCGACGGCCACAGCCATTTCGCCAGTGCCGTGGACGTGCAGGTGCAGGCGCTTTGTGCGTCGCCACCTGCCGGGCCCTGCCGGAGCGTGGCCGACGTCGTCGCGCAACTGGAAAAACTCCGCGCGCGGCGCAGGATCGCCCCCGGCGGCTTCGTGATCGGCTTCGGCTACGACCCCGACCTGCTCGCCGAGAAACGCGGCCCGACGCGAAAGGAGCTCGACGCCGCCTTCCCCGACAATCCGGTGATCCTCGTCCACGTCTCCGGCCACGGCGCGATGCTCAATTCGAAGGCCCTCGCCCGGTTCGAGATCACCGCCGCCACGCCGACGCCCCCCGGGGGCGTGATCGGCCGCGAGCCGGGGGGCGACGAGCCCGACGGCCTGCTCTTCGAGACGGCGTTCCTTCCGGTCTATTCCAACCTGCCCGGTCCGACGGACGACGAGGTGGTGGAGCTCCTCGGCTCGGGTCAGGAGCTCTATCTCCGCGCCGGCATCACCACGGCCCAGGATGGGGCGACGATGAAGCGGCAGCTCGACCTGATGCGGATCGCGGCCGATCGCGGCCTGTTCAAGCTCGACGTCGTCGCCCTGGCGTTCATCGCCGAAATCGACAAGATCTTCGCCGGCCGGCCGCCACGGAACGAGCCCGAGTATCGCAACCGGCTCCGGATCGGCGGCGTGAAACTCTTGGCCGACGGCTCGCCGCAGGGGCGGACGGCGTTCTTCACGAAGCCCTATCTCACCGGCGGCCCGGCCGGCCAGAAAGAGTGGCGCGGGGAGCCGACGGTGCCCCAGGCGATGCTCAACGACTCGTTCAAGCAGGTCTACGACGGCGGCGCGACGCTCTTCATCCACTGCAACGGCGACGCGGCGATCGACGCGGTCCTCGAGGCCCACCGGTTCGCGGCCGGTGACGACCCGGCCAAGCCGCGTGGCACGGTCGGCATCCACTCGCAGTTCATCCGCCGCGACCAGCTTGAAAAATACCGCGCCTGGAACATCACCCCCTCGTTCTTCACGCTCCACTGTTTCTACTTCGGGGACACGCACGTGAAGAACCGCGGCTTGGAGCAGGCCGCCTTCATCAGCCCGATGCGGTCGGCCCGGGCACTCGGCCTGCGGCCGGCCAACCACACCGACTTCAACGTCTCGCCGCTCGACCAGCTGTTCACGATCCACACCGCCGTCAATCGCGTGACGCGGTCCGGACAGACGCTCGGGGCGGGCGAGCGGATCGGCCCGCTGGAGGCCCTGGAGGCGATCACGATCGACGGGGCGCGGATGTACGGCGAGGAAAAGAAGAAGGGGTCGATCGAGGTCGGCAAGCTCGCCGACTTGGTCGTGCTCTCCGCGAATCCGCTGACCGTGCCGGCGGCGACGATCGAGTCGGTCCGCGTCGTGGAGACGATCAAGGAAGGGAAGACGGTCTGGCGGCGGCCGGCCGGCGACGACCGCCCCTGAGGCCGCCTTCACGAGACCCGCACCGCTGCCGCCCGGACCAGCGGGTGCATGAAAATGCCAGCCCCACGCCCGTTCACCGTTGAGCCTGACGGTCGCGGGTTTATGCTCTGGAATCCGTTTGGCATCGGCAGTGCCGGCGGGGTGGGTGGAAGCACATGAATCAACTCCTGTCCGTGGTCGTCGCCTGTCGCGACGGAAAGAGCGCCGGACCGGGAATCCACCGCCGGCTGGCGACCGCCGTCGCTGACGTCGGCATGCCGTGGGAGATCGTCTACGTCGGCACACCGGCCGCCACCGGCCAGGTCCCCCCCGAGGCGACATCCGATCCGCGAGTCCGAGTCGTCGCCGTGCCGGACGGCAGCAGCCGCCAGGAGGCGGTCGCCGTCGCGCTTCGGCAGGCGAAGGGGGACGCCGTGGCGGTCATCGACGCGGATCTCCCGGAGTCGCCCGATGTCGTCGCCGCGTTGGTCGCCAGGTGGCGCGAGGGCTCCGACATCGCCTACGGCCGGCGGATGCCGGGGCGCGAAGCCGGCGGCTTCTCGGGCTGGACGGCCCGGCTCCGCCAGGGACTGATCGACTGGCTGGCGGACGTGCCCCCGGCGCTGCATGCCGGCGACGTGCGGCTGCTCAGCCGTCGGGCGGTCGATGCCTTCAACGCGCTGCCCGATCGCAATCGCGTCGAGCGGACCGCGGCGGCCTGGGGTGGCATGCGTCAGGAGGCGGTGCCCACCTTCCCGGAACCGCCGCCGGCCGCAGGACGGCCCGCAAAGACGACGCAGATGAACGGCCCGGCGACCGACGCGGATCGCGTCCTTGGCCGGATTCTCTGCGGCGTGTTCGTGGTCGGTCTCCTGTACGCCGTCTGGACCGCGAGCATCGGCTGGGGCAACACGCTGAATGACCGCCATTCGTTTCGCCAGTCGCAGACCGCGATGACGGCGCAGTTCATGATCGGGCAGCCATTCCGGCTCGCCTACGAGACGCCGGTTCTCGGGAAGCCGTGGGCGATCCCGTTCGAGTTCCCGCTCTACCAGTGGATCGTGGCCAGGATCGTGGACCTCTTCGGCACGCCGCTCGACCAGACCGGCCGGTTCGTGTCGCTGGCGTTTTTCCTGCTCACGACGATCCCGATCTGGCGGATCGCCCGTGCCTGCGGAGTTTCCCCGGGCCTCGCCTGGGTTCCGGCGACACTGTTCGTCATCAGCCCCTTCTCCATTTTTTGGGGGCGGACGTTCATGATCGAGTCGATGGCGACGTTCTTCTGC
>JBKDUV010000010.1:0-14136 GCA_046339335.1 Planctomycetia bacterium | reverse complement strand
CTCGTATCCAGCCGAAGCCGCGGTCAGTCCGGAGGAGAGGTGGTCGAGATCAGTCGCGAATGCATCGGCGACATGCCGGGAGATGTCGCTGCCCGAGAAATCCGGCTGCAGCGGCTCCCTGACAGGCCGCCGGTCGGCGGCGGCCGCCTCCCGCGGGCGCCCCGCCCCGGATCGTGGCAGCGGTGGCGGCCGCGACGGTGCGTCGGTGCCTGCGCGGCCGCCCGCGCGGCTACCGCGCAAGAATTCCTCGATCTGCCGATCCACCTCGGCCCGCGGCGAGGCAGCGGCCCGGCGGCGCGGCGGCTTCTTCGGCCGTGCCGGGGGTGCGGCCTGGGGATCGGGCCGCGTGGCGGCGGCGCGGATCACGTTGATCACCTGGGAGATGACCCAGATGACGAGGACGGCGGAGCCGGCCAGGCCTTCCAGCCAATCGAAACCGGCGGCGAACAGGAACGGCATCGGGTGCATGGGTGTGGCTGGTCCGAGGCGGGGCAGGCCCCGCGGCGAACGGGGGAGCGGTCACGAAGCGGCCGCTGCGGTCGGCGGAACGCCCGTTGCGAACGAGCGTCGCATGTCGGTGTCCGCCTGCAGGTTCCGGAGCTTGAAATAGTCGAAGATGCCCAGCGTGCCGGAGGCGAGCGAATCGGCGACCGCCCGCGGAATCGCGGCCTCGGCCTCGACGAGTCCGGCCCGGCTTTCCTCGATGCTCGCGATCATCTCCTGCTCGCGGGCCACCGCCATCGCCCGCCGCCCCTCGGCGTTCGCCCGGGCCACGCGGGTGTCGGCCTCGGCCTGGTCGGCCTGCAGGCGGGCGCCGATGTTGGCCCCCACCGCGATCCCCGCGATGTCGATCGACACGATCTCGAAGGCCGTGTTGGCGTCGAGCCGGCGGCCGAGCACCGTCTTCGAGATCACCTCTGGATTCTCCAGCACTTCGGCATGCCGCTCCGCGGAGCCGATGGCCGAAACGATCCCCTCGCCGACGCGGGCGATGATCGTCTCCTCGGTGGCACCGCCGATCAGCTGGTTGAGGTTCGTCCGCACGGTGACCCGCGCCTTGACCTTGAGCTGGATGCCGTTCTTGGCGACGGCGTCGAGCGACTCGCGGCCGCTGTTCTTTCCCGGACAGTCGATCACCTTCGGGTAGACGCTCGTCTGCACCGCCTCGCGGACGTTCCGGCCGGCGAGGTCGATGGCGGCGGCGAGCTTGAAGTCGAGTTCCTCGATCTTGGCCATCCGGGCGGCGATCAACGCCTGGACGACCAGCGGCACACGGCCGCCGGCGAGAGAGTGCGCCTCCAGTGCCTGCCGTGTGATCCCGGTGGAATCGCCGAGCCCCGCCTGCACCGCCATGATCTTGCTGCGCACGATCACGGTGGGGTTCACCTTCTTGAAGCTCATCGCGACCAGATCGAACAGGCCGATGCCGGCACTGGAAGCGTAGGACTGCACCCAGAGCCGCAGGTATCGGGCCACGAAGGCGAACCCGATGAGGAACAGGACGATCCCGGCGACGAGCAAAATCAGCGGCAGGTACTGGAGCACGACATGGACCCTTGGAGGCAACTCGTCAAAGACTCGTTCGGGGAAGGCCGGGGGTCAAGTTTCCGGCCGTTCGAGCACCTCGAAAGCGAACTCCTCGAGCGTGGCGGTGAGGCTCGCTTCGCCCGCCGCCTGCCCGGCCTGCTCGGCAGGCGCCTGCGGGGCGGCAGGCCGAGCCCGTCGGTCGGCCGGCCCCGCGGCGGCGGCCCGCGGCCGCACCACGAGGGCGGATCCCTGCACGTCCACGACCTCGATCTCGCTGCCGGCGGCAATCACCCCGCTCTCGCTCACCGCCTCGCGACTCGTGCCGTCGAGCAGCACGCGGCCCCAGGGGAGCATGTCGGCTTCGGCCCGGCCCGGTCGTCCGACCAGGCCGCGCAGCAGCCGGCGCCGTTCCACGTCCGGCACCACGTCCTCCGGAGACGGCGGCGGCGGCAGCACCCGCCGGCCCAACGGCGTGCGCGGGAAGAACTGGAACGCCACGCCGAGCCCCAGCGGCACGGCCGCGCAGGTGACGGCCAGCACGGCGACACCAACGGCCACGCCACGCGTCATGAACGCCATCCCCACCGCCGCGACCAGCGAGACGATGCTCAGGAACCCGAGCACGCCTCCGGAGGGGACGAAGACCTCGAGCATCATGATCAGGAGGCCGGCCAGGAGCAGGGCGGCGATCCACAGCGGGTCGGTCATCGTTCATGCCATCCCGACCACGATGCGCCGACCGCGGACCGCGACGACGCGGACTGCCGTGCCGGTATCGATCAATTCGCCCTCGGTCGTCACGTCGTGCACGGCGCCCCGGATGCGGGCCTTGCCCGCCGGCGCCAGCCGCGTGGTGGCCGTTCCTTCCGCGTCGATCAGTTCGAGAAGCCCGGCTTCGTCGCCATGCACCGCCGTCGGCGGCGCGAGAAAAACGTCCCGCAGCACCGGGGTGGCGGGCAGCACGCGCCTGAGCGCCGCGGCGCTGATGGCCACGCCGACGACCGCCCCGAGAATGCCGAGCAACGACCACTGCATCTGGCGGATCTGGTAGTCGTTCGATGGCAGGATGAACGACTGGCTGGCGAGCACGATCGACGCGATCACGAGGAGGCCGCCGCCGAGGCCGAGCACGCCGAAGCCGGGCAGCACGAAGATCTCGACGGCGAGGCAGAAAATCCCGGCCAGGAACAGCATCACCTCCAGCCAGCCCGATGTCCCGTGCAGGTGCTGACTCCAGAAGTAGACGATGAACGCCACCATCGCCACGAAGCCGCCGAGGCCCACGCCGGGCGTCTTCAGTTCGATGTACAGCCCTGCGCCGCCGACGAGCAGGAGCAGCCAGGCGAGCTCGGGACTGGCCAGCGCCGTGAGCAGCCGGTCAGCCCAGCCGGGCTCCGCGAGGGCGACGTTTCCCTCGACGCCGTAGGCCTCGCGCAAGGCCGCGAAGTCGGCGGCCACGTGTGCGGTCAGCCCGAGTTCCTCCGCGCGGCGGCCCGTGAGCCGGAGCGGTCCGATGCCCACCGCCGGCCCGATCTGCCAGGCCTCCCGGTCCGCCCGCGACTCGAGTTCCGCGGCGCTGAAATAATCGATCCGGCCGCTCCCCTGCCGCTCGGCCCTGCGGACTTCGATCCCCGGCACGACGAGTGCCACCGGCAACGACCAGGACCGGTCGCGGCGGTTCGCCACCCCCGCCCGCCAGGCGGCCGTGATCGCCTCACCCCCACGTTCGTCGACGACACCATCCCCCTCTCCACCGAGGACGGCGTCGGGGCCTGCGACGAGTTCGTCGCAGGCGAGCGCGACGAGCGCCGCATCGCTGCGGGCCTCCCGCGGAACATAGGCCACCGTCCGCACGGTCGCCGGATCGAGGCTGGCCAGCCAGGTGGCCAGCACCAGGCTCTGATCGGGCGCGCCGCCGCCGCTCTCGATCCACAGGCAGACGAAGGTGGCACCTTCGGCGATCGCCCGTTCGATCTTCGACCGGGCCCGGGCCACGGCGTTCGCCGAGATCGGACCGCTGAGGTTCACCTGCACCGGACGCCAGCCCCCGGCGATGTCCGGTGCCGCCTGCACCGCGCGGACATCGAGTTCCAAGCCCTGTGCCAGTTCCGTCGCCGATTTGGCGAGGAGCCTGACGAAGCCGAGGTCCCGGGCGCGGCGGCCGGAAAGGGCAAGCGGTGCCGGCTGCAGCGGCTCCGGGGCGCCGAGCACCGCCGACCGGCGACGGACCGCGGGCAGGTCGCGTTCCTCGACGACCTGAACCCCTTCGTCCTGCGTCGTGACGAGCACGACCCGGGCGGCAGGATCGAGCAGGGCGACGGCGGCCGCTGCCGGTACCGTGCGCCGGACGCCGGCGACATGCACGTAGGCCGCCCGCATCGCGTCGTCGATCGCCGGTTCCGTCGCGTTCGCCGGACCGAGGACCGCCTCCGGATCCATCACGATCTCCTCGCATGCCAGCACCGGGAGCACGGCATGGCCGGCGACGCCCGCCGGCAGGTAGGCCACCGTCTTCACTCCGGCGAGCCGTTCTGAAGCCAAGAACCGCGCCAGTTCGAGGGCCCGGCCGAAGTCGCTGCTGGCCGCCTCGCCGTCCGCCGCCGGTTCGAACCGCAAGACGAGCACTCCACGGTCCGGAGCGGCGGCCCGCAGGGCATCGAGACGGCGGGCGATGGCCCCCTTCACCTGCTCGTCACGGGTGCCGGTGATCGGCAACCGCACCGGCACGAGGGCCGTGGGCGGCGCCGCGGCCAGCGGGGCGGGCCACGCCACCACGGTGCAGGCCAGAAGAATGCCGGTCAGGAGAGCGCCGATCCCGGCGCGGCGGGTCGCCGTGCAGCGGATCGTGCACCGGAGGGAAGTCGTCGAGCTGCGGAGCATGCGGACGCTTCCACGAGGCGGGCGGATGAGAGAATTTTAGGTCGTCGGGAAGGGGAGTCAAAACGCGGGCTCGGCACCCTCCGTTTCCCGGCGCTGCTGCCGTGCCGCTGTATAGTACTGTCTCAGATCCGGCTCCACCCCGCACCCGCAGGCAGCAATGACCAGCGATCCGACCGCAGCCTCCCCGACGATTCGCGCCCTCATCGACATGATCGCCACGCGGGCGCTCAGACGCGGCACGTTCCGCCTCGCCTCGGGACGCGAGGCCAGCTTCTACCTCGACGCCAAGCAGGTCGTTCTCGATGCCCGGGGATCGATGCTCGTCGGCCGGGCGATCCTCGACCGGCTCCGGGCGGTCGGCCCCCTCCCCGACGCGGTCGGCGGGATGTCGATCGGCGCCGACCCGATCACCAGCGCCGTGGTCACGATGGCGGGCGTCGAAAACGTGCCGCTCAAGGGCTTCCTCGTCCGCAAGGAACCCAAGGATCATGGCACGAAGCGGTACATCGAGGGCCCCGTCGAGCCGGGGCAGCGGGTGGTGATCGTCGAGGATGTCGTCACGACGGCAGGCTCTTCCCTCGTGGCGATCGACAGGGCCCTGGACTTCGGCCTCGTCGTGGAACGTGTCATCGTCGTCATCGACCGGCTGGCCGGGGGCCGCGCGGCGCTCGCGGCCCGGGGCATTCCCCTCGAACCGCTGGTCACGATCCGCGATCTCGGGATCGAACCGGAGACGACCTGACCGCCGTGCGCGGCTTGCCCGCGGTCGGCGGCCGGGCATAGTCTTGAAACTGTCGGCCGGATGACGATCGATCCGACTTCGGGGCCCGCTCTCATGCCGTCACCCGCGTCTCGCCAGATGTGCCGGAGTCTGCTGCTCGCGGGTGTCGCCCTGGCCGCCACGCCCGGCACGCTCACGGCGGCCGGTCCGGCGGAGCGGGGCGGCGCCGCCGCCCCGGCCGCCGTCGATGTCGCGGCCGTCATTCTCCAGCTCGGCGACGAGAACTTCGCCGTCCGCGAGCGGGCCGCGAAGCGGCTGGCAGGCATGGGTGCGGCGGTCGCGGACGAACTGCTCACGGCGGCTGAAACCAGTGCCGACCTCGAGGTGGCGCTGCGGGCACGAACCCTGGTCGACGCCATCTCGCCGCTCTCCGCCGCCGATGCGCCCGAGGCGACCGCGGAACTGGAGAAGTTCGTCCGCTCCGCGCCGGATGCCCGCGGACCAATCATGCACCGGCTGCTGCGTCTCGATGGTGATGCGGGTATCGAGCCCCTGGCGCGGCTCGTTCGCTTGGAGCGTTCGCCGTCAGGCTCATGGACGGCCGCGGCGCTGCTCGCCCAGGAGTGGCGGCCCGGCGACCCCTATTGGCCGCAGCTCCGGCCGCGGATCGCCGCCGGCCTGGCCGAAAGCCGGCGGCCTGCGGCCCGGTTTCTCCGGGCGCTCGTTGCCGCGACCGATCCCGCCGCGGTGGACCGGATGCCGGCGGCGATCGCGGAGGCGACTGCGGCCCTCGCGCTGCTCGAGCGGGAACGGCACCGCGGGGCGGCAGCCGACGACGACGAGGATGCGTTCCGAGATTTGCCCGCGCAGGGGACGGCCGCGGTCCGCCTGCTCCGGCGCGGGCTCGTCGACCTGCTCGTCGCCGCCGATCGGCGGGAAGACGCGATTCGCGAACTCGCCGTCCTGTTTCGCGCCGACCGCGAGCGGGCCGACGACGCACGGGTCGCGGACGCGTTCGCGGTCGACAATCTCGCCTGGGCGATCGAGCACGGCCTGCCGGAGGCGGTCGAACTCGTGGAGCAGTCGGCCGAACAGGCCGAGGAGCGGGATCCTGATCCGACCCTGACCTATGCCCGTGCCGTCGCCTGGCAGGCCCGCGGCCGGGCCGATCGGGCCGCCGCGCTGGCGGACGAGGCGACGGCGGCCGTCGCCAACGCGACCGATCCGCCGAACGCGCGGTACGAAGCCGCCACCAGCCTGTCGAAGTGGGGTGCCTTCGAATGGTCCGATCGGGAGTTCCGTGCTCTGGCCGACGACCCGGCGACGCCGGCGCCGATGTTCGCAGTCGCGGGCGTCGTCTGGGCCGAGTCGCTCCACGACCGGCTGCGCGACGACGAGGCCGCCGCGGTGCTGCGGCGGTTGTTCGACGGCCGTGCCCGTGAGTTTCACGACGCCGTCGAGGAGATGCTGCGCATGATCCGCGACGATCCGCAGAACATCCGCGCGCGGATGGCCTACTTCGCCGCCTGCGCATCCGGTGCCCGAGGCGACGCCGCGGGCCAACGGCGGCTCGTGGAGGAGGCGCTGCGTCACGCCGCACAGGACGTCGACTCCTTGATCGCCCTCCACGCGCTCGCCGACTCGCCGCAGCGAAAGGCGGAGGCGGCGGCACGGGTGACGCGGGCCGCCGAGCAGATCGAGGAGCGGATCGGCGAAGCGGGGCAGCCGGACGCCAACGTGTACAACGAATACGCCTGGCTCGTCGCCAACACGGTGGGGGACGTGGCGAAGGCCACCCGCTACTCGCGCCGGTCGCTGGAACTGTCTCCGGACAGCGGCAGCTATCTCGACACGCTCGCCCATTGCCGGGCCGCGGCCGGAGACCTGGCTGCCGCGGTGCGGACGCAGACGCTGGCCCAGCGCCGCGAACCCGCCAGCCAGACGATTCGACGGAACCTCGACAAGTTCAAGGCGCAGGCCGCCGGAGGCACGCGATGACCACCCACATGGTGACGGTCCGTGACGCGCGGCTGGCGGTGCATACCCGCGGTGCCGGCATCCCCTGCGTCCTCTTGCACGGCTTCCCGCTCGACCACGCGATGTGGCGGGAACAGGAACCGCTCGCCGAGCACCTCCGGCTCATCGTGCCCGACCTGCGCGGTTTCGGCGGCAGTGCCGCAACGGTCATGGAGAGCATCGAGTCGCTCGCCGACGACGTGCCGGCCCTGCTCGACGCCCTGCACGTCGGCGGCCCCGCCGTGATCTGCGGCCTGTCGATGGGGGGCTACGTCGCCCAGCACGTGGCGGTCCGCCATCCGGACCGCGTCGCGGCGCTCGTGCTCGTCGACACGAAGCTCGAGGCGGACACGCCCGAGGCCCGGGCAGCCCGCGTCGATTTGTCGGCAAAGGTCGGCCGGCTCGGGCAGGCGATCGTCGCCGAGGCGATGGTGCCGCGGCTCCTCGCTCCCGCGGCGGCCGGGACGCCGGGCCGGGGGGCGCTCGAGGATCTGCTGCGCGGGGCGATCCACAGGCAGACGGTGGCAGGCATCCAGGCGGCGCTGGCGGCGCTCGGGGCCCGGCCCGACATGACCGAACCTCTGTCGCACGTGCGTGCCCCGACGCTGCTCGTCTGCGGCGCCGAGGACACGATCACGCCGCCGGAATGCCTGGAGCGGGCCGAGGAGATCATGCCCTGTGCCCGACTGCTGATCGTGCCGCGGGCGGGTCACATGACGCCGCTGGAGGCACCGGAAGTCTTCAATCGGGCGCTGCTCGAGTTTCTCCAACATCCGCCGGGGGTGGGACTGCCGGGCCTGGCGGGTCGGGAATGATCGGCAGCGGACGGACGCGCAGGTCGGGCCCGTCGGGGAACCGTTGCCGATCGCCGCGCCGCTGTCGTCTGAACGACGGCTGACCTTCGGGATGTTCCCCTTCCGGCACCGCCCCCCCCGCAGCCGGCCGCTCCTTCGGCAGCCGGTCAGGAACCGGGCCATCCAGCCGCGAACCGTCGGGAAACCGGCCCCCCTGCGGTCGGCGAAACTCGCCGCTCGGGCTGCGCGGCCGAGGCGGCCCGAACCCGTCGATCCGCGATTCGCGCCTCATCCACTCCAGCCGCTTGGCGGCGTCGAGCGCCAGCAGCGCGTCACGACCGCGCGGATCGCTGGCGGCGACCCACAGTCTCCACAGCCGGGCGGCGTCGTGCAGGTCGGCCGCGCGCGGATCGACGATGGCCGCAGCGACGCGTTCCAGCCTGCGCCGCTCGACGCGCGGCATGTCGGCGAGGTCCGCGGCCGCCCTCTGAAGCATGTCCCGCTCGTCCGGCTCGAGGCTGGCGACCTGCCACCGCCGCGCGGCGACGGACCCGCGAGCGGCGTCTCCCCACGGTCCGGCCCCCCGGAGCGCGGCGATCTCGGCCGTCAGCCTGTCCTGCTCGGCCTCTCGGTCCAGCGGCGACACGGGTACGAGGAGCCGCCGCGGCGGAGTCGGCCGGGTGCGGGCAAGTTCGTCGAGAAAATCGACCGAGTGCAGCTCGCGCAGGAGATCGAGATGCCTCGCGAGCGGCAGGTTGCAGAGCAGGAAGTCGTCGGCGGGGGGAGCGCTGATCCGGCCGGCGACGAGACCGCAGACGAGAGCCGCAAAGACGGTGGCCACCGGCCCGAGCCACCGCCGCGGCCACGGGGCCGAGCCGTCGTGGTGCGCTGCCGGATCCACCTCGGCCGCCACCATCTCCAGCGTCGAAGCCGTCAGCGGTGCAGCCGCCCTGGCCCTGGGAAGCGCGTCGAGCGGTCCCCAGACGTCGCCGAGCACGCCGGCCGGATCGGAGGCGGCGGACGCTCCGCCCTCCGCTCCCCCGTCGGTCACGGTCGTCGGCTTCGCGCTCATGTCGCACCGCCGTCGAGCGGTCCCAGCGCGGCCCGCAACTGGTCGCGGGCCCGGAAGAGCAGCGATTTCACCGCCGGCACCGAGAGGTGCATGGCGACGGCGATTTCCTCCAGCGAGCACTGTTCGAATTTCGCCAGCAGCACCGCCATCCGTTGGCGCTCGTTGAGACCGGCAATCGCCTCCCGGACGACCGCCGAAAGTTCCCGGCGATCGGCCTGCCGCGCCGGCAGGAGCCCGCTGGCGGCCACGGCGAGCTGGTCGAGACCGATGGCACTCGACGTGTCCGACGCGACGCCGGGAACGCCGCGCTCGAGCCGCCGGTAGGCACGCTGCCGCAGGTCGCTGGCGTCGTTGGCGGCGATCGTGTGGAGCCAGGTCGTGAACCGGGCCGTGGGGCGATACCGCTCCCGCGCCCGGTAGACCCGCAGGAAGACCTCCTGCGTGAGGTCCTCGGCCGTGGCATGATCCCCCATCTGATGCAGGAAAAGCGTGATCAGCCGATCCTGCCAGAGTGCGACGAGTTCGGCGAAGGCGGCGGCGGCCGCCGGGCCACCGGCCGCGACGCGAACCATCAAGGCCGCCGAATGATCTTCGGCCTGCACGCTCGGCACCACCGCGGAATCGACCATGCATCACCAGACGATCGCGCGGCAGGCGAGGCGTCGCCGGAACGGAAAGCACGGCCCGCGGGGACCGGGTTCGGCCCCGCGGGCGGTGCATGTGGAGCGGAGGAGGATCGAACTCCCAACCTCGGCATTGCGAACGCCGCGCTCTCCCAGTTGAGCTACCGCCCCGTGCGAAACCCCGCCGACCTCGAGGGTCCGCGGAATCCAGCCTTCCTGGAGTTTAGGCGACCGTCCATTCACTGTAAAGCAGCGGCCCGCCGCCGAGCAGGCTCGGCCCGGTCTCGCCGTCGCCACCGGACTACAATCATGGCTCCAGCCCACGTCACGTCGCTCTTCCGCTACATGGCCGCTCCTCCGATCGTCGTCAAAGGTGCCCGCGAGCACAACCTCCGCGACGTGACGGTGGCCCTGCCGCGCGGCCGGCTCGTCTGCCTGTCGGGTGTCAGTGGCTCGGGCAAGTCGAGCCTCGCCTTCGACACGCTCTACGCCGAGGGACAGCGCCGCTACGTGGAGAGCCTGTCCACGTTCGCCCGGCAGTTCCTCGGGCAGCTGCCCCGGCCCGACGTGGACAGCGTCACCGGGCTGTCACCGGCGATCTCGATCGCGCAGAAGTCGGCGGGCACGAATCCGCGGTCGACCGTGGCCACGATGACCGAGATCCACGACTTCCTCCGCGTGCTCTACGCGCGGGTTGGCACGGCCCACTGCCCCCAGTGCGACAGCGTGCTGGAGGCACAGCCGCGGGACCAGATCGTGGAGCGGATCCTCGCCGCCCGCGGCGGTATCCAGGTCATGGTGCTCGCGCCGCTGGTCCGCGACGCCAAGGGGGAGCATCGCGACCTGTTCGCCGACCTCGTCCGCCAGGGCTTCACGCGGGCCCGGGTGGACGGCCGGATCTGCCGCGTCGAGGATCCGCCGGCGCTCGAGAAGACGCTCAAGCACCGGATCGACGTCGTGGTGGATCGGCTCGTCCCCGACACCGCCACCCGCAGCCGGCTGGCCGAGGCGGTGGATCTGGCCCTGAAGACGGGCGGGGGCCAGGTGATCGTGGCGACGGAGGAGAAGCACGCGGATCTGCCGGAGCCCGCGGCAGCGGGCCGCGGACCCAAGCAGCCGCCGACGACGGCGAAGAAGCGGCCGGCGGCGGCCGCTGCCGCAGCCGGCCCGGACCTCGTCCTGTCCAGCCGCTACGCCTGCGTCCGCTGCGGCACGAGCTACGACACGCCCGAGCCGCAGCTGTTCAGCTTCAACAGCCCGCAGGGCGCCTGTTCCGCCTGCGACGGCCTCGGCGAGATCTACGGCATCGATCCCGCCAAGCTCGTGACCGATCCCGACAAGACGCTTCGCAAGGGGGCGATCGGCGTCCTCGGCGGCTACCGCGACATGCCGCGCTGGCTGCGCCGGCTGCTCAACGGCGTCGCGGCCCAGGCGGAGGCGGATCGCAAACTCCCCCCCGGCACGCTCCTCGACACGCCGTGGAAGGACCTGACGCCGCTGCAGCGCCGGATCTGGCTCGACGGCGCCGGCCTCGGCGCCCTCCGCATCACCTGGAAGCGCGGCAAGGCGGAGCGCGGCGCGAAGACGACGTTCGAGGGCATCCGGGCCCTGCTCGCCAACCGCTGGCGGAACGCCAAGAGCGGCATCCTCCGGCGAATGCTCGAGAAGCTGATGAGCGTCACGCCCTGCCACGCCTGCCACGGCGCACGGCTCGGCCCGCAGCCGCGGGCGGTGCGGATCGCCACCGCTTCGTCCGCCGCCCGCGCCGCCGGGCCCGCGGAGCTCTCGATCGACGCCCTCTGCGGACTGCCGATCGCCGCCGCCCGCGAGTTCCTTGCGGCGCTGGTGCTCGACGAGCCGTCGATCGGCCTCCATCCACGCGACAACACCCGGCTCCTCGGGGCGCTCGAGGCGCTCCGCGACAAGGGGAACACGGTGGTCGTTGTCGAGCACGACGAGGAGACGATCCGGGCCGCCGACTGGGTCGTCGACTTCGGACCGGGACCGGGCAAGCGCGGCGGCGAGCTGGTGGTGGCCGGTCCGCCGGACGACGTCGCCGCCTGCGGCCGGAGCGTCACCGGCGGCTTCCTCGCCGGCCGCGAGCGGATCGACCTTCCGCAGCACCGCCGACGACCCGACGAGCGGCGGCTCGTGCTGCGCGGCGTCAGCCACAACAACCTCCGCGGGATCGACGTCTCGATCCCGCTCGGGCTCCTCGTCTGCGTGACGGGGGTGTCGGGCAGCGGCAAAAGCTCGCTGGTGGGAGACGTGCTCGAACCGCGGCTGCGCGGCCTGCTTTCCGGCGCGGCCGTGGCCGGAGGCGCATGCGCCGGGATCGAGGGGGCGGAGCATCTCGACAAGGTGATCGTCATCGACCAGTCGCCGATCGGCCGCACCCCGCGGAGCAACCCGGCGACCTACGTGAAGGTCTGGGACGACATCCGCGACCTGTTGACGATGCTGCCCGAGGCGAAGAAACGCGGCTGGAAGCCGGGCCGGTTCAGCTTCAACGTGGCGGGCGGGCGATGCGAGGCCTGCGAGGGAAACGGCTCGGTCCGCCTCGACATGGACTTTCTTGCCGACGTCTGGGTGACCTGCGAGGTCTGCGGCGGCGCCCGCTTCGCCAAGGACACGCTCGAGGTACGCTGGAAGGGGAAGAACGTCGCTGAACTGCTGAACTTGGCGATCGGCTAGGCCCGCGACCTGTTCGCCGACGCGCCCGACATCGCCCGCCGGCTGGAGACGCTCTGCGACGTCGGCCTCGACTACCTGCATCTCGTCCAGCCCTCCCCCACGCTGTCCGGGGGCGAGGCCCAGCGTGTGAAACTGTCCCGCGAACTCTCCAAGCGTTCGACGGGCAAGACGCTCTACATTCTCGACGAGCCGACGACCGGCCTGCACATGGCCGACGTCCGGCAGCTGCTCGCCGTGCTCGAGCGGCTGGTGGCGGCGGGCAACACCGTGCTCGTCGTCGAGCACAACCTCGACGTCGTCAAGCGTGCCGACTGGGTGATCGACCTCGGTCCCGAGGGGGGCGCGGGGGGCGGTCTGATCGTGGCCGAGGGGACGCCGGAGCAGGTTGCGCGGAGCAAGGCCTCGCACACGGGCAAGTCGCTCGCCCCGCTCCTCGCCGCGGCCCGCAAGCCCGCGGCGAAACGCGCCGCCGGCCGACGCGGCAGGCCGCCGGCCGCCGCCGCGGCGGAGAAGCGGATGCTGGCGGCGGCGGCCGCGTCGTAGATCGCCCCGGGCCCGCCGGCGATCGCCGTCCGCGGTGCAGCCGTCCACAACCTCAAGCAGGTCGATGCCGACATCCCGCGCGGCCGCACCACGGTCTGCTGCGGCCCGAGCGGGTCGGGCAAGACGTCGCTGGCGCTCGACACCCTGTATGCCGAGGGGCAGAGACGGTACGTCGAAAGCCTCTCCCCCTACGCGCGGCAGTTCGTCGGACAGGTACCGAAGCCGGTGTTCGAACGGATCGACGGGCTCGCCCCCGCGGTCGCGATCGAGCAGCGCGGCGGCGGCGGCACGCCGCGTTCGACCGTGGGCACGCTCACCGAGATGTATGACCACTTCCGCGTGCTCGCGGCCCGGCTCGGCATCATCCACTGCCCCGACGGCGGCACGCCGGTCGGGACGCAGAGCGTCGACGGGACCGTCGACAAGCTTCTCGAACAGCCGCCGGGCACGCGGCTTCTGCTCCTGGCCCCGGCCGAGATCCGCGTCGGCCAGACGCCCGAGGCGTTCTTTGCGGCGCTCCGTGCCGCGGGGCACGTCCGCGTGCGGATCGACGGGGTCACGGTCCGGCTCGACGAAAAGCCCACCCTCGACCGGAAGCGGAAGAGCCGGATCGAGATCGTGATCGACCGGGTCGTGGCCGATTCGGCCGCCCGCAGCCGGCTGGCGCAGAGCGTCGAGGCGGCGTTCGACGCCGGCGGGGGGACGATGCTCGTGGCCCGCGCGGTCGCCGGCGTCGACGAGGCCGACTGGCCGGTCGACGTCTTCAGTCGCCGGCTCGCCTGCCCGGCCTGCGGTCGCGGCTTCAAGCCGCTGGAGCCGCGGCAGTTTTCCTTCAACAGTCCGCTCGGCTGGTGCCCCACCTGCGACGGGCTCGGCACCCGCGACGGCGTCGATCGCAAGGCCCTCGTCCGCGACCCAGCGCTGCCGCTGGCCGCGGGCGCGCTTGACCTCTGGCCCGCCCTCGACGCGGCCGATGGCAGACCGGTCGGCAGGGCGATGCTGGAGAGTCTCGGCCGGGCGATCGGCCTGCCGCTCGACGTGCCGCTGGCCGATCTCTCAGGGCTGCAGCAGCGCGGGCTTTTCGACGGAACCGGCGAACGCTGGATCGACGTGCCCCGGCCGCGCGGTGTGGCGGGCAAGGGACCGTGGTTCTCGTTCCAGTTCAAGGGGCTGGAGACGGCCTGCGAGGAGGCGGCGCGGATGGTGGTCGCCCTGCGCGGCCGCGTCGATGCGGTGCTCGGCGAGGTGCCCTGCAGTGGCTGCGGC
>JBKDUV010000009.1:0-9412 GCA_046339335.1 Planctomycetia bacterium | reverse complement strand
CTCCATCAGGCTGCTTGTCGCGCCGTCGCAGCCGACATGGCGTCTGCTCCGGCTTGCGGTCGCCGGGTGTAGCCCGGCTCCCTGTGGTGCTGACGAGGCGTGGGGGTCGGCAAACGCTCGAGGAGCGTGAGGCGTATCCTCGCCTCAGCGACGAGACTTTTGCCGCCCCCACGCCGGCGGCCGGCTTCCTGCCACTGTCAGGTTTTCGTGGCGATATTCCGGGCGAGCTCCACGAACGCGCGCACCATCGCGCCCGTTCCCCCTCCATCCGTCCACGGCTTCCGCTTCTCGGCGAAGGAGGGGCCGGCGATGTCGATGTGCGTCCACGGGATCTTGCCAACAAACCGCTCCAGAAACTTCGCCGCCGTGATCGCGCCCCCCCAACGGCCGTCACCCACGTTCTTGATGTCCGCCACGTCGCTCTTGATCTGCTCGTCGTACTCCTCGTACATCGGCAGCTGCCAGACCGGCTCCCCCACCGAACGGGCCGCCGCCGATACCGCGTCACACCACGGCTGATCGTTCGTGAACAGGCCCGCCACGTCGTGCCCGAGCGCCACCATGCAGGCGCCCGTCAGCGTCGCCGCATCGACGATCCGCCGCGGCTGCAAACCACGCACCACGTCGAGCACGTCCGCCAGCACGACCCGCCCCTCGGCATCCGTGTTGTGGATCTCGATCGTCGTCCCGCTGCGGGCCTTGATCACGTCGCCGAGCTTGTAGGCCGCCGGGCCGGTCATGTTCTCCACCAGCCCGACAGTCGCGACGACGTTGATCGGGAGTCCGAGCGCGGCGATCGTCGCCACCGCGGCCAGGGCCGCCGCACCCCCCGCCATGTCGCACTTCATGGTCAGCATCGACTCCGAAGGCTTGAGCGACAATCCGCCGGAGTCGAACGTCACCCCCTTGCCAACCAGGGCGAGGTCGATCGCGGCGGCAGACCGGCGATTTCCCTGGTACCTGAGGATCACGAGCCGCGGCGGCCTGGCGCTCCCACGGCCGACGGCGAGGATCGCCCGGCACCGCTCCGCCAGAAGCCGGTCCTCGTCCCAGATCTCGATCTCCAGGCCGGTGCGGCCCGCGATCGTCGCCGCCTCGGCGGCGAACGACTCCGGATACAGGTCGTCGGGCGGCGTGTTGACCAGCCGGCGGGCGAGGTTCACCCCGTCGGCGATCGCCGTGCCCGAAGCGACAAACGTCGGTGCCAGGCCCACCCATGCCGTCGCGCCGAACGGCGTCCGGCGCCGCTCGGCGCGATACAGGTCTTGTCCGATCATCCCCACCGCACCACCGGCCACGGCCTGCTCTGCCAGCGTCGCCGACCATTCGGCCTCACCGAGGAAAGCGACCCGACCGCGGGGCCGCCCCGCCAACTGCCGGGCCGCCGCAGCCGCGGCGCGGTAGAGGATGCCGGCATCGACCTGCTCACGCTTGCCGAGCCCGATGAGCAGGACCTGCGTCGCCTTCAGCCCCGGCGGAGCCAGCAGCGGGACGCACTCGTATCGCTTGCCGGAAAATTCCCCGCCAGCCGCGACCCGGCTCACGAGCCCCTGGGTCGCCGCGTCGACGGTCGCCGCCGTCCCCGAACCGATGCCTCCCGCGTTCACGAAGACGACGACCGCCTCCGCCTCGACGGCCTCCGGCGGACGTGCTGGTTCGGCGACGATGCCGGCGGCGCGGCCGGCCTTGGCGAATTCCTGGCTCATCGATGGGGGCTCCGAAGGGGACGCGAAGACGACGCTCACGACGCGGATGTTGTAGCCGCAGCAGATGTTGCCGTGGAGGGCGCGGCGATCCACGGGGCGAGCAGTGCGAGCAGCACCGGCAGCACGACGAGGTTGCCGAGCAGGCCGCCGGCCAGTGTCAGGCAGGAGAACCAGCCGAAGGAGACGGTCGGCATGAAGCCGCTGGTGGTCAGGGCAAGGAAGCCGACGACGAGCGCCAGCGTCGAGAAGATCATCGCCCGTCCCGCCGTCTGGTGGGCGTCCCCGAGGGCCGCAGCGGTGCCGCCGGCGGCCAGCCGGCGCCGGAAGGCGACGATGTAGTGGATCGAACTGTCCACGGACAGCCCCATCGACACCGCGGCGATCATCGCCGTCCCCATGTTGACCGGCGTGCCGGTCCAGCCGAGCAGGCCGAGCACCACGAAGATCGGCAGGGCGTTCGGTACGAGCGCGACGGCGGCGAGCAGCAGGCTGCGGAAGCAGAGGGCAAGCAGGGCGAAGATGCCGCCAGCGGCGATTCCAAACGTCAGCCACTGGTCGGCGAGCATCCGATCCACGAGCTGGGCGAGGAGCACGAAGAATCCGGTCACTTCGCCGCCCGGCTGGCCGTCCGCTGCCGGGTATTCCTCGGTCACGATCCGCTGCACCTGGCCGATGATCGACCGCTTGACCGCGGCGGGCTGCCGTTCCCGCGAGCGCAGCGTCACGCGCAGCCAGGTCGAGCCGTCCTCCGGATCCTCGCCAAGCAGCGCCCGGCCCATCTGCGGCATCCATTTCTGCATCTCTTCGACCGCGCGGGCCACGGCCCAGTTGCCCAGGCGGCTGCCACCGAGCTGATCGAGCGGCACCAGCGAAACGGCTTCGAGGGCATCGGCGAGGCTCATGACCTTCGTGAGCGCCGGCAGGCCGGGTCCCGCGGCCGCGGGCGTCGTCACCTCGGTCCGCAGCCGGTGCTCCAGACGAAGCAATCGGGCGAGTGTCCGGGCGTCGATCCGGCCCCCGGCCGGCCCCGGCACGAGCACGTCCCAGACGCCGGCGCCGCCGAGCCGCGACTCGATCATGTCGTAGGCGGCCACGACCGGGCTCGACGGGCGGAAGTTCCGCGTGAAGTCGGTCTCCACCTCCAGCCGCACCATGCCCGCCACCGCGACGCCGATCAATCCCGTCGCGGCGAACAGGATCGGCAGCGGGCGGGCCACGATCCGCTCCACGAGCCTGTCGAGCGCCGACTCGAGCAGTCCTTCCCCCCAGGCCATCCGCGGATCGGCATCCCGCCGGCCGGCGAGCGCGAGAAAGGGGACGACGAGAGCCGCGGCGCCGAGCACTGCTCCGGCACCGATCGCCGTCATCACGCCGAAATCGTGCACCGGCCCGACGCGGCTGGCGAGCAGCGAACCGAAGCCGATCACGTCCGTCGCGATCGCGCCCACCACCGGCCAGAAGAGGAGCGTCAGCGACTCCTCCAGTGCCGCCCGCGGGGGAAGGCCGAGGCCGCGTTGGCGGCGAAACTCGACGATCACGTGCGTGACGGTGGCGATGCCGACGACCGTCACCATCGCCGAGAGCATCGTGGAGACCATCGTCAACTGGAGCCCGATGACGGCGAGCGTTCCTCGGGTCGCCCACAGAGCCAGGAGTACCACTGCCAGTGGAATGACGAGCCAGCGCAGGCTGCGGAAGGCGAGCAGAAGCACCGCGCCGGCGAGCAGGCCGCTCGTGGTGCCGAGCAGGTTGCCGTCGCGCTCGAGCATCGCGAAACCGTCGCGGAGCATGACCGGTTCACCAGCCACCATGCCCGACGGCAGTTGAGCCATCAGCGCCCGCAAGCGGTCGATCGTGTCCGCCCGCGAGACGGCCTTCTCGCGGGGCGTGCGAGCGGCCGGCGCCGGCGGTTCGAGGACGCAGACGATGCCGGCCGTGCGCCGGTCCGCGCCCACGGCGTAGCCTTCCATGAGCGCGACCAGCTTGCGGGCAAGCAGGCTCCCCTCGAGGTCGACGATCCGGTCGCCAAGCAGGGTGGTGGCGAGGCTCGTCGCCGATGCCACGCCCGGCGTCTGCTGCGCGTCGTTGAGCCGCGCGGTCAGCGCGCGAAGCCGGGCGATGCCCTCCGCGGTGAACAACTGCGGGTCGTCGTACGCGGCCAGCACGACCTCGTTCGAACCAAACGTCCGGGCGATCCGCCGGTAGGGCACCAGCGCCGGATCGGAGCGATCGAACATCGCATCGACCGACCGTGAGAACCGCAGGTGCCGCGATCGATCCACGGCGGTCGCGCAGACCACGACCGCGACGACGGCCAGCGGCACGCGCCACCTGATCAGCGCGGCGGAGGCCAGGCGGGCAAAGGAGGCACTGCCCGCGCTGGCAAGTTGCGGGACCGTGGGGGATGGGGAATCAGGGGGCAGGCCGGGCACGGCGGCGACTCGCACGGGGCACGCAGGCAGGGCAATCACTCGGCGCGGCCCGCTCTCCGCGTCGGCCGCAATACTAACCGAAGTCGCTCGGATGGGTCGCCGGCCGCCGGCGAGGTGCTGCCGCGCGGGCAGAGGTGACGGCTTGACCCCCCTGCGCGGCCGTTCCTATAGTCCCGCACTTTTCCTTCCGCCGGTCATCCTCCCGGCCCGTTCGCCCCGAGATACCGCGTGCCCGATCGCCGTTGCATTCCCGACATCCCGCGCCCCCCGTGGCGGCGAGATCCGCTGCGCCGGTGGCGGCACGGTCGGGCATTGAAGCCGTGGTTTCCGCTGATCGTCACCGGTCTGGCGACGATCGCGCTGCCTCTGTGTGCCGCCGGTCCGGACGGCGCCCTCGCGGACGCTCCGGCCCGCGGGATCGCGGCCGCGATCGGTGAGGCGGGGCGGATCGAGGTGCCGGCCACGGACCCGGGTGCGCGGCTCACCGTCAAGGCGACGCAGGCTGCCCGCTGGACGGAGGGATCGTATGACGTCTGGCATCTGACCGGCGGCGTGCGGATCGTCCAGGGAGTAACCGAGGTCACCGGGCACGAGGCCGTCATCTGGATCGAGGAAGGCAGGGGCCGCATGCCCGGTGCCGACGATGGCGGTGAGCCGCCGCTGCGCACCGTGCTCGTGCGGATGGCCGGCGACGTGCGTGTGAAGAGCGGGGTCGAAGGGCAGGGGGAGGCCGTCGTGCGCGGGCCGCGGTGGACGGGCCGATTCTGGATCCGCCACGATCCGGAACTCTCCTTCGCAAGCGTCGTCGCCGCCGCCGGTCGGCCCGCGATCTACGAGGCGCCGGCCGATGTTCCGGCGCGGGAGATCGCCGCCGCGGCGGACCCGGCGGTCGAACGCACGCAGTACAGCGAGTTCGCCGCGCCGCCCGGACCGGCACTGCCGGCGGCGACCGGCGGCCGGCGGCTCCGTGGCTATCCGCGATCGAGCGTGCCGCTCGACCTGAAGTGGTATCCGAGTCCCGGCGGCGATGGCTGGATCGGCGTGATCACGTCGGGCGTGAACCTCGTCATCGACGGCGTCGCCGTCGCCAACCAGACGGTGGGCACGCTCGACATCTCCACCGACCGGCTCGTGATCTGGACACGCGGATCGGCCCAGCCCGACCTCACGGGAGGCACTTCCCAGGACGGGCAGGTGCCGCTCGAGCTGTACATGGAAGGAAACGTCATCTTCCGGCAGGGACAGAGGGTCGTCGAAGCGGCGAGCATGTTCTATGACGTGCAGGGGGAACGCGGCGTGATCACCGGCGGCACCGTGCTCACCCCCGTCGCAAACTACGCCGGCGCCGCCCGACTGCGGGCCGACTTCATCCGGCAGATCGATGGCAGCCGGTTCGTCGCCTCGCGGACGGGGGCGACCACGAGCCGGATGGGCGTGCCGAGCTGGGAGATTCGTTCCCGAGAGATGGAATTCACCGACGTGCAGGCGCCAGTACCGGGCCCGTTCGGTCAGCCGGATATCGATATGGCGACCGGCGAACCACGGATCGAACACGACCAGATGATCACCAGTCGGGGCAACACGGTCACGATCGGTGGCCTGCCGGTGCTCTGGTGGCCGGTGCTGGCGACGAACGCCAAGAAGCCGACCTTCTATCTGAACAACGCGCAGGTCAAGAACGACCGGATCTTCGGCACCCAGCTGCTGACGAGCTGGGACGCCTTCCAGGTGTTCGGCTGGCGCCGGCCGCCGAAGGGGGTGGACTGGGACTTCGACGTCGATTACCTGAGCCTACGCGGCCCCGGCGGGGGCACGTCGCTGCTCTACAACCGTCCCGACTTCCTCGGTCTCGGCACGCCGGCGAGCGGCGACCTCGACGCCTGGTTCGTCGGTGACGTGGGGATCGACAACCTCGGCCTCTACCGGCGCGACTTCACCTATCCCGGCTACCCGAATCGCACCTTCCGAGGCCGGTCGTTCTGGCGACACCGGCAGGATCTCGGCGGAACCACCGACAGTTTCTTCGGCGGCTGGCAGGCCCGTGGCACTGCCGGCTGGATCAGCGACATGAACTTCCTCGAGGAATACTACGAGGCGGAGTGGGAGGAGGGCTACGAGCAACGGACGTGGCTCGACCTGCGCCGGCCCGTGGAAAACCGCGAGCTGCGGCTGCTCACGAGCGTGCGGGTCGACCCGTTCTTCTCCCAGAGCGAGTGGTGGCCGCGGCTCGACCATTACTGGCTCGGCCAGCCGCTGCTCCGTGACGCTGTCACCTGGTACCAGCACTCGGGGATCGCCTACGTGCGGCAGAGCCTGCCGCAGACGCCGACGGTCGGTCAGGGGCTGCCCATCTGGACGACGTTGCCCTACGAAAATGACGTCATCGGCGAGCGGTTGGCGACCCGGCAGGAACTCGACATCCCCTTCCAGGCTGGCCCCGTGAAACTCGTCCCCTACGCCCTCGGTGAGCTTGCCCACTGGGGGGCCGACCTCACGGGCTCCCCGATCGACCGGGCGTACGGTCAGGTCGGCATCCGCACCAGCCTGCCGATGTGGACCGCGGACAATGCGGTCGAGAGCCAGCTCTGGAACCTTCACGGCCTGGCCCACAAGGTGGTCTGGGAGGCCGAGTTTTCCTATGCCAATGCCACGCAGAGCCTCGACCAGTTTCCGCTCTACGACCAGATCGACGACGACGCCATCAACCAGTATCGACGGAACATTCCCTACTGGGACTTCGGCGCCATTCCAGGCCAGGCGACGCCGCTGGCCGCCCCGTTCATCTTCGGCCCCGACAACAAGTACGATCCCCGGACCTATGCCGTCCGCCGCGGCCTCGGCAGTTGGGTGACCGGGCCGACCGAGATCGCCGCCGACCTGACCGCCTTCCGGCTCGCGGCCCGGCAGCGCTGGCAGACGAAGCGCGGCCCGGCAGGCAACCGGCGAATCATCGACTGGATCACGTTCGACATCGACGGCGAGATCTTCCCCACCGTGGGGCAGAACTTCGGCCAGACGCTGGGCCTCTGGCAGTACGACTTCCGCTGGCACGTCGGCGACCGGACGACGATCCTGTCCACGGCCGACGTCGATTTCTTCAGCGGTGGTCAGCAGCTGTACACCGTGGGCGCGCTTCTCAATCGCACCCCGCGCGGCAGCTTCTTCATCGGCTTCAACGAGTTCGGCGGGCCGATCGACGCCAGCGTGCTCGCCGGCTCCTACACCTACCGGATGAGCCCCAAGTGGGCGAGCTCCTTCGGCACGGCCCTGAACCTCAAGGGGATGAACATCGGCCAGAACTTCCAGCTCGTGCGGATCGGCGAGTCGTTCCTGATGACGTTCGGGTTCAACGTCGACTACAGCCGCAACAACGTCGGCGTCACGTTCAACCTCGAGCCGCGGTTCCTGTCACGGACGCAGTTCGCCAGCCGGTCGGGCGTCGACATCCCGGTGGCCGGTGCCTACGGGCTCGAGTGACGCCCGCCCCCGTGCCGGCGACACACCAAAGCGAGTTCCCTTGAGAACAGTTTCGGCATGAGTGGAGCGACGACTGGGCAAACCGCGGGACGAGGCGAAGGGGGTCGGCGAACGCTCGAGGAGCGTTGGGCCGCCGCGGCCCACAGCGACGCGACTTTTGCCGCCCCCGTGCCGGCGACACACCAAAGCCGGATGCGGTCTAGCGCGCGGTGGCCGGCACCATCCAGGCCAGCGGGCCGGCTTGAAGCCAGACGAGCAGGCCCATCAGCAACGCCAGCGCCACGGAGTGTGGGAACACCCGACGCAGGATCGCCCCCTCCCGGCGATGCACACCGGTGGCCGTCGCCGACACGACGATGCTCTGGGCGTCGATCATCTTCCCCATCACACCACCGGTGCTGTTGGCGGTGCAGGTGAGGAGCGGATCGAGCCCCAGTTGCTCGGCGGTCACCCGCTGCAGGCTGCCGAACATTGCGTTGCTCGAGGTGTCGCTGCCGGTGAGGGCCACGCCCAGCCAGCCAAGGAGTGGTGCGAAGAAGGCGTAGGCGACGCCGGTCCGCGTCAGGGCAAGGCCGAGTATGACGTCGGTTCCGGAATACCGCGTCACGAACGCCAGCGCCAGCATGACCGCGATCGTGGCCAGCGCTTCCCGGAGCCGGACGAGCATGGCCCCGGCGATCACGGCCGCCCGCCGCCAGGAGACGCCGAGCCAGGGGATCGACACGACCGCCGCGGCGAGGATGCCGGTGCCGGCTGCCGAGAGCCAATTAAAGCGGTAGACGGCGGACTCGAGCTCCCGGGGAGCGCGGCTCGCCGGGGGCACCTTCGCCACCCGGCCGTCGAGCCGGGGAACGCGGATCTCGGCCGGCTGCGCCACGGCTTCAAGGCGGGCCTTCACGGGGGGCCGGCCCCAGATGAAGACCGCGATCGAGAGGAAGGCCCAGGGCATCCACGCCCAGGCGATCCGGGCCGGCGAATCGACGGGCTCGGCGGCGGCACCGGCCGTCCGGGCCGCGTGATCGGCCGCCGCGGTCCGGGCCTCGGCGCCGTCGGCATGCCGCCAGATGACCTGCGGCCGCCAGCCCCGGAGGAAGACCGCCGTGACGAGGAGGCTGGCGACACCGCCGACGACATCCACGAGCGCCGGCCCGACGAAGTTCGCCATCGCGAACTGTGCCACTGCGAACGACAGGCCGCAGACGAGGACCGCGGGCCAGACGCCGGCCAGCCCGCGCCAGCCGGCCATCGCCACCACCATCCAGGCCGGGATGACGAGCGAGAAGAGGGGCAACTGCCGCCCCGCCAGCGCCGAGATCGCCCGCTCGTCGAGGCCCGTCACCTTGGCGAGCGTGATGATCGGCGTGCCGAGGGCCCCGAAGGCGACCGGGGCCGTGTTGGCGATCAGGGCGATGCAGGCCGCCTCGATCGCGGGAAATCCCGCGCCGACGAGCAGGGCCGCGGAGATCGCCACCGGTGCGCCGAACCCGGCCGCCCCCTCGAGAAAGGCGCCGAACGCGAAGGCGATGAGCAGGGCCTGCAGGCGGTGGTCGGCGGAGAGTCGCGTCACCGACCGCTTCATGACGTCAAGCGCGCCGGCCTCCACGGAAACGGCGTACAGGAACATCGCCGTGACGATGATCCAGCCGATGGGGAAGAGCCCGATCGCGGAGCCGTGGCGCGCGGCCGCGTCGGCTTCGTGGCCCGCCCTGCCGTCGCCCCCCCGGGCGCTGGCGCGGGCCGACGCCCCCCCCGCCCCCCCCGCGCGCCGGCCCGACCCGCCGGCGAACGCCAGGAGCC
>JBKDUV010000008.1:0-11483 GCA_046339335.1 Planctomycetia bacterium | reverse complement strand
AGCATGTCGTCGGTGCGGCCGATCACGCCGCCCTCGAGACGCACCCACGGACAGGCGCCGGCGGCGACGTCGGCGGGCGCCGCCCAAGACCGCCGCACGACGTCGCCGGTGCGATATCGGAACAGCGGGGCGCCGGCCCGGCCGAGCGTGGTGAGCACGAGCTCCGCCAGTTCCCCGGCGGCCGCGGGCCGGCCGCTCTCCAGCGCGAGGAACTCCGCGTGAAAGAAGGGCTCGATGACATCGAGTCCGGGACCGTGGACGTCTCCGACGCCCCACGGCCCCACTTCGGTGGCGCCGGCATGATCGAGGACGTCGGCGTCCCAGGCCGCGGCGATCCGCGCCCGCACCGCGGGCACCGATCCGCCAGGCTCCCCCGCCACGACGACCAGACGGACCGGCAGCGCACGCGTGTCGATCTTCGCCTGCTCCGCCACCTCGGCGAGGTGCAGGGCGTAGGTCGGCGTCGCCACGAGCACGGTCACCCCGAGGCAGCGCAGCAGTTCCAGCCGGCCGCTGCTCGACACGCCGCCGCTCGGTATCGCCATGGCGCCCACGTGGATCGCCCCCTCGAACGCCGACCAGAAGCCGACGTAGGGACCGAACGACGAGGCCACGAGCACGCGGTCGCCGGGCCCCACGCCCCCCCGGTCGAGCACGAGCCGCCAACAGGCCAGCCACCACTCCCAATCCTCCGCCGTGTCGAAGACGAACAGGGGCCGGCCGTGGGTGCCGCTCGTCTGATGGAAGCGGACGTAGCGGTCGAGCGGCCAGGTGAGGTTCGCCGGTCGGCCGCTTCCGGCGGCCGCGGCGACGAGTTCTTCCTTGAAGGTGAAGGGCAGGCTCGCGAGGTCGTCGAGCGTCGTCAGATCGTCGGGCTGCGGCAGGCCGCGGCCGAACTTGTCGGCATAGAACCGGTTGTGCGGCAGGATGGTCCGCAGCAACTCTCGCAGGCGGACAAGTTTGACTGCGTCGAGGCTCGGGCGCCCCTCGGCCGGGGACGCGTGCGGGGCGTGATGCATGGCGTGCCGATTATGGCATGCCGAGAGACGGAATGCCTTGCGCCGGCTGGTTCGGCTGCGCAGGCGGCGGCAGCGGCATGGTCATGCCGGGCGCTGGCGGCGGGAGGAACGGGCCCTGGGCGGGGGCCGCCGGCGATGGCTGAAAGCCCGGCACTGGAACGGGCTGCGGCTGGACGATTGCGGCCGGGGCGGCGCCGACGGCCGACGGCCCTGACGCCAGACGCACCTGTTCGGCGCGGGCCACCACTTCATCCGCGGCGACGGCCGCGGCCGGCGCGAGCGGCAGATCGATCACGCGCTCGTCGCGGATCTCCCAGGGGATCAGGTTCTCGCTCACGAAGTCGAGCGGAAAGTACTCGTACCACGGCGCGGGGATCGGCTGGCGAACGGTGAGCGTCTCGTAGCCATCCTTGACGAGCCGAATTTTTCGCGTTCCGTAATAGACGAAGTCGTGGGAAACGGGCGTCGTGCCGATCTGGTAATCGTCCACGTAGACCGCCGCTCCCGGCGGCGAACTCCGGATGGTCATGCGCCGCTGCACGCAGCCGCCGCCCAGGGCGACGACGGCGACGGCGAGGAGCATGATCCGCTGGTTGGCAGGGCAGGTCATCAGGCGTTTCCATCCGCGTTGGCCGGGACGGGAACCGTAGGATTTGCGGCCGCCCGTCGCCAGATCGGACCGGCTCAAAACCGGATTCCGCCCCTCACCCCGTCTGCCCAGCCTGCCGGGCCGGCGAACCTGCCGCTCGTGCCCGACCCCTGATTGCCCGACCCCTGATTGCCGCCGTTTTCCCCCCTGACTCGCAGCGGGATGAATTTTCCCGTGGCCAGCTACAATCCTCGGGGACCCCGGGGACGGGGCCGGATTTCTGCAAGCCCGGGGCGGCGACGCGTGGGATCAGAGAGTTCTCTCGACTGCTGCGATCTCACCGACATCGGCCGCCGCCGGTCCAACAATCAGGACTCCAAGGCGGTGCTCCGTCCGTGGACTCGGGAGCAACGCGAGCGGCACGGCTGGTTGCTCGTCGTCGCCGACGGCATGGGTGCCCATGCCGCTGGGGAGATGGCCAGTGCCATCGCCGCCGAGCAGGTGCCGCTGATCTACGAGAAACTGGCCGCCCGCTCCCCCCCGCTCGCGTTGCGGACAAGCATCGAGCAGGCCAACGGCGAGATCTACGCCAAGGGCAGCGGCTCACCGGAGCTCAAGGGCATGGGGACGACCTGCACCGCGCTGGCCCTCGTGTCGCGCGGTGCGATCGTCGGGCACGTCGGCGACAGCCGGGCGTATCGCATCCGCGCCGACCGCATCGAGCAGCTCACCAGGGATCATTCGCTTGTCTGGGAACTGCAGGAGATGCAGGCGACCGGAGAACTTGCCGCCGACGTCGCGGTCCGCGATGCGCCGAAAAACATCATCACCCGGTCCCTGGGGCCGCATCCGCAGGTGAACGTCGATCTCGAGGGACCGTTCGCCGTCGAGGCCGACGACGTGTTCGTGCTCTGCAGCGACGGCCTGTCGGGCGTCGTCGGCGACCGGGAGATCGGCGCGGTTGCCGCGACGTTGTCACCCCGTGAGGCGGCCGCGGCCCTCGTCGGCCTGGCGCTGGCCCGGGGCGCGCCGGACAACGTCACCGTCATCGTCGCCAAGGCGGGCGTTGTCGAGGCCTCGCGGCAAGGGGCGGCGAACGAGCCGTGGCCGCTGACCGACGACGCTCCTGACGAGACGCCCAAGACGGTGCCCTGGCGGATGTTCGCCCTGGCAGCCGGCTGCCTCCTCGCTGCGCTTCTCCTCCAGCCCCGCAGCGATCTCATGATCGAAACGGGGCTGCTCGGACGGCTGCTCGGCTCGCTGCGGGAGCCCGTGGGATGGGTGGCGTGCGTGACGCTGATGATGCTGTTCATCGGCTCGCTCGCCTCCGCCACGCTCGGCTTCCTCATCCCGACGCAGGCGGCGGCCCGGTTCCTCCCGCCGGGCGGCCGGCTCGGTGGGGGCCCGTACCGCAGCCACGAATGCGTCCCGGACGCCGGGCTCGTGGAGGCGATCGTCGCGAGCATCGAGGAGGCGGCCGCCGGCCTCGACGGCGCTGCCCGCCAGCGGGCCGACGCGCTCGTCGAGGCAGCCCGCAGCGATGCCAAGGCCGGACGGTTCGCCGCCGCGGTGCGGTCCGGCGCCGGGGCGATCGCGATCTACCGGCGGGCGATCGAGGCCGCGCGATCGGATGGAACCGTGGGGGGCTCCGGCGCCGGGCCACGTTCGCCGGAGTCGAGCCGGCCGGCCTGGGAGCCTTGAGCGGTCGCCCGCAGGCGCAGGAACACGTCCGGCAACGGCGGACGCGGCGGCGGCCGCCCTTGAAAACCGGCTGCGCAGTGGGGGCAGTGCCGGCAAAACGGCCATGGACGGGCGTTTCACCGGACGTCTAGCTGTCCGTGGAAAAAGTCATCCATGACCTTTTTCCACTTGGTCGACCGCAGGAAACGTCAAGGTTTTCCTGGGTCGACGGCCATCGCATCCTGCTCGGGCAGACTTGTTCCACAGTCTGCTAGACTCCGGCCGTCATGAGGATTCTCACCCGCTACGTGCTCGCCGAACTCCTCCAGGTGTTCTTCGTGACCCTGGCTGCCCTCACGTTCTTCATCCTCGCCTTCGGTCTCGTCCAGACGGCCAGCAAGGAGGGGCTGGGACCGCTGCAGATCGCCCTCCTCGTTCCCTACGTGCTCCCCGATGCGCTGCGGTTTGCGGTGCCGGGCACGATGCTGTTCGCGGCTGCCAGCGTCTTCGGCCGGATGTCGTCCAGCAACGAGATCACCGCCCTCAAGGCGGCCGGGGTCTCGCCGCTCCAGGCGATCTGGCCCGCGATCACGGTCGCGCTCGTGGTCAGCTTCGTGTCGGTCTGGCTCAACGACGTGGCCGTCTCCTGGGGCCGCGACGGCGTCAAGCGGGTGATCGTCGAGAGCGTCGAGCAGATCCTCTACGGCCGCCTGCGCACGTCGCTCTGCTACAGCAGCCCGAAGCTCGAGATCGTCGTCAAGGCGGTGGATGGCCGAAAGCTCGTCAGACCGGTGCTCACCCTCGACAAGGATCATCCGGACCGGCTCACCACGGTCACGGCCCGGGAGGCCGAGATTCGCGCCGACACGACGCGGAACACGCTCGTGGTCACGTTCCGCGACTTCACCATGCAGCGCGGAGCGGCGAAGCATTCCCGCAGCGGCACATGGTCGCAGGAGCTGCCGCTCGACGCGGTTTCGGCCAAGGCCCCCGAACAGCGCCGGCCGGCCGAGATCGCCATGGCGGGATTCGCGGCGGCGCGAACGGCCCAGCTCGCGCGGATCGACCAGCTCGAACAGATGATGGCGGGCCGGACGTCGCTCGGGCTGTTCGCCGGCCGCATGGAGCAGACCACGCCCGCGGCCGTGGAAGGGGAGCGGCAGCAGATCGCCCGCGCCCGGGCGCGGCTCAGGGCGATCACGGTCGAGCCCTGGCGCCGCTGGGCCAGCGGGTTCAGCTGCCTGTGCTTCGTGCTCGTCGGGGCACCGATGGCGATCCGGATGCGCAACGCCGACTTTCTCACCAGCTTCTTCCTCTGCTTCCTGCCGATCCTCGTCGTTTATTACCCGCTGCTGATGCTCGGCGTCGACCAGGCCAAGGACGGTGCCGTCCCGCCGGCCGCCGTCTGGCTGGGAAACCTGCTCGTCGCCCTCTGGGGATGGTGGCTCCTGCGGCGCGTCATCCGCACCTGATGCGGGGCCGGTTCCACAGCGGGGGGAAATCTGGCACACTTTCCTGCCAATACCGGTTCCATTTCCACACGTCAGCGGAGTTTGTCGCATGTCCCGTCCTGTCACGCTGTTCACCGGCCAGTGGGCCGACCTGCCGCTCGAGGATCTCGCCCGCAAGGCCCGCGACTTCGGCTACCAGGGGCTGGAACTGGCCTGCTGGGGCGATCACTTCGACGTCACCCGCGCCCTCGAGGAGAGCGGCTACTGCGCCGCCAAACGCGACACGCTGGAACGCCACGACCTCTCCGTCTACGCGATCTCCACGCACTTGGTGGGCCAGGCGGTCTGCGACCGGATCGACGAGCGGCACAAGTCGATCCTGCCGCCGCACGTCTGGGGCGACGGCAACTCCGAGGGCGTGAATCGCCGCGCCGCCGAGGAACTCAAACGCACCGCCCGAGCCGCCCAGAAACTTGGCGTTGCGGTCGTCAACGGCTTCACCGGCTCGTCCATCTGGCCGTTGCTCTACTCCTTCCCGCCGGTGCCCGACTCGATGATCGACGCCGGCTACCGCGAGTTCGCCGACCGCTGGAACCCGATCCTCGACGTGTTCGCGGAGTGCGGCGTACGGTTCGCGCTCGAGGTTCATCCCACCGAGATCGCCTTCGACATCTTCACCGCGGAGCGGGCCCTGGCGGCTCTCGGCCGCCGCGAGGAGTTCGGCTTCAACTTCGACCCCAGCCACCTCCATTGGCAGGGCGTGAGCTCGGTCGAGTTCATCCGCTCGTTCCCCGACCGGATCTACCACGTGCACGTCAAGGACGCGATCGTGACCCTCAACGGCCGGACCGGCATTCTTGGCAGCCACATCAACTTCGGCGACCCGCGCCGCGGCTGGGACTTCCGCTCGCCGGGTCGGGGCGGCGTCGACTTCGAGGAAATCATCCGCTGCTTGAACCAGATCGGTTACGAGGGTCCGCTGTCGGTCGAGTGGGAGGACTGCGGCATGGATCGCGAGCACGGCGCGGCGGAGGCGGCGAAGTTCGTCAAGAACCTCGACTTCGCGCCGAGCCGACGGCAGTTCGACTCGGCCTTCGCCGAGGAATCCTGAACCACGTGCGCCGAGCATTTCCATGATCCGCCCGGGGTCAGCCGCAGTGGCCGCCTGCGCCGTGGCGGAGGTCACGCTCTGCCTGACGCTGGCGGCCGCGGCCGCTCCGGCTGCCCGACCGCTGTCGCGGCTCGACGAGGAGTTCGCCGCCGCCGCCCGGGATCTCGTCCGCCGCGCGCAGGCCGACGGCTTCGCGAGGCTCGGTGACCTCGTGGCGGGCTGGCAGCTCACGGCCGCGACCGACCGGCAAGTCGCGTTCGCGATCCCCGCCCGGCTGGAGAGGCCCGGGTGGATCGAGGACGCCGCCGCGCGATCGATCTGGGACGACTTCGTGGCCGCCCGGCGGGCCCGGGCCGCCGGACTCTTCGACCTCGCCGTCGCCGCGGCCGCGGAACACGACCGGCCGCCGACGCGTGAGGAGCAAGCCCGGCCCGATCCCGACCGGCCGCCGCTGCCGCAGCGGTCGTGCGCGGTCGTGCACCTCCTCGCGGCGGCACTCCGCGACGACCCGGCCCACGAGCGGGCGCGGGCCGCGCTCGGCTGGGTCCGGCGCGGGGACGACTGGCTCTGGCCCGAGGCCGCGGCCCGACTCGACCGGCGTGCCGACTACGACCCGGCCTTCGGCTGGCTCCCCGCGGGACGGCTGGGCCGCTACCGCGACGGTGAGCGTTACGACCGGGGCCGCTGGATCTCGGCCGCGGAGGATGCCGGCCGCGTGGTCACGGTCGACCGCGGCCGCCGCTTCGACAGCGACCATTGGGAAGTCCTCTCCGCCGCTCCGCTGGAGTCAGCCGCGGCCCTTGCCGGGCGGCTCGAGGAGACGTTCCTGGTGTGGGTGCAGATTTTCGGCGCGTTCGGCATCGAGCCGGCCGACCTGGAGAAGCGGCTGCGCGGCCGCGGCCGGATCATGCCCCGTGATGCTTTCGCCGCGGTGCTCTGCGCCGACCGTGACCAGTATGTCGCCGAACTCGGCCGGCTGGAGCCGCTCGCACCGCGGACCGAGGGACTCTATTGGGCTCCCACGCGAACCACCTGGTTCTTCGCCGCGGCCGCGGCCGGTGGAGAGGCGGCGCGGGCCGCCCTCATCCGCCATGAAGCGACGCACCAGATCTTCCTCGAAGCGGCGCCGACCGGCCCGCGCCGCCAGCCGCTGCCGGCCGGCGAACGGTCTGGTTTCTGGGCGATCGAGGCGGTCGCCTGCTACATGGAGTCGATCCGGCCGACGCCGTTCGGCTGGACGGTCGGCGGCCGCGACGCCGGCCGCGTGCCGGCCGCCCGCGGTCGGCTCGTCGACGCGGGCGTCCAGGTGCCGCTGTCGGAACTCGTGGCCTTGGGTCGCAGGGCGTTTCAGGCCGACGCCCGCCTGCCCGCGGTCTACGACGAGATCGCCGGCCGCGCCGACTTCTTCATGAACGGCGCCGGCGGCCGCTACCGGGAAGCGTTCCTCGAGTACCTCTCCCGTGTCTACGCCGGGATCGACGAGCCCGAGACGCTGCCGCGGCTCTGCCGCCGCAGCGCGGCGGAACTGGACGCGGAGTACCGCCGGCACCTGGAGTAGGCTAGACTCCCGCCGTTTCGATCCCGTCCCAGGAGCACCCCTGTCCGCCAGCACCTCGCCCGCGCCGCGGCCGGCCGCCATCGACATCGACCGGCTGGCGATCGACACGATCCGCACCCTGTCCATGGATGCCGTCGAGGCGGCGAAGAGCGGCCATCCCGGCACGCCGATGGCGCTGGCACCGGTGGCGTTCACGGTCTGGAGGGACTTCTTGCGGTACGACCCGGCCGATCCGTCGTGGCCGAATCGCGACCGCTTCGTCCTCTCCTGCGGCCACGCGTCGATGCTCCTCTACTCGCTGATCCACCTGGCGGGCATCCGCCGTGGCGGCCCCGCCTCACCCGATCGCGACGTGCCCGCCGTCTCGCTCGACGAGATCCGGCGGTTTCGCCAGCTGGACAGCGTCTGTGCGGGCCATCCCGAGCACCACATGACCGCCGGCATCGAGACCACGACCGGGCCGCTCGGCCAGGGCTGCGGCAACTCGGTCGGCATGGCGATCGCCTCGCGCTGGCTGGCCGCCCGCTACAACCGTCCCCGCCAGGTGGTCTTCGACTACGACACGTACGTGCTCTGCAGCGACGGCGACCTGATGGAGGGCGTGGCCGCGGAGGCGGCCTCGATCGCCGGCCACCTCGGCCTGGCGAACCTGTGCTGGATCTACGACGACAACGAGATCACGATCGAAGGGGAAACGCACCTCGCCTTCAGCGAGAACGTGCCGGAGCGGTTCGCGGCCCTCGGCTGGCGGGTCGAGCGGGTGGCCGACGCCAACGACACGGCGGCGATCGCCCGGGCGCTGACGGCCTTCCGGGCGGAGCGGGAGCGACCGACGCTGATCGTGGTCAAGAGCGTGATCGGCTATGGGGCGCCGAAGAAGGCGGGCTCGCACGAGGCGCACGGCGCGCCGCTCGGCGCCGAGGAGATCAAGGGGGCCAAGCAGGCATACGGCTGGCCGGCCGAGCCGGCGTTTTACGTGCCGGCGGAGGTGCCGGCACACTTCGCCGCCACCCTCGGCGGTCGCGGCGCCGCGGCGCATGCGGCGTGGCGGAAGACGCTGGCCGACTACGGCGCGGCACATCCGCAGCCGGCCGCCGAACTGGCCGATTTCCTCGCCGGCCGCCTCCCCGCCGGCTGGGATGCCCACCTTCCGGTGTTCCCCGCCGACCCCAAGGGGCTAGCGAGTCGCGTCTCGAGCGGCAAGGTTCTGCAGGCGATCAGCGGGACGGTGCCCTGGTTTCTCGGCGGCTCGGCGGATCTCGCCCCATCGACGATGACGCTCGTCGCCGGCGCGGGCGACTTCGCCTCCGCAACGCCCGCGGGCCGCAACTTCCACTTCGGCATCCGCGAGCACGGCATGGCCGCGGCCTGCAACGGCATGGCCCTCTCCGGCCTGCGGCCCTACTGCGCGACATTCTTCGTGTTCCTCGACTACCTCAAGCCGGCGCTGCGGCTCTCGGCCCTCGGCGGCCTGGGCGTGGTCTACGTGCTCACGCACGACTCGATCGGCCTCGGCGAGGACGGCCCGACGCACCAGCCGATCGAGCAACTGGCCAGCGCCCGGGCCGTGCCCGGCATCTCGGTGTTTCGTCCCGGCGACGCCAACGAGGTCGTGGAGACATACCGCGCGGTCCTGCGTCGGCCCGACCGGCCGGCGGTGATCGTCCTCTCACGACAGAACATCCCGACGCTCGACCGCAGCGGAATCGAGTCGACGGCAACGGGGTCGGCGGCGGGCACCGCCCGCGGCGCCTACGTGCTCCGCGAAGCTGCCGGCGGCCGGCCCGACTGCATCCTGATCGGCACCGGCAGCGAGGTGCAGGTCTGCCTCGACGCGGCGGCGAAACTGGCCGCGGCGGGCGTCCAGGCCCGCGTCGTGAGCATGCCCTGCTGGGACCTGTTCGAGGAGCAGGACGCCGCCTATCGGGAGAGCGTGCTGCCGGCGGCGGTCACGGCCCGCGTCGCCTGCGAGGCGGCCTGCGGGTTCGGCTGGGAACGCTGGCTCGGCTCGCGCGGCCGGTTCGTCGGCATGCGCGGCTTCGGGGCCTCGGGCCCGGCGGCCGCGCTCTACGCTCACTTCGGCATCACGGCCGATGGCGTCGCCGCCGCCGCCCGCGAATCGCTCGCGGCATCCTGAGTCCTGGGCCCGGAGCGCATTCCCGGGGACGTCGGACGACGAGCCGGGGACGACAGACCGCATCACGGCTGGTCGTGCGAATCGCCGATCACGGCATCCTCGGGATCGGTGCCCGCCGCCACGCGGCCCTCGTGGTTGCGGTAGAGATGGTCGTCTTCCATGTGGAGGGCGTGCGGCCGCAGCGTCTTCACCCGCCCATCCTCGTAGAGGACGTGATGGGTTCCCTGCGGGTGGTTGTCGCTGCGCTCGTCACTGTGATCGGGAGCGTCGGCCACGAGCGGATGATGCTCGCGAAACGAGGCCCGGTTCGGCTGGAGGATGCCGGCCGCATCCCGGTGGCCGAGGGTGTAGCCATAATCGCCCCCCATGCTCCGCACCAGCCCTTCGAGCCGGGGCGTGCCGACCGCCGCCTTGAGTTCCTCGAGCGAAGGCACGCGGAACCCGCCCGCTCGTGACAGTGGCGTGCCGGGGACGAGGACGGTGCCGTCGTCGGCGATGAGCCGCTCCTCCGAGACCAGGGTCGGGGCATAGAGTCCGGCCCGGGACAACGGTCCGCCGTCCGGGGGCGTCGGATAGATGCGGTGCGATTCGGCGTATCCGTGCAGGGCGGCCTACAGACGCTGCATGTAGCGCTCGTCAAGGCGATCCCGCTACTAGGCGATCGCGTCGAGAAGCAGCGGGGCGACGAGTACGCAGGCGGCCAGCGCCGTGGCCGCCATGATCGCCCGGTCGAGCCAGGCCCGTGAGCCACGGCCCGATGACCCTTCGTCGGCGGCGGGCGTGAACCCCCGCGGCGTCGGCAGCGGCCCCTCGTCAGCCCGCCGCCGGGCCGCGGTGGCGGCGGGCGTCTGATCGGAAATGAACCGCATCGTCCGCCCGGCGAGTCCCGGCGGCGCCGAAAACGTCTCGCGGTCGCGATTCAACGGCCGCATTGCCAGCCGCAGCGTCTCCAATTCGCGACGCAGCGACGCCCCGTCGGGCTGGGCGAGGGCGGCCTCCACCCGGCGCATGTCAGCCTCGTCGAGGGCCTCGAACAGATAGCCGATCAGGTCGTCTCGCATGGGCCTCTACTCACTCGGTTCGTGGCCGTTTCATCTTTTTCAGCGCGGGGTCGGCGCGTGGCCGCCGTGTCCCCAGGACTCGTTCAGTTTCAACAGCGCCGCGTGGAGCCGGCTCTTCACCGTGCCCACGGGAATGCCGAGCACGTCCGCCGCCTCGCGGTATTTCATCCCTTGGTAATAGACCAGCATCAGCGCACCCTTCAGCGGCTCGGGCAGATCGTCGACGGCCGACCGCACCCACTCCCGCGCCTCGCGATCCTCCATCATTTGATCCGCCGTGCCGTCCGCACCCGACAGCATCTGCACGAGCGTGCCCACGTCATCCTCGCCTCCCGTACGGCCGTCGAGGCTCACCATGCGGTGCCGCCTGTTCCGCCGCTGGGCGTCGATGGCCTGGTTGGTGGCGATCGTGTAGAGCCAGGGCCGGAACCGGCGGCCGTCCTCGAACTGCTCCTTCTTGAGGTGAACCTGGAGAAACGTCGCCTGAAAAACGTCCTCCGCCATCTCGGCACTGCCCAGATAGCGGCGGAGGTAACTGAAGAGTTCTCCTTCGTAGCGGTGCACGAGCGTCTCGAAGGCGCCGGCGTCGCCACCGACGCGGCTTCGGCGCAGCAACTCCTCGTCGGACACCCCGCCCCCGCGGGTATCCCCGGGGGCGGCGCTCCGCTGCGAACCGCTGCTCGACTCGTGCACGTCCATGCTCTGCTACGCCAGTCGGGGGCGAACGGTTCACTCGGGGGAAAACGTCGGGAAAAACTGCCGGGAACGGCGGGACGAGTATAGCCGGGACGCACCGCGGCCGGGCCGGGATCGGCGCCTTCGCCTGCCGCAGGCAGGCGGGCAGCAGTCCGATCGCCTGGAGGGGGTCAGGCTGCGT
>JBKDUV010000007.1:0-6226 GCA_046339335.1 Planctomycetia bacterium | reverse complement strand
CATAAAGGACTCTCACCTTCTGTCATTCATCCATGTCCAACGCACGCCGTTCTCTGCGGGCCTCCGGCCCTTCGTTCACTGCATGTCCGCTGCGCTTCGGCATCCATGCCTGCGCTTGCTTCCACAGCCCGGCGACATGGCGGGAACACCCCCTTCTTGGCTCCTGACCCACACACCTCCCGGAAGGACCAGAAGGTTACGTCGTCAGCGGGCGTGTCATCTCCATCGGCACCACCCAGGCATCGTACTCCGCCGGTGTCACGAAGCCGAGTGCGACGGCGGCCTCCTTGAGGCTCGTCCCATCCTGATGGGCTTTTTTGGCGATTTTCGCCGCCTTCTCATAGCCGATGTGCGTGTTGAGCGCGGTGACGAGCATCAGCGAGTCGTCGAGATGGTGCCGAATGCGTGCCACGTCCGGCTCGATTCCGCTGGCACAATGGATCCGCATCGAGTCGCAGGCATCGGCGATCAGGTCGGCCGACTCGAGCACGTTGTGGATCATAACCGGCTTGTAGACGTTGAGTTGAAAGTTGCCCTGCGAGCCCGAGAAGGCGACGGCGGCGTCGTTGCCGAACACCTGGGCACAGACCATCGTCATCGCCTCACACTGCGTCGGGTTGACCTTTCCCGGCATGATGGAACTTCCCGGCTCGTTCTCCGGGATCGTGATCTCCCCGATCCCGCACCGTGGCCCCGAGGCCAGCCAGCGGATGTCGTTGGCGATCTTCAGCAGGGCCATTGCCAGGCCACGTTCGGCGGCGCTGACCTCGACGAGGGCATCGTGGGCAGCGAGGGCCGCGAACTTGTTGCCCGCCGAGACGAATGGATGCCCCGTCTCGCGGGCGATGTGCGCGGCGGCCACGTCGCCGAAGTGGGGATGGGCGTTGAGGCCCGTGCCCACCGCGGTGCCGCCGATCGCCAGGTGGTAGAGGCCGGGCAGGGCCCGCTCGATGCCCGCGATCCGGTCGTCGAGCTGCGCCCGCCAGCTGGAGATCTCCTGGCCGAGCGTGATCGGCGTGGCGTCCTGGAGATGCGTGCGGCCGATCTTGACGAGGTCGGCATGCCGGCGTTCGAGTTCGGCGAACACGTCGCGGAGCAGACGGACGGCGGGCAGCAGCCGGCCGTGGATCACCTCCACGGCGGCGATGTGCATCGCCGTGGGAAAGGTGTCGTTGGACGACTGGCCGCGGTTGACGTCGTCGTTGGGATGGACCGGTTTCTTGGAGCCCAGCACGCCGCCGGCGATCTCGATCGCCCGGTTCGAAATCACCTCGTTGGCGTTCATGTTCGACTGCGTGCCGCTGCCGGTCTGGAAGACGACGAGCGGAAAATGGTCGTCGAGCCTTCCGGCGATCACCTCGTCGGCGGCCTGGACGATGAGCTTCACCCGGTCGGCCGGCAACTGGCCGAGTTCACCGTTGGCGAGGGCCGCCGCCTTCTTGAGGATGCCGAGCGCCCGCTTGACGGCCCGTCCCCACTGGAAGCGATCGACCCCGATCTTGAAATTGTCCCGCGACCGCTCGGTCTGCGCGCCCCAGTAACGGTCGGCCGGCACCTGCACCTCTCCCATGCTGTCCGACTCGGTACGAAAGCCGGTTCCTTCGATCACGAATTCCATCAGCGGGCCTCGTCGCGAGGGGAGGGAAAGGAGGGCATTGTGCGTCCGCGGCCGCCGCGTTTCAACCGCCGCAATGCTCGCGCCACCAGCGCACGGTCGCGGCCAGGCCGGCGTCGAAATCCTGCCGCGGCTGCCAATCCAACAGCCGTCGGGCCCTGGAGATGTCGAGGCCGCGCCGCGGCTGGCCGTCGGGCTTCGATGCGTCCCAGGCGATTCGGCCGCGGTAGTCGCAGGCGGCGGCGATCTTCACGACCAGGTCGCGGATCGCGATCTCCCGACCGCCACCGAGGTTGATCGGCAGCGGCTCCTCCATGACCTCGGCGGCGCGGACCACGCCCTCGGCCGCGTCGTCGACGTAGAGAAAATCGCGGGTCGCGGCGCCACTGCCCCAGCAGACAACCTCCGGCGCGCCGGCCAGCCGGGCCTCCTCGCACTTGCGGATCAGCGCCGGGATCACATGGCTCGAGGCGGGGTCGAAATCGTCGCCGGGTCCGTAGAGGTTCGCGGGCAGGACGACCGTGCTCTGCAGGCCGTATTCGCGTCGGTAGCCGTCGAGCATCACGAACAGCGCCTTCTTGGCGACGCCGTAGGGGGCGTTCGTCTCCTCGGGAAAGCCGTTCCAGAGGTCCTCCTCGCGAAACGGGATCGGGCAGTGCTTGGGGTAGGCGCAGACGGTGCCGGTGTGGACGAACTTGCGGATCCCGCGCCGCCGGGCGTGCTCCACGAGGTGCAGGCCCATCGCCATGTTGGCGTAGAAGAACCGGCCGGGATGGGCCACGTTGGCCCCGATGCCGCCGACCTCGGCGGCGAGATGAATCACGACGTCGGGGCGGGCGACGTCGAACATCCGCTCGACGTCGGCCTCCCGCGTCAGGTCGAAATCCACCCGCCGCGGAACGAACAGCCGCTCTGCCGGCAGGCCACGGCGCCGCAAGGCGGCACACACCGCCGCGCCGAGGAAGCCCGCGCCCCCCGTGACGACGATCCTCATGCCCGCCAGTTCGCTGCGCATACCGCTCCGCCGTCCCCTCAGCGGTTTGGAAGACCCGTGTCGTGGCCGGCGGCGAGCAGCACCCTCTCCTTGTGGGCCAATTCCATGTCGGACTCGACCATGCGGGCAACCAGTTCGTCGAACGACACCCGCGGTTTCCAGCCCAGCTTCCGCCGGGCCTTGGCCGAGCAGCCGAGGAGCAGTTCCACCTCGGCCGGCCGAAAATACCGCGGGTCGATCTCGACGAAATCGCGGTAGTCCAAGTCGAGCCGGCCGAAGACCTTCTCGCAGAACTCGCGGACCGAGTGGGTCTCGTCGGTCGAGATCACGTAGTCGTCGGGCTCGTCCTGCTGGAGCATGAGCCACATCGCCTCGACGTAGTCGCCCGCGAAGCCCCAGTCGCGCTTGGCGTCGAGATTGCCGAGATACAGCTTCCGCTGCAGGCCGAGCTTGATCCGGGTGGCGGCCCGGGTGATCTTCCGCGTCACGAAGGTTTCCCCGCGGCGCGGGCTCTCGTGGTTGAAGAGGATGCCGCACGAGCCGTGCAGCCCGTAACTCTCCCGGTAGTTGATCGTGATCCAGTGGGCGTAGAGCTTGGCGACGCCGTACGGGGACCGGGGGTAAAACGGCGTCGTCTCCGACTGCGGAGTCTCCACCACCTGGCCGTACATCTCCGAACTCGAGGCCTGGTAGAAACGAATCTGGTTTCCCAGGGCATCCTGGAAGTCCCGGATCGCCTCCAGGAGTCGCAGCACGCCGACGGCGGTCACGTCGGCCGTGTAGGTGGGCTGGTCGAAACTGACGCGGACGTGACTCTGGGCGGCCAGGTTGTAGACCTCGGAAGGACGGATCTCGCGGATCAGCCGCGCCAGCCCGTTGCCATCGGCCATGTCGCCATGGTGCAGCACCAGGGGCCGCTCCACCTCGTGGATGTCGCGGTACAGGTGCTCGATCCGCTGCGTGCCGAACGTGCTCGACCGCCTGACGAGGCCATGCACCTCGTACCCCTTGTCGAGAAGCAGTTCGGCCAGGTACGAGCCGTCCTGTCCCGTGATCCCGGTGATCAACGCCCGCTTGGCATGCGACGACACGATTCCTCCTCCTCGGAAATGACGGGGCTCGCGGCCAGCACGCGCACCGAAGCCGCGGGTTTGCGACGATACCGGATGCCGCCTGTTTGCGAAACCACACCGCCGGATCAGCGGGCTGCCGCCGTTTCCGATCCCGTGGCGGGAGCGGCTGGTACCGGCCTGCGCTCGGCAGCGCCGTCGACAGGCCGCTCGAGTGCCGCGTCGACCGACGAGTCGAGCACGGGCAGCAGTGCCGCGATGAAGTCCTTGCACTCCTCGACCGACTGCGCGTTGCGGAGTTTCGACTCGTCGATGATCGCGTAGAGCTTGTAGACCGAGTCGACCCCCTCGTTCTGGAGTGCGATCCGGGCCAGTTGCGGGGCCACCCAGCGGTTCTTGAGACCGTAGGTCCAGAAAACCCGCAACGTCTGGTTCTCCTTGCGAAACGTGCCGGTGAAGGTCTCCGCCTCGCGGCCATCGCTCAGGGGAACGTTCATCCGATGCTCCGACTCGGCGATCTCGAATCCCGCGCCCGGGTAGCAGCGGTCGGGCGTGTGGGCCGAGGCGTCGTAGGGGGTGGCACAGACCACGAATGCCGAGATCAGGGCCTTGGTTCGCGAGTTACGGTACGTGCGGACTACGTGGCCCACGGCCCCCGCCCGGGCAAGTTCCTTGGGATCCGACGAAGACTCGATCTCCTTGACCCATTCCCAGTCCCCGAACGTCGCCGGAAAACTCGACTCCAGCGCCCGCGCCGCCCGGCGGACCGCCTCCGCGTCGATTCCGCGACTCCAGCGATCCGTCAGATAGCCCTGGCCGACGGTTACACCGACCAGCAGGAGCGCCGCGGCCACCACCAGCGCCGTCGTCAGTCCGCCCGAGCCGGTCGCCGGCATCGGTGCGACGGGTGGAGGTGCTGCGGCACCGCCAAGAGGGAGCAGTTTGGGCGTACTCATGATCGATTCCCCTCGTCGAGTCGACCGGCGGACCCGTCACCGACCAGCCGCGTCAGGCCGACGCGGCCGCGTATCGGCGCCGTGAACCGGTCTCATTCACGCCGTTGACCACCGCACCCAGCACGCGGACTCCCGCCGATCGAAGCCGTCCGATGGCGGCGGAAATGGTCGGCACGCGGCTGACGTCCCGCATCGTGGCCACGATCGCGATATCGCTCTGCTGGCCGAGAAGCAAGGCGTCGGCAAAGGCCAGCACGGGGCCGGCGTCGATGACCACGTGGTCGAAGGAATCCCTGAAGCCCTTGATGATCTTTGCCAGCTCGGGCCGCGACAGCGCCGTGATGGCGGTGTAGTCGCAACTTCCCCCCGTCACGGCGAAAAGTCCGTCGACGCTCGTCGGCTGAACCGCCTCGTCATTCCCGATTTCACCGCGCAGCAGCTCGGGCAGGCCGCTGCGCAGATCCAGCTGCAGGGCCAGATGGACGTTGGGATGCCGCAGGTCGCCGTCGAGCAACAGCGTCCGCTTGTCGGATCGTGCCAGACTGGCGGCGAGTTGCGAGGCGAAGGTCGTCTTCCCCTCGTGTTCCACCGCACTGGTGACCAGAATCACCTTCGGATGGTCACGGCCCTGGGCGAGAAGTGCCCGCACGCCATCGACGCTCTCCGCGACCTCCGCGTGATTCGGACGCTTGCGACGCACCTTGGGAAGCGTGCCGACCACCCGCACACCGAGTCGCTGCGAGACCTCCTCGGAGGTGGCGATCCGATCCCGGAGGTACTCGAAGCCGACCACGGCGCCGATGCCGGCGGCCAGTCCAGCAAGCCCCGCGAACGCCGCGAGGAGCGCCCGTGCAGCGCGGTCGCTGCGTCCCGGTCGACTGGCCTCTTCCAGCAATTCAACCCGTGGCGGCATGGCGATTTCTGACTCGGAAGTCTGCAACTGCATGCCCATCTGTCGGGTCCGCGAGCTCAGGATTTAGATGTTCTGCTTCCGATTGTTTAGGTCTGCATTCGCCTGGCTGAGTTGCTTCACCTGATCGGCCGTCTCGTCAAACTCCTTTTGCAACGTCGCCAATTCATCCGCGACAAGTTGACGTCGCTTCCTCGTGATGACGGGACTTTCAGCAGTCGCGCCAGGGCGGCCACGAATGGAATCGGTTGTAATTTGTGCCTCGACCCGCGGTCGCAGCTCATCCATCCGCTCGCGGAGCTTCCCGGCCAGCCCGATCCGCTCCGATTCCAAACGGCGGACTCCAGGGGAATTCTTGCCGTGGGCGCTTCGAAACTCCTGCGCGGCAATCGACTCGTCGATGGCCGCGAGACGCTTGCGGAAATCAACGATCAGCGGATCGCGGGCCAACGCAGCATCGAGCATCTCGTCGGAAACCCCCCCTGCCTCCTGCAGTTCGCCCCGCTCCCGGGCATCAATCAGCGCCAATTCCGCATCGAGGTTCGAGAGGGTGTTCTTTTTCGATGTCACCTGGGCCCGCAAGGTACCAAGATATTCGAGCAAAAGGCTTTTTTGCGTCGCCACCTCGACGTTGTCGTGGGCACCGAGTTTCTTGGCCAGATTGTTGTATTCCTCCTGGGC
>JBKDUV010000006.1:0-9331 GCA_046339335.1 Planctomycetia bacterium | reverse complement strand
GACGAAGGCCTCGTAGTCGTGGACGGCCGCGGCCCGGATCGCAGGATGGTCGGGCGTGCTCGTCTGCACCACCACCCGGCCGCCGAGCGGCCCACGGCCGCTGCGGCCCGCCACCTGCGTGACGAGCTGGCACGTCCGCTCCGCCGCGCGGAAGTCGGCGAGGTGCAAGGCCGCGTCGGCGTTCACCACGCCCACGAGCATCACGCTGGGGAAGTCGAGCCCCTTGGCGATCATCTGCGTGCCGACGAGGATGTCGATCTGCCGGTTGCGAAAGGCGTCGAGCGTCTTTTCATGGCTGCCGCGGGCCCGCATCGTGTCGGTGTCCATGCGGGCCACCGCGGCGTCGGGAAACCCGCGGCGGACCTGCTCCTCGAGCCGCTGCGTGCCGGTGCCGCGGTGCACGAGCCCCGGTGCCCGGCAGGCCGGGCAGCCGCCGGGCAGACGGGTGACGAGGCCACAGCCGTGGCAGATTCCCCGGTCGCCCGGCTGGTGGAGCGTGACCGCGAGGTCGCACTGCGGACAGCGGACCGCGGTGCCGCAGGCTTCGCACTGGACGTGCGTGGCGAAGCCGCGTCGGTTGAGAAGAAGCATGACCTGCCCGCCCGCATCGAGGGCCCAGCGGACGCCGGCCGCCAGCCGCGGGCTGATCACGCCCCGACTCCGGGCGCCGCGCTCGCGGAGGTCGACCGTGATCACGGCGGGCAGCTCGGAGCCGCCGACCCGGTCGGCGAGCCGGCACATCGTCCACTCACCCTTCAGGCAGCGGGCGAAGGTCTCCAGCGCCGGCGTGGCGGAGCCAAGGACGAGCGGGACCTGTTCCGCGCGGGCGATCCACTCTGCCACGTCGCGGGCATGGTAGCGCGGGGCGGTCCCCTGCTTGAACGAGCTCTCGTGCTCCTCGTCGATGACGATCAGGCCAAGCCGCGGAGCGGGGGCGAAGATCGCGCTCCGCGCGCCGACGATCACGCTGACGCGTCCGGCGGCGATCTCACGCCACTGGGCGTGCCGCTCGGCCGGGGTGAGATGGCTGTGGAGCACGGCCACAGCACCGAACCGGGCCCGGAAGCGGTCGCAGGTCTGCGGCGTGAGGCTGATTTCAGGGACGAGGACGATCGCCTGCCGGCCGTAGGCGACGGTCTCCTCGACTGCCTGCAGATAGACCTCGGTCTTGCCGCTGCCGGTGACGCCGAAGAGCACGATCGTCTCGTGCCGCGACTCCGTCATTGCCAGGCGGATCGCTCCCAGGGCCGAGGCCTGTGCCGGCGAGAGTTCAGCCGGCCGGTCGTGGCGGATCCGCTCCCGTTCCGGCCCGCGGCTGCCGCGGGGTAGTTCCACGGCTCCCGCCTCGGCGAGCAGGCCGAGCTTGACGAGCCGGCTGATCACCGCCCTGCTGGCGTTGCTCGCCCGGGAGAGGTCGTCGGCCGTCCGCGGCTCGGTTGCGGCAGCCAGGACGCGGGCCTGCGGCGGCGTCGGCCGGCGCGGCGGCGCGGCCCCCGTCGCCACGAGCAGCGGCGCGGTGCGCACGCGGGTCCGGAGCCGGACGCCCGACGGCAGCACCGCCTCCAGCACCTCCCCCCAGCGTGCCAGCCAGCGGTCGGCCATCCACTTCGTCAGTTCGAGCATCCGCCGCGAGAGGAGCGGCTTGTCATCCTCGACGCCGCCGACGCTCTTGAGCGGAGTCTGCGGCAGTGCCCCCTCCCGGACGGCGACGCAATACGCCAGCCGTTCCCGGTTCGATCGCCCCAGCGGCACGCGGACCCGCCGCCCCGGTTCGACTCGCGCGGCGAGCGGTTCCGGCACCAGGTAGTCGAGCGGCTTGTCGACGCCGTCGGGCAGGACGACGGTGGCGATGCTGCCGCGGACGGCGTCGTCCTCGGCCCACTGCGGCCGGACCTCGAACAGTTCCCGCTGGCTTGTGCGATCGCGCGACATGACCATGATTAGAGCAGACGTTGGACGGCGGGAGACAGCCGGTGGCACGAGCGGAGCGCGGCGCATGCGAATCGGAATCTTCGGCGGCAGTTTCAACCCCGTGCATGTCGGCCACCTGATCGCCGCCGAATGTGCCCGCGAGCAGGCGAACCTCGACCGCGTCGTCTTCGTCCCGGCGGCGATCCCGCCGCACAAGCAGGACCGTTCGCTGGCCGCGGCCGAGCGGCGCATCGACATGCTGCACCTGGCGGTCGACGGTCACGCGGCGTTCACCGTGTCGACGATCGAGATCGACCGCGGCGGCGTCAGCTGGACGGTGGAGACGCTCGCCGCCCTGCGGGACGCGCACCCCGGTGACGACCTCGTGCTGCTTCTCGGGCCCGACGCCGTGGCGGATCTTCCCGGCTGGCGCGAGCCGGAGCGGATCGTGGCCCTTGCCGAACTTCGCGGCCTGGAGCGGGAGACGCTCGACGACCTCGGCCGCAGTGCCCGAGAGCCGCGGATCGCAGCCCTGCTCGGGGCCGACGGCGTGGCCGCACTCCTCGCCAATCGGATCCGCCTGCCGGCGATCGGGATCCGGGCCAGCGACCTGCGGGCCGCGGTGGCCGCCGGCCGCAGCATCCGCTACCGCACGCCGCGGGCCGTCGAGCGGTACATCGCGGCCCACGCCCTGTACCGCGGGGACATTCCAGACGTGTCTGCCCGCGTCTGAGCCGGGCGCCGTGGAGAAACCACGGCCTCCTCTTGCCTTCCTCGTTCGCACGGGCGAAGGGTTGACCGTGAGCGGAAAGCGGAAACGGCCCCCCGGGGCCGGATCCGGTTGCAGCCATGCTCGATTCGGATGACGAGTGATCCGGGCACCGCGGTGCGGGGCCCGGCCACCGCGTAGGCCGACATGAGCGGACTTCCCCCGCGGGAAGCCGTTCATGGCGGCCTTTTTTGTTTTTCCACCGCTGCCTTTTGGCGTTTGTTCCCACGTTTCCTCACCAGTCAAGCCGCCATGGCCGGCGCACGATCGCTTGGAGATCACGGCCATGTGCAGTTTCATTCCCTCGTTTGTTCGACGCTTCCACGTTCCTTTCCTCGCCACGACGTGTCTCGGGGCCAGCCTGTCGCTGGCCCTGCTTTTGGCCTCGACCTGCTCCGCCACCACGATCACGTTCACCGAGGCGGGAACGTCGACCGAAGGCACGCCGCTGCTCGTCTCCGCACGGCTCGATACGGCGGGAGACGCCGGGGGTGGACCGAACCTCCTCAAGATCACGTTGCGGAGTTTCGGGGCGCCGACGGTCGCCAAGGCCGACGTCCTCTCGAGCTTCTACTTCAACATCGCCAACCCGAGCACCGGCATCCGGCCGACGCTCACCTATCAGTCCGGCAGCGGGCAGGCCTACGAGGTCCGCACGGTGGGCGCGGACACGGGCGTCTCCTGGACGCCCAACCGGCTGACCTCGGGCGGAGCCTGGACGACCTCGGGGACGGGGGCGGGCAACCTCTCGAACCTCGTGGCCGCCAAGGACTTCAACGAAGGCTGGCAGTTCAAGACGCTGACGCCTCCGCCGGCCTACCCCGGGCTCGGCTTCGGCATCGGCACCGTCGGGAACAGCGCTATCGGGGACTTCATCCCCGGGGCGACCGAGGGTTTCAACGGCAAGGTGATCCGCGGCACCACCCCTGAATCGATGATCAACCTCGGCATCTACAGCACGGGCATGGGCACGGACATCTCCCCCAACGGCGGCCTCGACGGGGCCAGGCTTGTCCGCACCGAGGCCGTGTTTCTGTTCACGAGCAGCGAGGCTCTCGACTCCTTCACCGACACGTGGGTGCAGGGGAACGTGACCTTCGGCTTCGGCACGGGGCCTGACTTGGTGCTGCTGCCGGAGCCTGGCAGCCTGTCGATCGCCGCGGTCGGCGGCCTGCTCGCCGCCGGCTGGCGGCTGCGCAGCCGGCCGCGGCAGGCGGCGCGGTAGTCGCGTCCGCCGCGTTCGTGCGGCAGTACCGTCGGAGCGGGCAGCGGCGGACGACGCCGCTGCCCGCCGCTCGGCGGACGAACGCGGGCCTGCCGTGGCCCGGGGCATCCGCTACAGTGCGGCACCCCCTCGGCATCGACTCGTCCCGCCATGCATGACCTCGATCTCGTCCTTACGCTCACCGCCGCCCTCTCTGCGGCGCTCGTGCTCGGCTACGTCACCCATCGCCTCCGGCTGTCGCCGATCGTCGGCTACCTGCTCGCCGGCCTGGCCGTCGGCCCCGCCACCCCGGGCTACGAGGCCGACGCGGCCGTCGCCGGGCAGCTCGCCGAGGTGGGCGTCGTGCTGCTCATGTTCGGCGTCGGCCTCAACTTCCATCTCCGCGAACTGCTCGACGAGCGCCGCGTGGCCGTGCTCCGCGCCCTCGTGCAGAGCGGCGTGGCGACGGCCCACGGGGCGGTCGCCGGGCACCTGCTCGGCTGGGGCTGGACCACGGGGCTCGTCTACGGCGGCGCGATCTCGGTGGCCAGCACCGTCGTGCTCGTCCGCGTCCTCGCCGACAACGCCGACCTGCACACCCGCACGGGCCGGATCGCCGTCGGCTGGCTCGTGGTCGAGGACCTGCTAACCGTGGCGGCGCTCGTCCTCCTGCCCGCCCTGTTCGGCCCGGACCGGGTCGGGCCGGCCGGTGTCGCCGCGGCGGTCGGCGGTGCGGCGTTGAAAATTGCCGCCCTCGTGGCGGCGACGCTCGTCGTCGGCGGCCGGCTCGTGCCCCGGCTCCTGGAGCGGGTCGCGGCCACCCGCTCGCGGGAGCTGTTCACGCTCGCCATCCTCGTCGTCGCCCTCGGCATCGCGGTCCTCGCCACGAAGGGGTTCGGCGTGTCGATGCCGCTGGGCGCCTTCCTGGCCGGGATGATCGTGGGCCGCAGCGAGTTCAGCCTCCGCGCCGCCACCGAGGCCCTGCCGATGCGCGACGCCTTCGCCGTGCTGTTCTTCGTCTCGGTCGGCATGCTCTTCGATCCCCTCGTGCTCCTCCGACAGCCGGCGGCGATCGCGGCCACGCTGGCGATCGTGCTCGTGGCCAAGCCGCTGGCGGCCCTGGCGATCATGCACGCCCTCGGCCTGCCGGCCCGGACGGCCCTGCCCGTGGCCGCCGCACTGGCCCAGATCGGCGAGTTTTCCTTTCTTCTCGCCACCCTCGGAGAGCAACTCGGCGTGGTCAACGCCGTCGTTCGCGACTCTCTCGTGGCGGCAGCCATCGTGTCGATCACGCTCAATCCGCTCCTCTACCGGGCCAGCGGCCGGCTCCTGAACCGGCTGTCCCGCACCGGACTGCTGCCGGCGGACGACGCCGAGGAGGACGTCCATCCGACCGTGGAACCGTCCCGGCACCGGGCGGTGGTCGTGGGCTACGGGCCCGTGGGGCAGACGGTCACCGAACTGCTCCTCGACAACGGCATCGTGCCGACGGTGGTCGAGATGAACCTCGACACCGTGCGCCGGCTGCGGGCCTTCGGCGTGCAGGCCGTCTACGGCGATGCCAGCCGCCCCGAGACCCTCGTCGAGGCGGGCATCGACGGCGCCGAGAACCTCGTGCTCACGTCGGGGTCGAGCAGCGTCGACGCGGAGATCGTCCGCCGCGCCAAGGAGCTCAACCCGCGCGTCCACGTCCTCGCCCGTTCACACTACGTCCGCGAGCTCCCCCGGCTGCGCAAGGCGGGCGCCGAGGATGTGTTCTCCGCCGAGGGGGAGGTCGCGCTGGCGTTCACGGTGCGAATCCTCGAGCGGCTCGGCGCCGGCGGCGAGCAGATCGACCGCGAGCGGGCCCGTGTCGAGAAGACGTTCCGCGAGGGCTGATACGCCGCCCCGCGTCCGCGTCAGCCCGCGCCACCCGGCCGTGCCGGCCCGGCGCCGGCCCGCACGGCGGCGAGCCGGGCGTCGAGGAGCCGGCTGCGCGGTTCGGCTTCGAGCCGCGGGTCGGGGGCGATGGCCCCGAGCAGTCTGTCGAGCCGCTCTCCAACGGGCTGCTCGATGTTGAGAATGATGACCGGACTCCCTCCGACCACGCAGCTGCCGCCGGCCAGTTCGCCCAGCGGCTCCTCGCGAACGTCGTAGCCGAGGTCGCGGGCCAGTTGCAACGCCTCGTGAAGAAGACCGAGTGTCCTGGACATCGCGCGCCCCTCAGCGGCTCCACGGAGACGCGGGCAGGCCGCGCTGTTCACGCCGCTCGGCGATCGCCCGGCGATGCTCCACGTACCGGGCCCGCTGCGCGGGCGTGGTCCGGTCGAGGATCGACTTCCGAAACCGATTGCGATCCTCCTCCGTGCCCCCGCGCCGACCTCCCGGGCTTGTTCCGCCTCCCCCACCGGTGCCGCCACTGCCGGAGGACTCGCCCGAACCCGAGGCCGCCTTCTGCCGAGACTCGTAGGCCTTCTCCATCATCATCTCGCGGTCGATCTGGCGATCGAGTTCCGCGAGCCGCTGGTCCGGGGGCGTGGCGAAGTACCGTTCGATCGGGGCGGAGAACGACGACTGCATCCGCCCGCCGCGGCGGGCCTCTTCCCGCAGCCCCTCCGGAAGCTCGTCGATCCGCCGTTGGATCTCGTCCATCGAGTCGAACATGGCCGTGGCTTCTGCGGGCGTGCTCGGCCCGCCGCCGGCCTGGTATTTCTCGGAGACCTCATCCCGCAGTTTGCGGATTTCGACGACCCGCGGATCGACGGGTCCGCGCAGCCATCCGAACCACCAGGCCGCGAGCAGCCCGATCGCGGCCAGGATGGAGGCCACGACGACGAGCCCGATCCACCCCCCCGTGTCGGGATCAGCCGCGCGGCCGCGGGAAGTGCTCCGTGTCGCTGCCATGTGCATTCACTCCAAAGATGCTCGCGGCCTGATCACCCGTCCCGCGGATGCGGTCACAGATTTTCGACGTGGCCGTCGAGGTAGAGGAAATTCCGCGCCCCTTCGGGGGGCTTCTCTGCGGCGTTGAAGTCGGCCACCTCGCTGCCGGCCGCGAAGCCCGTCCCGCCGTGAAACGCCTCGAACTCGTAGAGCACCCAGAGCTTGGACGTGGCCCCCGGGGTGCCCCGGAAGAGCACAGCCTGCTCCAGCGTCTTGCCGGCCGTCTGCTCGGTATTGAGAAGCCTTCGAATCGGATACTCGTAGCTCGTGCCCTCGAAGGGCAGATCCTTGTATTCGGCCGGCCGGGCGGCCTCGGGCATCGATGCGAGCCGCTGCGTGATGGCCTCGGCGGTCGTCCCCGAACGCACGAAGTAGACGCTGTCCGATGGGCAGCGGAAGACATCGCGGCTCGACTCCAGGTAGGAACCGAGCGCCGCCGCGATGCTCGGCCGCACTGGCTCGTTCGGCCAGCGATCGAGGATCTCGAAACTGGGTAATTGGGCGGCCACGGGAAACCGGCCCCGCTGCCCACCGCCACTGCCGCGGTCGAGGTACATGGTGAGGGCGATCCCGATCTGCTTCAGGTTCGCCTTGCATGCATTCCTCCGGGACGACTCGCGGACCGACTGGACGGCCGGAATCAGCATCCCCATCAGCAGCGCGATGATCGCGATGACGACGAGCAGTTCGACGATCGTCATCGCGGAACGGCTGCGGCGGGGACGGGGAGTCGGGCTGGGCATGATCGTGGACGCGTTCGAGAAAGTGAGCCGGTTGGGATGCCGGGGAGAGCACCGCATGGCCCCGGTGAACCGTTCGGGTTCGCGGAGATGGAACGGTCAAAAAGTCCGATGCGTTCTCCCGCCGCAGTCTACAGCGGCATCGAACCCGGTGACGATAGACGACGAAGTCCCGGCGGTCCGTCCATAAACTGGTTCTGACGACGAGGCCGGACGGGGCCTGCGGACCTGTCGGGTCGGGGCCCCCCGGGGGGCGGTGCGGGTCCGGGAATCTGGCGAAGGAACATGCTCGAGGGAACGTCACAGCCGATCGTGCCAGCCGCCGACTCGTCGGGGACGCCTCGGCGGGACCGTGCGCCGGTCCCTTGCGAGCCGCCGGCCCGGCCCGACGCGGCGGTCGAGGCGGAGTCAAGCCGGGCCCCGGAAAACGCCCGGCGGACGGCCGAGGCGACCGCCGCCCGGCACGCGGCTGAAGTCGCCGCCCTGCGGCGCCAGGTGCTCGAGGCCCGCAAGCAGGCCGCGCTCGGCGAACTCCTCGGCACGACCGCCCACGAGTTCAACAATGCGCTGACCACGATCCTCAACTATGCGCGGATGGGCCTGCGGCATCGCGACCAGACCACCCGCGACAAGGCCCTGGAACGGATCCTGTCGGCCGGCACCCGGGCGGCGCGAATCGCCTCCAGCGTGCTTTCGATGTCCCGCAGCCGCTCGCCGCGGCTCGAGCCCACCGACCTCGTCCACGTCGTCGAGGACGTGCTCGTGCTCCTCGAAAGGGAGCTGATGAAGTACCGGGTCCAGGTGGAGCGGGAATTCGCCGCCGTGCCCCGGGTCATGGCTAATCCCGGCCAGGTGCAGCAGGTGCTGCTCAATCTGCTGGTCAACGCCCGGCAGGCGATGCCGCAAGGGGGACGGCTGATCCTGCGTCTCGTCCACGACCAGGCGGCCGGCCTCGTCGATCTCACCGTCCGCGACACCGGCTGCGGCATGACGCCCGAGGTCATGCGGCGGATCTTCGAGCCGCACTTTACGACGAAGGCGGGGCCCGATGAGACCGGCAAGGGGGGCACGGGCCTCGGCCTGGCGTCGTGTCGCGAGATCGTCGAGGCGCATCGTGGCCGGATCCGCGTGGAGAGTGCTCCGGGCCGGGGCACGGCGATCACGATCCGTTTGCCCGTTCCCCAGGCCGCTGCTGCCTGACGCTTTCTGAACGGCACTGCTTGGCGCGGCCCTCACCGGCGGCGCACTCGCCCAAGCCGCCGGAGGACGGCAGAAGCCTCGTCGCTGAGGCATGATAGCCTCACGCTCCTCGACTTCCGCCGATCCTCCGGCTTCGTCGCATAGCACTGCGAGCCGGGCTCCGCCCGGCGACCGTAAGCCGGAGCAGACGCCGGGTCGGCTGCGACGGCGCGAAAGCCTGCAAGCCGGAGCAGACGCTTACCCAGGCACGCCCGAAACGCACGACGCGTGCGCTGGGCATGCCTTTGCATCCGGCTGCGGCCGCGGTGCGAGCACGTCGAACGGGAGCCCACCTTCCGTTCACCTCCACCACAACGAGCCGCGCCATGAGCCACGACGGATTCACGGTTCCGCTGATCGTAGTGCTCCTTGCGCTGCATGCGGCCGGCCCGCAGGGCAATCGCATCTTATTGAGCTTTGAATTGTTCTTTCAAGGATCTACAGGTCGAGTTCAGCCTGACGGAAGAAGGAACGGAGCAGCCGCTGCTGGCGCCGGGTCTTTCTGAGAGCGTCGGAGACGGTCCTGCCAAGATGAAGAAGATCGTC
>JBKDUV010000005.1:0-7171 GCA_046339335.1 Planctomycetia bacterium | reverse complement strand
CGGGGTAAACCGCCTGGACGGCGACGAGCGCGGCGAGCGGTTCCAGCGAGCCTTCCCAGGGGCGGGACTTGGAGGCGTCGTTCAGTTCGCCCACGAGCAGGACGGCGTTGACCCGGACGATCGAATCCTTCTTTCCGTCACGGGCCACCTGCACCATGAAGTCCGCCAGCGCCTTGGTGAACTGTTCGAACACGGCAGGATTCCTGCCCACCTCGAAGACGTTCTGCAGGTCGCGAAGCCTGCGCCGCACCACACGATCGATCTGCTCACGGTTGACCGGCGCCTCGAGCTGCGGCAGCAGGGTCTGCATGAGGAACGCGAGCGATTCGCGCCCCAGGGATTCTTCGAGCCGCAGGTTGTCACGAAACTGCTTCATGTCGTTCGACTGGTCGACCTGGGACCAGGTCTGCACCTTCGGCTCGGCAGGCTGCCCCGAGGCATCGCGCAGGCAGGCGACCATGGCGAGGCAGAGCAATCCCGACGCCGCACATGCCGACGGCTGGTGAGATGCTCTCCGCAGTTTCGATGGCATGGCAATCACTTCTTCTTCGGGGCGAAGGGGTCGTCGGTCGGCTTGCCCGGCTGCCCGGGCGGGGCGGCCTTCGGGTCGGTCTTGCCCTCGTCCGTCGGCAGCGTGGCGCGGTAGCGGGCGATCAAGGCTTCCGAGTCGGCCGCCGTCACCCACTCGAAGCCACCATCGGGCCGGCGGAAAAGCAGTTCCAAGGGCTCCTGGATGGCGGCCTTGTCCTCCTGGCTGCCCCGGACATCGACGAGTAGCTGCTGGGTCTTGATCTCCTCCCCCTTGGAACGCCGGTTCTCCGGTTTCGGGTTCTTCGCATCGGCGAGCTTCTCCAGCACGTTGGCCATCCCGCCCGGCTCGGTCACGAGCGACCGCAGTGTCCGGGCCCGACCGCGGCTTCCGGGACCGAGGATCATGATTTCCAGCCAGCCCGGCTTCCAATTCCTGATTTCCGGCCGCTGCTCCCGACGCAGCGTCTCCACGAGGAGCCGGGTCGGCACCGGCACGGTCACCGGGCGGCTCTCCGCGCTGATCGCGGGGGGCAGAAATGGTTTCTCCGCGGCTTTCGGGTCTTCCAAATCCTGGGCAGGGATCGCCCCTTCCGGGGTGCCGGGATCATTGAAATTCGGGTTCGCCAGCAGGTGGGTGACGCGATAGACGTACCTCTGCGTGGGCCGGAGGTCATCGTCGTCGTCGAAGAAGCGGAGCATGCGGAATTCCGGCTGTTCGGACTGTTGCCCGGCCTGCATGCGGGCGGCCACCCACGGATGCACGGCCTCCCGCCCCCAGTTCCCTTCGGCGAGTTTCGGCAGCGGCCCGGTGTAGGCCGGCGTCTTGCCGGACGGACCGAGTGTGAAACGATCGAGCTTCTCCTCGCGCTCGATGTCGACCCAGTCGCGCCCGCGCCTGGGATCGGCCCCGACCGTGCCCGTGAACACCGTCTTCCAGGCGCCCGTTCCCTCCTCCGCACGCTCGATCTTGTAGGGACCCCAGACGGGAACGTCACGGCGTGGATCCTGAAACCCGACCGTCGAGAATCGACGCTTGTACTCGGCCTCCTGCTTGGCGACCGGCACCAGGGCGGTCACGACCACGTAGGGCTTCAACTTTCCGGCGGCGGCCGCGGCTTCCTCCGGCTGCCGGGCCGCACCGGCTGCGGCCTTCATGGCGATCACGTGAATCCCGGCCTCTGCCTGCACCTGCTCGAGAACGAATACCTGCGGCTGGCCGCGTTTGCTGAACTCCGGAAAAAGCGGCCTCTTCAATTCCTTGCCGGAGCCATCCCTGTCGACGAGAGGCGTGCGCCACGGACCGACCGCCGCCGTCAACGCCTCGCGCCTGGGAAGTTCGCCCGCGGGCGGCCGCTTGTCCTTGGCGATGTGGGTCCTGGCCCGGTCCGCGAGCGCGGTGATGGCCTTGGGCTCCTCCGTGACCTGGGTGCCCCCCGCACGAAACGACTCGATTCCCCCCCAGGCCAGCCAGAGCGAGGTGGCGATCACGATGGCCAGCGCCAGTTTGTCGCCATACCGCAGCAGCCAGTCGAGAATCGCCTTTTGGTCGAGAGCGATCGAAGGACGTTTCATGCGTGCCCTGCCCTGATCGGAAATACGAACGGACGCCGCTCCGTGGCCAACGGGGCCGCGTCGCGGGGCTCGATCACGGCCCCGGCCGCCGGTTGTGGCTGCTGTCCCGCCGCCGGTCGCTCGACCGGTTGCGTGGCAAGTCCCACGGTGCCACGAAACTCGACGGTGACGTCATGCTTTCGCTCCTCGGACGGATTGAGCGGCTGCTGGGGTGTTCCCGCAGGGGCGGCCACGTTCACCTTGTTCGGGTTGATGCGCAGCTGGCGAACGTCGATCGGGATGGTCTGGCCTGCGAGATCGGCAAGGAGCGGCTCGATCTTCCTCTCGTCCATCACCACCCTGAGAGTGAACGGCATGAGGTGGAGCATGCGGAAAGCGCCGACGTCGAGTTCGGCCGCTGAAAGCCACCGGCCCTCGAAATCGACGTAGATGGCCTCCCGATAGGCTGCGTCCGCCGCGGGGGGCGCAGCGTCGTACGGCCCGGCGGCAGGAACGAAACCGCCCGCCCGCGAGCCTCCGCCAGCGAACCGCGGATGCGCGGGTTTGGGACGGTTCTGGGACTGCCCCACCCCGCCCGACCACTCCACGCCCGTCCCGCGTCCCAGACGTTGTCCCTGGCCCCCGGGCGATTCCTCGACGGCGGGATGGCCCACAGCCAGCTCCAGCACCTCCACGATCACGGCGTCGAACCCCGTCTTCGCATCCTTGTTGGCCCTCTTGATGGCGTCGCAGAGCAGTCCGTAGACCCAGAGCTCCTCCTGGGCGTGGAGGATCTGGGCCGTCGCGGCCCTGCCGTCCGGCAACTTCTCCCAGTCGAACGACTGGTAGAGCTGCTTCTGGTTCTCCGGCCGCCACACGAGCCGAAACTCCCTGCGGCCCCGTTCCGGCTTTTTGGTTCCGTCCCCGGCGGCGGCCCGCGTCACCATCTCTTCGTCGGCGCCCATGCGCGGCGGCAGTTGCTTGACCAGTTCACGGACGTCCGTCTGGTAGCGGGTGCGGGCCGTGAAATCGAGGCTCCCCCCGGGGGGCAGATTGGTCACCTGGGCGATGAACGGGTCGCCAAGTTCGCGGGGCCACACCCGGAGGTCCGCCTGGCTGTTCCACAGTGTGCGCCACTCTTCGAGCGTCTCGCGGCGGACGCGTTCGGTCTCGGCATCGACGACCGTCTTCCACTGGTCGTTGGGATGCGGTGCCTTCTGCTCCACGCCCTTGATCTGCGCGACCTTCGACCTGATCCTGCCGCGCTGTGCCTTGATCTGTCCGTCGAGCGTCGCCTGGCCGGCGAGCAGCGATGGAATCAGCACGCAGGGAATGAGGGCGAGGGCCAGCCAGAACTGGTGCTTGCGGATGAACGCGAGCACGGGCTGCAGATTTTCGGGAATCTCGGGCATGGCTCGGTGCGACCTTCCGTCAATTCGGCGGCGCCGCGGGAGATGGGGGCAGCGCACGCCCCTGCGGCTGCCAGACGAACTGGACGGTGAACCGCATGCTTTGCAAGTCGATGGTGTCCATGGCCCCGCTCGCCGCCATGCCCGGCTTCGGCTTGGAGATCTTTTCGGTCGTCGGCTGCTTCGCGTCGACGACGACGGGGAAGCCGATGCCGAGATCCTTGACGGTCGCATCGCGGCTGCCGTTCCCGGTCGACATCGTCAGCCGTACGCCTGCCTGCCTGCCGAGCAGGCCGCGAATCAGCGTGGAGTGGACGAAATTCTCGCCATCGTACGGCTTGTAATCCTGCCCGTTGCGATAGTGGTGGCCGCGAATTTCGACGATCCAGCCGGGCCCCTGAGGGCCGGGCGGCCCCGCGGCCGCCGCGGCTTCCAGCGGAGCCGCGCCGCCGGCGTTTGTCGGGTCGGCGACCGGTACGGGCGTCGCGGCCGCCGGACCGCCGTCGTTGCGCCCCCAGTCCTGGGTCTTCTCCCAGGCCCCACCGACACCGGCGAACCAGGCCTGGAGGTCGGGAAAGTACTCGCAGTCGATGCTGTCGATGTGCAGTTCGATCCGATCCGCCGGGTTCGCGGCCTCCATTTTCTCGTGCGGCAGGAGCGCCCGCACCGCCCGGAACATGTCGAGCGTCTGCGCCCGCCGGACCTGCATCTCGACCAACGGCACCTGCTCGGCGATCGTCTTCCGCAGTTCCTCGGTCGCCGATCCGAACGCCCCGATGGCGTCCTGCGACGCCCGGGCGACGACGTCGGCCTCCGCGAAGGCCGCGGTGAAGTGGACCGGCAGGTAGCTTTCCCAGGCGAAGTAGGAGCCGACGTAGGTCAACAACGCCGCCGCGAGCAGGGCCATCGCCCCCGCGAGCATCGCCGGCTTCTTCGCCTCCACGAGCCGGTCCACGGCGACCGACTGAGGAAGGAGGTTCGTCCGCAGGGGGGCCATGCCGGCGGCCTGCAGCGCCAGCCCGTAGGCCGTGCCGAATGCGAGCCTGTTTTCCCGGAAGGCGGGCGCCGCCAGCACCGCCTGCCCGGCGAGCCGATTGAACTTTTCGAGCCGCTGCACGTCGAGCTGCAACTGCTTGCCGACGTATTCGGCGAGTCCGCGGAGCTTCGTCGAGTTGCCGAGCAGGAGCACCCTGCCGAGCGTCGCGCCGCGGTCGGCCCCGGTGAAGTAGTTGAGCGACCGCTGCAGTTCCGCAGCGAATTCGCCGAACACGGGTCGCATCGCCTTGAACACCGCCTTCGGGTCCTCGGCCCGGACCGCATTCCGCTTCAAATGCTCCGCCTTGCCGAAGGTCAGCTTCAGGTCCTTGACCAGGGCCTTGCTGAACGTGCTGCCCCCGATCGGCATGCTGCGCTGCCAGATCCGCAGCCCGTTGGTCACCACCACGTCGGTGGAATCGACGCCGGTGGCGACGAGGACGAGCGACTGCGGCGGCTTGTCCGGATCGATGGTCGCCGGGTCGGGGAGTTGGTCGAACATCACCATGTTCGCCAGGGCGATCGGCGACAGCTGGAGGATGTCCACCTCGATGCCGGCCGCCGTCAACGGTTCGAGCGCCTTGTAGACCTGCTCGCGCTTCATCGCGAAGATCGCCACCTCGGCGTCGAGGACGAAGCCCGCCTCTTCCATGCCCCCGGCGAGCCGCTGCCAGTCCCAGATCACCTGCTCCAGAGGAAACGGGATCTGCTGCCGGGCCTCGTACCGGACGATGTCGGGGATCTTCTTCGCCTCGATGGGGGGAAGTTTGATGAACTTCGAAAGCCCCGACTGGCCCGGGACCGAGACCGCGACCCGGTCGCCGACGACGGTGTTGCGGGCCATGAAATCGCGCAGCGCCGTGCGGACGAGCTCGACGGGGTCGGCATCCGACTGGGTCAGGACCGTCGGATACTCGATGTAATCGAAGGCCTCCGCCACCAGCTCGCGGGAGTCGTCGTCGGGCCGCCGGCAGCGCAGCGCCTTGAGCGACGACTTGCCGATGTCGATGCCCCAGGCGTAGGGACTGCGGGCCATGGAAGCGATCCAAATGGGCCGGTCGAGTGAGGACCGTCGGGGCGGGCCCGGGGAATCTCGCGGTCGGAAACTGACGCGAACAACAGCAATCGTAGAGAGCGGATTCGGCGCGTGTCAAACGCGGCGCCTGCCCGGCCTGGGCGGAAGCGGGCGACGCGCGGCGGATGGATTACACTCTCCGCCATGACCATCCAAACCATCAGGGTTTTTCTTCCCTGCCATTCCCTGGACGGCTTCCCTGCATCGCTGGAAGAGGTCGAAGCGGAGGACCTGCTCGCCGCCTGGACGGCGGCCTGGCATCCGCGGTTGGTCGCCGCCGTCGGCGCGATCCCGGAATGGGCAAGCGTCGACCTGCCCGCCCCCTCCGCACCCACGACGCTGGAGATCGTGCCCGCCGCTTTCGACGCTCGTTTCGCCGGCCAGGCGGACGGGACGGTCGCCGCCGGTCCCCGCGTGCGGGGCGTCCGCCGCCGGGAGGAGATCGTCGCCGCCGCGGTCGCGGCCGCGGGCCTGCCGCAGACGGCGGGCGGCGACGAGTTGGACGGGGAGTTCGTCGCCCTCGGCCTGGCCACGCTGCTCTCCGAACTGCTCGCCCGACGGATGCGATCGGCAGCGAACCTGGAAGCCTCGGGCTTCGGCACCGCCGTCGTCGCGGCGGCACGGGCCGCGGTCGCCGGCCGCGCGGCCGAGGCCCGGGCGGGCATCGGCGACTGCTACGTCCATCTGGCAACCGCCCGGGCCCGCTACGCTCCGGTCGATTTCTGGATCCTCGACATCGTGCTCCTCGCCGAATCGACGCTCGGCCGGCCGCTGCGGGGCGAGCTCGAAGCACCGGTTCCCCTGGGCATCGTCGCCTCCGGAGAGACCATCGCGGCACTGGCCGCGAACCATCCTGAGTCGCTGGCCGCCCTGCGCGACGCGGTCCAGTCGGGACGCGTGACGCCCTGCGGCGGCCGCGATCGCGATCTGCCCCCGCTCGACGCGCTGGCGGCCGAGGGGATTCTCTGCTCCCTCCGCGCCGGCCACGCCGTCTGGCGGACGCACCTCGGCGTCGCCCCCCGGGTATACGCGGCCCGGGCCGGCTGTGCGACCGCCGTGCTGCCACAGTTGCTCGGGCAGTTCGGCTATGCGGGCGCCATCTGGTCCAGTTTCGACGGCAGCCGGCTTCCCGAACCGCAGGCGGGGTTCTTCCGCTGGGAAGGGGCCGGCGGCGCCGCCATCGATGCCGTCGCGCGGCGTCCCGTCGACGTCCGGTCGGCCGCGGCCATTCTCGGGCTGCCGGAGCGGATCAGCGACGCGCTCGATCATGAGCACACGGCGGTAGTGTCGCTGGCCCACTACGCAGGCACCGCGAGCCCCTGGCTGACGGCCCTGCGGCTCGCGGCGTCCCGGAGCACGGCGCTAGGCACGTTCGTCTCCCCCGAGGATTTCTTCCGGCGCATGGAAAACGCCGGCACGAGCCTGTCGTTCGCGGCCGACGATTTTCCGCAGACGCGACCGGAGGCGGCGGGCGGCGCGGCGGATCCGATCACGGCGGCGATGACGGCGGCCTCGCGCGAGGCCGCCGGCATCGTGGCCGGCCGCGTCGAGGTCGCCGGGTTCCTCGAGC
>JBKDUV010000004.1:0-6326 GCA_046339335.1 Planctomycetia bacterium | reverse complement strand
TCCCGCGCCGCGACTCGGCGGTGATTTTTTCCAGGCTGGCACGGTCGCTGAAGGTCAGCGGCCGACCAAGGGCGTACGCCGCCAGCTTGGAAGTCATCGCGGACGCGAATTGATCTTGTCGGTCGGCGAGCAGATGTCGCTTGAGTCCATCGATTCCGGCCACTTTCTGCCGATTGTAGAGTTCGGCGGTCGCATCGACCGGCTTGCCGTCGATCGTCGTCCGAAACGCGCCCAGTGCGTCATAGTTCTCGAGGGAGATTCCCCACGGGTCGATCCGGGAATGGCACGACATGCAGGCGGCCTTGTCCCGATGGTTGACGATCCGCTCCTTGAGCGTCATCTTCAGGATCGCGGGATCCGTCAGATCGACCTGGGGAACGTTGGGCGGCGGAGGCGGGGGCGGGTCGTCGAGGATCCGCTTCAGCAGCCACACCCCGCGCTTGAGCGGATTCGAATCCTTGCCGTCCGCGTTCATCGCCAGGACAACGGCCGACGTCAAGACCCCGCCCCGGTTGACTGCCGGAGAAATCGGCACCCGCCGGAACTGCGGGCCACGGACGTCGGGGATCCGGTAATGGACACTGAGCCGATCATTGATGACGGCGTAGTCGGAATGGATGAGGTCAATGATGCTGCGATTGTTTCGCAGCACCTCATCGAAGAAGGCGACCGGCTCCTCCAGCATCGCCGCTCGCAGCGTGGCATCCTTGACGTGGGTCACACTCTCCATCCGCTCCAGCCCGAGCCACTGCTCGACGAATGCACGGACAAACCGTTCGGACCGAGGATCGGCGAGCATGCGGTCGATCTGCCCGGCGAGAACCTGCGGGTCCCGCAGAGTGCGCCGCTCCGCCAGCCCCAACAACTCGTCGTCCGGAAGACTGCTCCACAGGAACATCGCCAGCCGGGTCGCGAACGCGAAATCATCGATCCGCGACGCCGTCTGCCCTTCGCCGGCCGCTGCGGCCGGCACCAGGTAGAGGAAGTCAGGCGAGGCGAACGCCGTCGCCAGCACCTCGACCATCGCCTCCTCGAAGGTCGCACACCCGGGCCGATACTTGTCGAACAGGCCCATCCACCGGTCGAGTTCCGCCGCGTCCACGGGCCGACGCCAGGCGCGGCGGAGGAAACGGCCGAGGACCGTGCGTCCGTAGGCGGCCTCGTTGCCCTTGTCGTCGGCTGCGACGAACACGTTGGTGTGCGTTCGGGGCGGCCACTGTTCATAGAACGGTGCGACGATTTCCACGTAGTCGACGAACACGGGCATGCGAGAGGTGTTTCTGATGACCAGAGTCTCTTCCCTATTCGGGGACGACGCTTCGTTCTTGCGAAACGGATTTCGCAGGATTTCGCCGAGTTGAACGCGGAATTCGACGAATTCGGGACTGTCGACAGACGCCGTCAAGGGGATTTCAAGGTCACCGATGACCTGCGAGAACGAGGCGTTGTTGCCCGTGCGTGCGCCGATCTGCGCCTGCAGGGTGGCGGTGTCCTTGGAATCCGCGGCCGAACGTGCAACGCGAATGCGGATCCGCATCTCCCCTTCGTCGGGCAAAATGCGACCGACGTTCAGCGGCAGCGTATGGCGCGGCCCCATGCGGAACGCCACCGGTGTGGGAGCCGGAGCCTGAGCCGGGACGCCGTCCGCGAGGGGCGTCCGCTGTGATCCGATGAACGCCGCGAACGCGCCGGTCTCACGGTTGACCAGATGGGCATAATTTGGCGGGGCGGCCGGTTTCGGCTTGTCCTTGGCAGCATCCTTGGCAGCATCCTTGGCAGCATCCTCGGCGGCATCCTTGGCGGCCTGCTTGTTAGCATCCTCGGCAGCCTTCTTGGCGGCCGCCTCGTCCGCACGAACCATCTCCTCGGGCATCGAAACGACGAACGTCACGGTCGGGGGGCGATCGCCGATGACCACCACGCTGCGGACCGCCTTGAGCCCGATGTCACGGTACGCCTCCAGGTGCATGGGTGACATCGCGAGCAATTCGGAACTGTTTTTGAAGCCCTGCTCGGAGATGGTTTCGGGGGGCAGTTTTGCGGCCAGCTTTCCGGTCAGTCTGGCAGGCACCCCGAGCAGGTCCTGAAGGGCATGCTGGTATTCGTCGGATGTCAGCCGACGAAACGATGAGTGCTCCCGGCGATCGCGGCGGAGCTGCGACGCCCTGGTCAGTTCTGCGCCGAGCCAATCGACAATCCGGGCGCGCTCGGCGGCGGTGATCGCAAATTCCGGTTCGTCAGCCGGAGGCATTTCAGATTTGCTCAAGACGCCGGAGACCTTGCGCCACACGTCGACGTCCGGCCCGGTGACCAGGTCGGGATTCAACCGATCGATCCGCACATCGCCCTCGGACCGGTTCGGGCCATGACACGCCACGCAGCTCCGGAGCAGAGTGGGCTCGACCGCCTCTTTGAAGGACAGGGCGGTCGGGTTCGGCGCGTCTGCCGGTTGCTGCTCGGCAGGAACGCCGTCGCGTAGAAACCTGGACCCCGCGCGGCCCTGTTGCCGGACCGCCTCCAGCGAGCCGGGCGGATCCCCGCCGACGGCCGCCGGCACGATGCAGAGAAACCACGGAACGATCACCACGGTGATGCGATTCATCGCGCAAATTTTAACGCACAGACCGGCTCGTCGCAAACTTTCCGCCCCGGGAGGACTGTCATTCGGCTCGCCGGCCGCGATACGCTTGCCCCATGCCAGCCCCGCAGCCCCCCGCCACCGGCCTCGTCATCGCCGCCGCTTACCAGGACCACCTCACCGGTGACGGCCACCCCGAACGGCCCGAGCGGGTCAGGGCGATCGAGGACCGGCTGCGCGCCGACGGACTCCTCGACCAGGCGCGGATCATCGAACCGCGCCCGGCGACCGACGAGGAGATCTTCCGCTGCCACGCCGCCGACTACCTGCGGATCATCAGGGAGGACGTCGCGGACAACCGTGACCGGCTCTCCACCGGCGACACGCCGCTCTCACCCCGTTCACTCGAAACCGCGAGGCTCGCGGCCGGCGGCCTGATCGCCGCGGTGGACGGGGTGCTGGCCGGCCGCGCCAAGAACGCCTTCGCGGTCGTCCGTCCCCCCGGCCACCACGCCACGCCGCGCAAGGGGATGGGCTTCTGCCTGTTCAACAACGTGGCGATCGCGGCGCGTCATGCGCGGGCGAAGCACGGCCTGCGCCGCGTGCTCATCGCCGACTGGGACGTGCACCACGGCAACGGCACGCAGGACATTTTTTACGAGGACGGCGACGTGCTGTTCTTCGACACGCACCAGCATCCGCTCTACCCCGGCACGGGGCGGGCCGACGAGACCGGCCGCGGGGCCGGCGCGGGGCTGACGATCAACTGCCCGTTTTCGGCGGGGGCCGGCCGGAAGGAAATCGTCGGGGCATTTCGGGACAAACTCGTTCCGGCGGCCGAAGCCTTCCGTCCCGACTTCGTCCTCGTCTCGGCCGGCTTCGACTCGCGGGTGGGCGACCCGCTCGGCGGGTTCCGGCTCACCGACGACGATTTTGCGGAACTCACCGGGATCGTCCGGGAGATCGCCGACCGGCACTGCGGCGGCCGGCTCGTCTCCACGCTGGAAGGGGGCTACGCCCTTGACGGCCTGGCGTCCGCCGCCGCCGCCCACGTCCGGGCGCTGATGGCTTGACCCCGCGGGCAGGCCACGGGCGGTTTTTCCGGCGCCGGCGCGACGGCCTTTCCATGCCTCACGAAAGCCTCACAATCTGCCGCTACAAATCGTTCCGGTGAGTCACATGCACGGCCGCCCTTACGGAGACACGACCATGCGGATTCTGGGTTGGACGCGTTTTGCAACGGCTTTGGGACTCCTGCTCGCCATTTCCGGCAGAGGCCTGGCCCTCGACACGGAACTCGACCCCGCTCTCAAGCCCTACAAGAAGGCCGCCGGTGAGGTCGCAGGGTCGATGAAGTTCGTCGGCTCCGATTCGATGAACAACCTCGTCGCCCTCTGGGCAGAGGGGTTCAAGAGGCACTACCCGGCGGTCCGCGAGGCGATCGAAGGGAAGGGCTCGTCCACGGCCCCGCCGGCGCTCATCGAGGGCACGGCGTCGTTCGGGCCCATGAGCCGCGACTGGAAGCCGCAGGAAATCGACGATTTCAAGAAGAAGCACGGCTTCGCCCCGACGACGCTTCCGGTGGCGATCGACATGCTGGCCGTGTTCGTGCACCGCGACAACCCGATCAAGAGCCTGTCCCTCGAGGAAGTAGACGCCATCTTCTCCAAGAATCGCAAGGGGGGTGCCAAGAACGACATCCTCACGTGGGGCGACCTCGGCCTCGGCGGCGAGTGGAAGGACAAGCCGATCGTCCTCTACGGCCGCAATTCGGCGAGCGGAACCTATCTGTACTTCAAGGAAAACGCCCTCTTCAAAGGGGACTTCAAGGACAACGTCAAGCAGCAGGCGGGAAGCGCGGCCGTCGTCCAAGCCGTCGGCGGCGACAAGTTCGGCATCGGCTACAGCGGCATCGGCTTCGGCAACGCCAACGTCCGCGCTCTGCCGCTGGCGGCCAAGAAGAACGGGACGGCCGTGGGTCCGGAGCCGAAGGCGGCCTACGAGGGAGAGTATCCGCTGGCCCGGTTTCTCTGGCTCAGCCTCGGCCACAAGCCGGGCGACCAGCTCGATCCGCTGCGCCGCGAGTTTCTCCGCTACGTGCTCAGTGCCGACGGCCAGGTCGACGTGAAGAAGGACGGCTACCTGCCTGTCACCGGCCAGGTGGCGGGCGAGGCGCTTACCAAGGTCGGCATTTCCGCTCCCTGACACGGGCACGCCCCCGCCCTGCGGAATCCGGCGCATGGACTCGAAACCCACCTTCACCGGACGGTCGCGGCGGCGGCGAACGAATCCCTGGGTCAAGGCGGGGGATGCGATCGCGAGGGGCGTGATCACGCTCGGCGGCATCGGCACGATCGTCGCCGTGCTGCTCGTGGGATTGTTCCTGCTCAGCGTGGCATTCCCGCTGCTGCACGGCTCGCGGGTCGGGGCCGACATCAGCCGGCCGGCCGACATATCGGCGGCCGCAGCGGTCGGCACCGACGAGTCAGGCGCCGTCGCCTGGGTTCTCAAGGCGCAGCCCGCCGGCTCGGGCGGCGGCGTGGACATCGTCGGGATCGCCGACGGCAAACGGCTGCTCGCACGATCGGCCGCCGACTGCGGCTTGGAGGGCGCCTCGGCGGTCCGCATCGTGCCCGGCGGCATGCTGGCGGCCGTGGGCTACGACGATGGCAGCCTGCGGACCGGCCGGATCGGCCTCGAGTCGGCGTTCCTTTCTGAGGAACCGCCCCCCGCGGCCCGCGAACTCGCCGTTGGAGGGGCCGCGGTCTCCGGCGACACCATCATCGTGCGGACGGGGGCCGACACGTTCGCACGGGTGACGTTCACGACCGCGCTGGGCGAGCCGTCACGGGCGCTCGCGGAGCGGATCGTGGACGTGGACGTCGTCCAGCTCACCGACGGCATGCTCGCCGCCGCCGTCGACACGTCGGGCCGCGTGCGGGTCGAGCGGGCGACCGTGAAGCGCAACATGCTCACGGGCCGGGACACGACAAAGACGACCGGGGCCACGCTCGACGCCGAGCCTGGCTTCCGGCCGGCCTTCGTCCGCGTCTCCGAACTCGGGGACCAGTTGTTCCTCGTCGCGGCCGACGGCACGGCCCGGCGCTCTGTCATCCGCGACGTCGAGCAGCCCCAGATGATGGAGACCTTCGCCGTCAGCGACGGCGGTCGGAGCGTGGCCGCGGTGGAGCGGCTGTTCGGCGGCACGTCGCTGGCGGTCGCCGACACCGCTGGGGACGTGCGCGTGTTCTTCGCCGTCAAGCGGGACGGAGCGAAGACGGACGACGGCCTTTCGACGGTCGTCGCCAAGCGGTTTCCGGCCGACGTCGGCGGTGGCAGGCGCCGGCCGCGGGCCACCGCGATCGCCGCCTCGCCGCGGTCGCGGCTGTTCGCCGTGGCCGAGGCCGACGGCGCAGCCGATGCCGGCATCCGCATCCTCCAGGCCACGACGGGGGCCGAGGCCCTGCGCGTGCCTGGCATCGCCGGCCGTCCGCCGGTCCGGGCGGTCTGCATCACGCCGCGCGAGGATGCCCTGCTCTCGGCCGGCCACGGCACGCTCGGAGCCTGGACCCTGGAGGTTCCCCACGCCGACGTCTCGCTCGGGGCGCTGCTGCGGCCGATGTGGTACGAAAACTTCCCCGGCCCCGTGCATGCCTGGGAAACCACCGGCCACGAGTCGTTCGAGTCGAAGTACGGCCTCGTGCCGCTGATCTTCGGCACGCTCAAGGCCACGCTGTACGCGATGCTG
>JBKDUV010000003.1:0-5775 GCA_046339335.1 Planctomycetia bacterium | reverse complement strand
CCATTGCCTCCATCGCCGCCCTTGCCACCGATGCCAGGGTTCATACCAACACCGCCTCCACCACCCCCGCCTCCACCCTTACCACCATTGCCACCGTTTGCTCCTGCCGTTGATGCCGTGACAGTTGTTCCGCCACCGCCTCCCCCAGTGCCACCTACGATGCCGTTAGTGTCAATGCCGTTTGCTCCTGCCGTCGGTGATGCACCGCTCGTGCCTGCCGCGCCACCAAGCCCGCCAGCCGTAGCGCCCACACTGTTGCCCGTGCCTCCGCCTGCTGTAGCGTTTACGATATTCGGGACGTTGCTGTGACACCCGCCCGAGCCGCCACCGCCACCACCAAACCGAGCATTGCCGCCCGCCACCATTACAGGTACGGTTGCGTTGCTGGAACCGCCTCCACCTCCGCCGCCCTCCCACATGGGGCCAGTTCCAGTCGTGCTGCTGGTGGTTGCTGGCTGCCCCGATGCTCCTGGGCTGGTTGTGCCTCCATCGCTGCCATGAGTACCAGCCCCGTTGCCGCCTGCGGTCGCAGTGGCACTGATCTGACCGCCAAGCCCGCCTGCTCCGCCTGTGATAGACAGAAAAACCGGCCTTGAGGACCGGACAAAAGACGATGCACCGCTAGTACCAGCTGTTCCCGCCGCGCCCTCTAGGCCGCCCGCGCCGCCCGACCCGCCTGAGCCGATTTGCACACGCAAGATTTCAGGCAGTTCGTCGGTCAGTAATATTTGACTGATGCAGGCACCACCTCCGCCGCCCGAGCCACCCTTAGCGACAGTGGCAGTTGCGAGCGAAGCACCGCCCCCACCGCCGCCACCTGCACCCCATAGCCGAATCAGGGTCAGCCCGGTGCGTGGACCTGTTGGCTTAGTCCACGTTCCGCCAGGAAAATCGAAAGTCTGGATGTCTGCCGATGGAAACGGCGATGACACTTTCCAGCCACTCGCTTCATCAAAAATCAATCCTGACTGGGCAGGAACACTACCGCTCCACAAGTCTGCCGTCGTAGTTCCGTCCGTATGCAGCACTGTAATTGTCTGAGCCGCTGAAGCGTGGTCGTTCCATACCGATAGAAACTTTACGACTCGGCTATCGCTCCCACTAGGGCTGCCCACTACGTCAGTTGTGGTTGCCGCTGCTATGCTGGTGTTGAGCCTGTTAGGTGTAACTGTACTGCCAGACAGGTCCACGTATGACGCGTGAACTAGAACGCTGTTCGATGAACTTGTTGTGACTCTGATTTTGTCGCTGGTTGACGTTAGGTACATTTTTTATTACCAAGAGATTACAACACAGTAGCCAGCACCGCCGACGCCGCCCGCGCCGCCAAGGCCCGGATTGCTGCCACGACCACCGCCGCCGCCACCACCGCCTCCAAGCCCGCCTTCACCGCCAGCCGCGCCGTTGGTAGAAGCCGCAACAGTTGAACCGCCACCTCCTCCGCCTGTGCCACCTACAAGCCCGTTGCTTGGCGCACCCGCATCACCGGGTGTAGGTGTTGAACCAGAAACGCCCGCCGCTCCGCCACCGCCGATAGCAGAGCTAAAGCCACCGCCCGCACTTGGGCTGTTTGTAGCAGGAACTGCAGTGGTTCCACCGCCAGACCCGCCACCGCCGCCACCAAACAGCGACCCGCCGCCAGCAGTAGCGGCAGCAGCATTGGTAGAACCGCCACCGCCACCCCCGCCCAGATGGCCGTAGTAAGTGCTGCCGGAACCAACCGAGCCGGTGATTCCTTGAACGTCAAAACCCGGCCCTGCCGATGTTGGCAGTCCTCCGCTCCCGCCAACTGCGGCGCTTGCCGATGTGCCTGCGGAATGACCGCCGCCGCCGCCTCCCCCGCCAGTCGCAAGAGCGGAGTTTTGCCCGCCTCTTCCGCCGCCGCCACCATAGCCGGTCAGCAGTGAGCCGAATGTCGTGTTGCCGCCAACGCCACCATCGCCGCCGGATCCACCAGCCGTTGCACCCGTGCCCGCCGAACCTCCTGCACCGATGGTCACCGATACGTCGTCGCCGAGGTCAGATGCTCTAAAAATTCTTTCGACAAAGCAACCCCCGCCGCCTCCACCGCCACCCTTGGTAACGGTCGCAGTTGCCAGCGAAGCACCCCCACCTCCACCGCCGCCTGCACCCCAGACGCGAACCATCACAACGCCCGGGTTGAAGCTGGTCGGCTTGTTCCAGGTGCCACTTGCGGAAAAGGTTTGAATGTTTGTCGGTCTAGAATTGCCGGTGACAGTCCAGCCTTGCCCATCGACGTAGGTCAATCCCGATTGGCTTGGCAGACTGACGACATAAATATCAACGACTGTCGTTCCGTCGGTGTGTTGCACTGTAACCGAATTGGCTGAACTGCTAGAGTCGTTCCAAATGGATACGTACTTTATTTTTCGTTGCGTGCTACTCGCAGGACTTGCGACTATATCGGTCGTCGTAGCTGTGCTGATAGAACTGTTAAGCCGTCCCGGTGTAACCGTACTACCAGAGAGGTCCACGTAGCTAGCTTGCACGCGAACATCACCAGCTACGGCAGTGACCAATCGGATTTTATCGCTGGTGGATGTTAGCAGCATGTTATTGAGCCTCTGGTGGCATTGGAGTAACGATGATTCGCGACGAATTAGCTGTCCCGTTTAGCGATCTGGTGGCGCTCGCGTTCCATACTCCGATAGAATAGTATCGGCTAGTGATCTGTACATCCATGAACGTAGTGACGATATCGGTTGCAGACGATGTTGTGTCAGCGATAACAGCACCAATCAATAATCCGTTGCGACGTTTGTCAGAACCCATAGTGGCATCCGACGTACCTAATGTTCCGTCCATATACGTTCCATCGCTCTGGAATAGCCATATTTCAATTGCGTCACCTACAGCGAATCCAGAAGCCGCAGCCTGAATCACAGCTTTGACTTCGTGCGACTGTGCTACGCTGCCAGCTCCACGGTCATATCGTGCTGATATCCTGCCAGCACCGATACCCAATCCAGTGCCCGATACCGCTAAGCTGAGTACAACATCTCCGCCCGATTCCCGAAAGACGACTGGAGTTTCCGTAGCTCTGTAAACTTTACTTGGCATATTAGTAGAACCAACCCATAGCTTGAACTACGTCTAAGTACGATAGCGTTCCTTCGGCTGAAGTAACCGCTGGAACTGCATTACTACCCGTGCCTGTAGCTAGTAGCTTTTCAACGCCGTTGGCTGTTCGTTTGCAATGGACATAAACCGACGCACGTACTGCCAAATCTGCTGCCGTACCAACCCAACAAGCATCAATACCCGCTCGTACGTTCGGCTTGCTGGCATCGAACGAACCAAGACGACTCATCCAATCCCAGATTCTTGCCTTACCTACTGAAAGATTATCGACTCGTGCCCAGTCCATGCCGTTTCGCATAATCTCGTCAACGGAGACAGATGTTCTCCACACGATGAACGCTGGTTCTGTCGGTTGATTTAATGCCTCGGCAATGAACAGAGCACCGCTGTTAGTTTGTGGCTGAACCGAAAAAACAGGATCGGCTAGAACGAAGTTGCGAAGCGTCGTTTGCTGTGCTGTTGTTAGCTGCATAGTTAAGCGTTGCCGTCTGTCAGGGTAAAACTATTGACAGTAAAAGATTGACCTGTTGTGAAAGATACAGAAGAGACGTTCATATCACTTCCTGACACTGCTACGTCACCTTGGAGGAAGCAAGTCGTTTCGTTCTTGGTTGACTGCGAGTTGTAAACACGAAAGAACGATGCTGTTCCAGTACCATCGGCAGACAAATCTTGCCAAGTGCCTGCAATAGCTTTCGCACCGGCATTGGCGGGGTCCATCCAGTTTGATGGAAGATCGATCGTTGCAAGTACCGCACCACCTGAAGTCGCAGTAGCACAAGTACCAGGTTTCGTTCCACTTCGAATCTCCAGAGAACAGGATGTTCCGTTCGTGCTCTCGATTGTGTCGAGCCGTGCATTTCTTGTTGCTACGTTAAATTGAATTGCCATTCGTTTTTATCCTTTATGGGGAGTGTTGCAGGTAAATATCGCCGTCGTTTCCACCGCTGGGTGCCGCTGTGCCAACTGTGATTCTTGGGACGTTCAGATTCGCTGTGCTGTCTGTGATTGTCAGCGTCCCATCCGTCACGACCAGCGTGGATACAATCCCTGTTGCCGAACTATCGGTGTCTCGTATTCGCAGACCGCGAGGAATAAAAAAGCTAGTCATTTCTTATCGTCCTTGTGTGCGTACTTCGTTCCGTTGACGTCGATAAACGCAAGCTTCGTCTCCAAGACTTCAATCTTGCCGCGCATCAACGCACACTCCGTTTTCAAATCACCCCGCTCGATTTCGCACTTGTCGGCTTTCGCACTTATCGTTGCGACTTCGTTTTTGAGTCCCTCGATATGCTTTGCGTTTTCGTTCTCACGCAGCTTGAACAGCCACGCTACAACAGAACTCAACGTTGCGATAATCGCAGAGACACCCGCCAACATCCAACCCGTCATCGAGTTCTGTTCGACTGTCACTTGCAACACAGCTTTCTAAATCTCTGGAGTAGAGGTACTCGCTTCTCTTTCACTTTGCATGCGACTGTCTTGACGTTTTCAGCCGTAGCCTCGACGACATTGGCAGCGACAACAACAGGAGCCACCGCAACCGTTGCCACCTTTCGAACAACGTCACAGCGTCCGTTCTGGCATTCAATTTCCTGCGAGTAGCCAATCGTACTTAGCACGATTAAAACAATGAGCGTGTTGATGATTTTCAGCATTATTGCAACCCCTTCGTTATTGCTTCGCATGCGTCTAGGTATTTCGATACCGTTTGCAGCTTCGCATCGTTAATCCACTTCGCGTTAGGTATCCTCCAAACCTCTTCCCAGTTCGCATCTCTCGACGCTCCTCTAGGACGAGCCAAAAGAACCGATTCGATTGAATGCACAAATGCCGACTGAGCACCTTGTAGCGTTGGGCATTCGTTTCTGTCGCACATAGCTCGCATGTCCGAAACAATCTTCTTCAACGCAGTCGCCAAAGCTGCTCGCGTGGCTGGATCGTTCAGGCTTAAACTATTGACTCGACTTAGCTCCGACAGTTTCGCAAACTCACCTGGTTGCGTTACGGGTGGCACATCAGGATCCGGCTTCGGTGGAACAGAATCACCAATCACCACAGTATGCTTCGCGTAATCAATCGCTGCCGTCTTGTCCGAAACAATCAAATAAAACGTGTAGCTACCAGCTCGCGGCGTTGCGAAGAATACTTGCGAGTCAATCGCCGTACAGCCAGCTTGTGCCGTGGAGATCCCTTCGGGTGTAATCCACTTGTGATTATCCCCTTTGGACTTCGACGAGTTGAGCACTACCAACTCACCTGGCAGTGCTTTGCTCGGTGCGTCGATGACTGCTTGGACTTGTGCAAAGCAAGCGACCGACAACAAAAGCCATGCGGTTATTGTTCTCATGCTAGCACCAGTTCCGAACGAAGAAGAGATTGCAGAAGAGAGTCAGCGACAGGAATTCCGTGACCAAAACGCGGATCGAAACCTGGTGCTCCAGCGTCCTTCAGATTCGTTTTGAAGAAAGCCCGCACCGCATCCGTAGCCTTCCATTGTGGCTTCCCTTGCCGACGCATCACTTCGACGATGCAAGCAAGCAAGCCAGAACCAAACGGAGTTGCCATCGATGTACCACTCATCGAAGTGTAGCCGCTACCGTTCTTGCTGAACGAAATGATGTCTTGACCTGGGCAGGCCCAATCAAGTTCCTTCCCACCCGAAGAAAAGTT
>JBKDUV010000002.1:0-3595 GCA_046339335.1 Planctomycetia bacterium | reverse complement strand
TTCGCACGGGCCCGCGACCTGCACGCAGTGAACCCAAGAAAGGCCTTCAGTAGGTGCGCGTGCCGACCGCCGCGGGCTGCTCGGCCTGCGCGATCCGGCCCGTGTACCGCTCCGGTTGGGCTTGGAAGGCGGCCCGCGTCTCCGCGGACGAAAAAAGATACATCCGCGAGCCGCATTTTATCCCGTAGCGACGTTGCCCAGGAAGGCTCCGTCCCTCATCCATCGCGACGACGGGATCGTCGCCCGAGAGCGCAGGTGCGTCGCGGTCGGGATCGGCCAGGAATGTCTGCTGCTCCACGGCGCCCGCGAACAGATAGGTCCGGCCACGATGACGGACACCGTATTGGGCCCTCCCCTCGGTCCATGCCCCCTTCGCCGCGAGCGTCACCGGGCAGTAGCCTTCCAGTCCGAGCGGCATCGATTCCGGCACGCTCGCAGGGGAGTCGGCCGGCGACGAAGCCTGCACCGCCACCTGGTGGGCTCCACCTGCAGCCAGCGGCGACACGGCCTGGGAGCGGCTGCCCTGCTGCCATGCGCCGGGAGATCCGCCAGCGTCGGCAGACCGGTCCGACGCTGGCGGTGCGACCGCGAGGCTCGGCCATTGAGGCCGCGTCGGCGCGAGCGTGGGCGGAGCAAGTGACGGTGGGATGACCGCAGGCTCGGTGGCCGGCTTGCGGGAAAACCCTGCAAAGGGCTTCTGCAACGCCGCGAAAAACTGACTTGCCGGCGACGGCTTCTTGGCTGCTACGGGGGCCTTGAGCCCACGCGCATCGGCCGGCATGTCCGATACCGACGCACTCGATTCGGCATCGGTCGGCGGAGCGGGAGAAGCGACCGCCGGCGCATTCGGAGCCGTTGACGGGGTGGCTGTCGCCAGCCACGGCGTCGGCGCCGACCCCTGCGGCGCGGCGACCGGCATGCCAGCCGGCCGTGGCTCGAGCGCCGGCCGCTCGGCGTTCGGATTTGCGATCACGGTGGCCAGCGGAGCGAACGGTGTCTCGGCCGGCCAGGCCGGCGGCTTGCGCGTGAAGGGGATCGTCTGGGCAGGCAGAGGCTCTTCTGCCTGGGCCGGTTCGATGGCCGCGTGTGCCGGTTGCGGCCCTGCCTGCGCCGCGACGGTTGCCTGCGTCGCGACGGGAGTCGGTTGCTGGAAGGCCGCCGCGCTGGCCGTGGCAGGAGCGGTGCCGACGGGTGTCTCGTGGCTCGCGAAGTCGGAAAGTTCTCGCACCTTGCTCGTCACCATCGAAATCGCCGCCTTCGACGCGGGCGGCTTGGCCGTGAGGCCGGGGCCCGACCGGCGGCTCTGGTCCGCAAGCCGATCCCGTCGCATGGACGCCTCCTGCACGGCCTGGGCCGCTGCGACGACGAACTCGGGCGTGGTCGACGGGCAGGCGAACGAGGCGAGCACCTCGTCGTGCTCGCCCAGGAGCGCCACGGTCGGCACGTGCTTGATTCCGAGCCGCCGAGTGAGGTCGGCATGCCGGTCAACGTCGATGATCACCGGCTCGAAGCACGATGTGACGAGGGCCCGGGCGTCTGGCGTGCCGATCACCATCTCGGCCACGCCCCCACCCGGCTGCCATGTGGCGACGAAGAGTGCCAGCACCGTCCGGTGGCTGACCCGAGACGCCTCGCGGGCACGGTCCAAGTCGTCATGCCAGGGCTCCGCCCCGGAGACGATCACCGGCAGGGCAAGCAGCCAGGCAATCAGCGTCGCCGTCACGCCCCGGCCGGCGGCGGAGCGGCGTGGGGCATGGAGGGCGGGGCTCTTTGTTCCTCTGGATCGCAGCATTGCGACGGCCTCGGTACGGGATGGCCGCCCACGGCGGCCCGGAACAGTTCGGGACTCTTCCTCATGTATCGGCGGAATCGGTTGCAGGAATCGCGACGATTTGAAGCCCTGTGCGCCGCCCCGCACGTCGCACCCCCCCTGTTCTCTCCACTCCGCCCAGCATCGCGGCTCGACAAGCGTCTGCAGGTTGCCCTTTCACCCCACTCCTTGACAGGTCGGGGGCCGAAAGAGATACTTTTCGTTGTCGTCGATGAGACGACTCCGCGGAAAACCCCTTGGTTTTCGGCCGTGGTTCTGCCTCCGGCCGTCGCGGAAGGCTTCGTCGCAAGGTTTCGTCTCGGGTTCTCCCAGGCGGTTCGCGGCTCGAAGCGTTGGGCGTCACCGGGCGTTCCGGCCGGTCTTCACAGTCCGGCGGCGCCGGTCCTGCGTTGTCCGCCGTGTCGAGACCGTGCCGGTTAAGGGATGCATTCCGGAGAAAAATCCGAATATGTCCCGGGTTTCGTGACCGGAAGCGGGCTTTTCAGCTCTTGCAATTTGGTCGTCCTGGTTTCAACGGCGAGCCGCCACCTTGGTGGTTCGCCAACCTTGGTGGTTCGCCAACTTTGATGCAGCCGCTGCGGCCGGTCGATCCCGGCCGTCCGGCACCCCGCCTGCGGGACATTCGAGACAGCGCCTCGTTCGTCGGGGCAATTTGGTCGTTGCAGCCGCACCGTGCGGACGCCGAAGCGGTTGATTCCCTGTGGAGTTGTTGACCCAGCCATGTCGAAACGGAGACGTTCCAGGGGGCGCTCGGGCTACGGTGGTGGTGGGGGCGGGCCCGCGGGCCCGGGAGGATTCGGCCCTGGCTCGGGTCCGGGCGGGGGCGGTCAGGGCTATTCCGGTGGGGGCGGTGGCTACGGGCGGCGACGCGGCCGCTATCGCCGCGGAGGCGGAGGCGGTCCGGTTCCTGCGGGAGCGGGTGCCGTGGACATGGACAGCGAGGGCATGCGCCCCCCGGAGGCGGAACCCGAGGTCGGCGAAAATGGCGAGCCGATCCCCCTGGAGCCTGGGGCGGGCGTTCTCGAAATGCACCCCAACGGCTACGGCTTCCTCCGCAGCCCCGAAACCAATTACATCCGTGAGCGGACCGACCCTTTCGTGCCGGCGACGATGATCGATCGCTACAGGCTGCGCGAGGGTGTGTTCGTCAAGGCCCTCGTCCAGCCCGGCCGGCGACAACAAGGTCCCCGCGTTCGGGAAATCCAGGAGGTCGAGGGGATGGCTCCCGACCTCTACTCGAACGTGAAGACGTTCGACCAACTCACGCCCATCAATCCCGAGACGTGGCTTCGGCTGGAGACCGGCCAGCAGCCGATCACGACGCGTGTCATGGACCTGCTCACGCCGCTCGGCAAGGGGCAGCGGGCGTTGATCGTGGCCCCGCCGCGAACCGGCAAGACCGTGCTCCTGCAGCAGGTTTCGCAGGCAATTTCAACGAACCACCCCGAGCTCAGCCTCGTCATGCTGCTCGTGGACGAACGTCCCGAGGAAGTGACCGACATGCGCCGCTCCGTGAAGGGGGAGGTGCTGGCAAGCAGTCTCGACTGCGACGTGGAGAGCCACGTCCGGCTCTCGCAACTGGTCATCGAGCGGTGCAAGCGGATGGCCGAGGCAGGCAAGGATGTGTTTCTGCTCATGGACTCGATCACGCGCATGGCCCGCGCGTTCAACAAGTGGGTCGGCAACACCGGTCGGACGATGTCGGGCGGCGTCGACATCAAGGCGCTCGACATCCCCAAGAAGCTCTTCGCCACCGCTCGGGTG
>JBKDUV010000001.1:0-2906 GCA_046339335.1 Planctomycetia bacterium | reverse complement strand
CATAAGCCGCGAGCATCTTTCGCGGAATCCGGTACGGCTCCGGATAGAGCGAGGAGATCGCGTTCCTGAAGACCCAGCGTTCCAGCGCCGTGACGGACCGCGTGCTCCCCATCGTGAAGCCGATCACGAACGCCTCGTCCTGGTCGAGCAGTCCGCGGCCGAGGATCACGTGGATCAGGTCGTGCGTCCGCAGGTCAACGGCCCCGTGGAGCCCGAGCCAGCTCTTGTCGTTCTCGAACAGCCGCACGATCCAGGGAATGGCGACCGCCGGTGCCGCCGGCATCTCGGCGAGCACCGCGCGGAGCGTGCGTTGATCGTTGTCGAGGCCGGGAAACCACTCCCACCAGGACGCCGTGTGCGTATCGCTCGTCTTCGCCTCCCCGTCCGCCTGCAGGAGCGCGGCCTGGGCGTCGAACCGGGTCAACACCGCCGCCGGATCGGGGCTGTGGGCGGCGACGATCGCCTGCCCCTCGCCGAAGCGGTTGAGTTCGCGAGCCACGAGTTCGCGGATCGCACCGGCGGTCTCCGGCGGCAGGGCCGCGGCCGGGAGCAAGCCGCCGATGCCCTGCACGATCCGTTCGGTGGAGGCCTCCACGTCCCGGGCGCCCGCCGGCAGCAGGCGGCGGGCGAGGAAGCCCCCGGCCGCGAGTGCCCGTACGGCGGCGACCGCTGCGGCAGTCGCCTCGCCGCGCGCCTCGGCATGGCCCGCGGCATATCGCGGCTGGCCGGGATCGAGCGACCGCACGAGCACGCGGGCCAGCCGCATGTCCGCGGCCGCGCGACCGGCCGTCACAGCCAGACTCTCGATGGCGAACGGCGTCGCCGCCAGACGCCCGAGCGCCGCAGCGATCGCGGCGGCCAGGTCGGCGCCGCTACCGCCGAGCATCTCGACCAGGCCGCGGACGTCGCGGACCGGCACGGTCACACGCAGGCCGTGCGGCTCGCCGACGGCCTCGACACTGCCGATGCCGATCCGCCCGACTACGGAGAACGGTCCCTGCGACTGTTCGCGCGACATGGCGACCCCCGACTCGTTTCGCCGCCGCGGCTCCCGCGGCCGCTGCGGACGCCCATCCGCACAATGCTATGCCGCGACCAAGTGGCCGGCCCGGACGGGCGTGCCTCCCACGAGGAGCGGGCCGCCGGCCGGCTGCCTCACCGGTCCGGGAGGACGTTGATCCACACCGGCAACGATGCCTGTCCGCCGTCGGCCTCGCTGGTGAGGTGAAACAGCCGCCGTCCCGGCGCCGCCTTGGGCGCCGCGGTGATGAAGAACTCCCGCTCGTCCACTCCTTGCGGCAGCAGCAGGCCATTGAGGCCGATGTTGTCCACGAACACCCCGTGCGGCAGATTACGGCCTGCCTCTTCCTTGCCGAGCGCGACCGCCCCGGTCAGGTCGTGCCGTACCACCTTGACCCGCGCCGCGATCGTCTGCCGCGGACGGATCGTGAACTCGATCGGCTCACCCGGCACCTCGCGCACGATGGAGCGATCGGTGCCGGGCAGGATCGCGACGGCCACCTTCGGCGCGGCGGCGACCCGGATGTCGCCCAGCGTGCCGAGATCCCGGACCACTTCGCGGCCGGCCACCGTGGCCACGGCCCGCACCCGCACCCGGGCCTCGGCCGCCGCGTCGGGCGCGACGGCATCGGCCGCACCCCAGAGCACACCCCGTGCCTGCATTTGCCCGGCTTCGATCTCGATAGGACCGTGGAACGTGAACCCCGGCGGCAGCCCCTCGACATCGACGCGGATCGGGCCGTTGAAGCCCTCGCTTCGTGTCGCGGTGAACGTGAGTTCCCGGCCGCTGCCCGGGCTGACCTGCGGATCGCGGCCGCCGATCGCGACCTCGAACGACGGCTGCGGTCTGCGAATCCGCAGCGTGTAGTGAAAATCCTTCGCGTCGCCGAACCCCCGCGTGTCGCTGACGCGGGCCACGTAGTCGCCGTCCGTCGGCGGCCGGAACATCACCTCGGAGTCGGTGCCGAAGCGGCGCAGCGGATCGTCGTCGTTCTCGAAATACAGCTGGAACACCGGCAGCCCGTTGGGCGTCGGCCGGGTTCCCGCTGGCAGCGGCGCGACGATCCACGCCGGCTCGCCGAGGGCGTGGGCGATGGGAGACGTGTGAAAAAACGTGTGCCGCTTGCCCGCCCCGGGATAGACGTCGAAACCGGAGTCGGGCCCGCGCGGATAGAGCCAGAGCCGGTTCACCTCGCCGTTGGCATACAGATACTGGTCGAGTTCCATCTGGTCCTGATTGTGGAGGCGGAAGTCGTTCGACTGGTCGGACGTCTTGCCGCGGAACGTGAACCACGAGTCACGGACAGCCTGGAGCACTACCTGCTCGACCGGTCGGCCATCGGCATGCAGTACCTCGACCCGCGAATCGAGCCTCGATGCCGGCTTCTCCCGGGCGGCGCTCACCTCGACCACGAGGACCGCGCCGGCCCGGGCCGAAAACCGCACGCAGTCGACATCCCCCGCCCTGCCGATGCTGCCCCGGACGGCTGCCGGCAGGGAAATGCGCCGGGCCGCTTCGACGGCGTCGTTGGGCTCGGACTCCTCGACCTAGTGGGGCGGCTCTTCCGGAACGCCTGCCGGTTCGGCGTCAGGTTCGGCTTCCGCCGGCAACGCGACCGCCGTCCCCGGAATGGCGGTCGCGGTCGCCGGCACGACGACCCGGTCGATCACGCCATCCATCCGGCCGAGCAGAAACCCGTCGCCGGCCGGGACGATCGCCGCCACGATGTCGCCGGCACGGGGAAGTTGGCCGAGCTGCTCGAGGTCCGGGAGCGTCCAGGCCTTCACCGAGCGGTCCTCGGCCGCGGACCCCAGCCGTTTCCCGTCGGCTGAAATCGCGATCGCGACGATCGGCGTCTCGTGGGCGAACCGGGACTGCACCAGCG